>NZ_JBSJYX010000017.1:0-85597 GCF_053711175.1 Kocuria sp. KH4
GCGAGGCCCGCGCGGGAGCCGCCGCCGGCGGGGCCGCCACGGGCGGCGCGGCGCCCGGCGGGGCGACCGGCGGGCCGGGGGCGGGGGCCGCGGGGGCCGCGGGCCGGGCCGCTCCGGGCTTGGGGGCGCCGGGCCCGGGGCCGGTGCGCGGGGCGGTGCTTTGGGCCGGGCGGGGGCGGCTCTCTAGGATGAGTGCGGAACCGTCCGGCCCGTCCGGCCCGCACGGTCCGCCGCCCGCCGCCGTCCCACCCGAGGAGCACCTCCCCATGGCCCGCAAGACCTCCCTGTCCGGTTTCCCCGAATGGCTTCCGGAGGAGCGTCTGGTCGAGCTGCACGTCCTGGACGTGCTGCGGGAGACCTTCGAGCTGCACGGCTTCTCCTCCATCGAGACGCGGGCGGTGGAGACGGTCGGGCAGCTGCTGCGCAAGGGGGAGATCGACAAGGAGGTCTACGTCGTCTCGCGCCTGCAGGAGGACGAGGACGCCCCGGAGAAGGACGACGCCCGCCTGGCCCTGCACTTCGACCTCACCGTGCCCTTCGCCCGGTACGTGGTGGAGAACGGCGGGCACCTCACGTTCCCCTTCCGCCGCTACCAGATGCAGAAGGTCTGGCGCGGCGAGCGCCCGCAGGAGGGCCGCGCCCGCGAGTTCACCCAGGCGGACATCGACGTGGTCGGCGACGGCGTGCTGCCGTTCCGCTACGACGTGGAGCTGGCGCTGGTGATGATCGACGCGCTGTCGAAGCTGCCGATCCCGCCGTTCGTGCTGCGGGTGAACAACCGCAAGCTGGCCGAGGGGTTCTACCGCGGCATCGGCCTGCAGGACACGGCCGGCGTGCTGCGCAACATCGACAAGCTCGAGAAGATCGGGCCCGAGCGGGTCGCCCAGGCCCTCTGCGACGAGCTCGGGGCGTCCCCCGAGCAGGCCCGGGCCGCCCTGCAGCTGGCGTCCATCCGCACCGAGGACACCTCCTTCGTGGAGCAGGTCCGCGCGCTCGGGGTGAACACCCAGCTGCTCGAGGAGGGGCTGCAGGAGCTCGCCGAGGTGGTGGGCGAGGCCTCCCGCCGGGCCCCCGGGACGGTGGTGGCCGACCTGTCCATCGCCCGCGGCCTGGACTACTACACGGGCACCGTCTACGAGACCGTGCTGGTGGGCCACGAGCAGCTGGGCTCCGTCTGCTCCGGGGGGCGCTACGAGTCCCTGGCGTCCACCGGCAAGAAGACCTATCCCGGGGTGGGCCTGTCCGTGGGCGTCACCCGCCTGGTCTCCCGCATCCTCTCCCAGGGCATGGCCGCGGCCTCCCGGACGGTGCCCACCGCGGTGCTGGTCTCGCTCGTGGACGAGGAGTCCTGGTCGCAGGCCCAGGACGTGGCCGGGCAGCTGCGCGCCCGGGGCATCGCGTGCGAGGTCTCGGCCAGCGCCGCGAGGTTCGGCAAGCAGATCCGCTACGCGGAGCGCCGCGGCATCCCCTACGTGTGGTTCACGGTCCGCGCCGAGGACGGGAACCTGACCCACGAGGTCAAGGACATCCGCTCCGGCGAGCAGGTCGGCGCCGACCCCGCCGCCTGGGCGCCGCCGGCCGAGGACCTGCGCCCGGTGGTGCGCTCCGCGCACGCCTGACCGCCCCGGACCCGGCTCCCACCGAGTCCCCACGTCTCGGTGGCCCGGCCCGTCGGGTCCCCGAGTCCGGGTGACTTGATCCGTCGACTCCCCACCTCTGCGTCGCCCGGGCCGTCGAGTCCCCCGTCCTGTCCCGTTTCCCCAGGCATTCTCCTGGGGACATGCCGCGGGGCTGGGGACTCGGCGTCGGTGGGACGGGAAGGGGGCAGCGGGTGGGACAGGGGGACAGGGGGACACGGGGACTGGGCCGGACAGGGAGGGGGCAGGGCGAGGCCCGGGTGTTCGGGGCGGGGTCAGCGCCGCCGGGACAGGGCCAGCGCGCGGCCGGCCAGGCCCACGGCGAACACCCCCAGCATCGTCAGCACCGAGGCCGCCGGGAGCGTGCAGGCCAGCAGCAGGCAGCCGGCCAGGCCCACGGCGTTGACGGCCCGCGGGGCCCAGCCGGGGCGCTCGGCCAGCGTGAGCGCGGAGAGGTTCGCCAGGGAGTAGTAGACGAGCACCCCGAAGCTGGAGAACCCGATCACGGTGCGCACGTCCCCGGCGAGCACGAGCACCACCACGACCCCGGCCACGGCCAGCTCCGCGGCCCACGGCGCCCGGTGCCGCTGCGACACCGCACCCAGCCGGGCGGGCAGGTCCCGCTGCCGGGCCATGGCCAGCACCGTCCGGGAGATGCCGGCGACCAGGGCCAGCAGCGCCCCCAGCGTGGCCAGGGCCGCGGCGGCGGTGACCAGCACGGCGCCGGCGGTCGTGGCCCCGGCGGACCATCCCGTCTGCTCGACCGCCGTGAGCAGGGGCGCGGTCGACGCCGCGAGCCGCTCCGCCCCGAGGAACCGGAGCAGGCCCAGCCCCAGCGCCGCGTAGAGCACCAGGGTGAGCGCCAGGGCGCCGAGCACCGCCCGCGGAATGGTCCGGGCCGGGTCCCGGACCTCCTCGCCGAGGGTCGCCACGCGGGCGTAGCCGGCGAAGGCGAAGAACAGGGTCCCCGCCGCGGGCAGCACGCCCCATCCGCCGCCCTCCCATCCGGGCGCCGTTCCGGCCGCCGGGCCCGGGACGCCGTAGAGCAGCACCGTCACGGCCAGGAGCACGGCCAGGACGGGGACGACCAGCAGCTTCGTCAGCCGGGCGGTGCGGCTCACCCCGCCGAGGTTCACCGCGGTGAGGCCCAGGACGGCGACGACGGCGAGCAGCCGCGCCCCGGCGTCGCCCGCCCCCAGCAGCTCCGCGACGTAGAGGCCGAAGGTCAGCGACATGGCCGCCGCCGAGGCGGTCTTGCCGGTGACGAAGCCCCACCCGGCCACGAAGCCCGGCCAGGGGCCGAGCTGCCGGTTCGCGTAGAGGTAGGTCCCGCCCGAGGCGGGGTGCACGGCGGCCAGCTGGGCGGTCGACGTCGCGTTGCACCAGGCGACCACCGCCGCGAGCAGCAGCGCCGCGGGCAGCCACGGCCCGGCGTGGGCGGCGGCCGGGGCGAAGGCCACGAACACCCCCGCCCCGACCATGGAGCCCACCCCGATCACGGTGGCGTCGGAGGTGCCCAGCCGGCGGGCGAGGGCCGGGTGGCCGGGGGAGCTGCTCATGGGTGGTCCCGTCGTCGTCCTGGGCCCGGAGGGCGGGCTGTAAACTCGTTCCCGAACGAGAGTAGGGGCACCGGGTGAATCCCGGGCAAACGCGCGATCCGCGCCGCCCCGTCCGGACCTCCCGAACGACGAAGGGTTTTTGAGTGCTGCGCACACACAACCTCGGCGAGCTGCGCGCCGAGCACATCGGAGAGACCGTCACGCTGGCCGGCTGGGTCGGCCGGCGCCGCGACCACGGAGGGGTGGCCTTCCTGGACCTGCGCGACGCCTCCGGGGTGGCGCAGATCGTGGTGCGCGACGAGGCGGACTTCCACCACCTGCGCAACGAGTTCGTCCTCCAGGTCACCGGCGCCGTGGAGCGCCGCCCCGAGGGCAACGAGAACCCCGCCCTGGCCACCGGCGAGGTGGAGGTCATCGCCGAGACCGTGACCGTGCTCAACACGGCCGCCGCGCTGCCCTTCCAGATCGACGAGCACGTGGAGGTCGGCGAGGACGCCCGCCTGCGCCACCGCTACCTGGACCTGCGCCGGCCCGAGCCGGCCCGGATCATGCGGCTGCGCTCCGACGCCAACCGGGTGGCCCGCGAGCTGCTGCACGAGGACGGGTTCACGGAGGTGGAGACGCCCACGCTGACCCGCTCCACCCCGGAGGGCGCCCGCGACTTCCTGGTGCCCGCCCGCCTGGCCCCGGGCTCCTGGTACGCCCTGCCGCAGTCCCCGCAGCTGTTCAAGCAGCTGCTGCAGGTCGGCGGGATCGAGAAGTACTACCAGATCGCCCGCTGCTACCGCGACGAGGACTTCCGCGCCGACCGCCAGCCCGAGTTCACCCAGCTGGACATCGAGGCCTCCTTCGTGGAGCAGGACGACGTCATCGCCCTGGGCGAGCGCATCGTGGCCGCCCTGTGGCGGCTCGTCGGGGTGGAGATCCCCACCCCGATCCGCCGGATGACCTACGCCGAGGCGATGGCGAAGTACGGCTCCGACAAGCCGGACCTGCGCTTCGGCCTGGAGCTCACCGAGCTCACCGAGTACTTCCGGGACACCACCTTCCGCGTGTTCAAGGCCCCCTACGTGGGCGCCGTGGTCATGCCGGGCGGGGCCTCCCAGCCGCGCCGCACCCTGGACGCCTGGCAGGAGTGGGCCAAGCAGCGCGGCGCCAAGGGCCTGGCCTACGTGCTGATCGGGGAGGACGGGACGCTGAGCGGTCCCGTGGCCAAGAACATCACCGAGGCCGAGCGCGAGGGCCTGGCCGCCGCGACCGGCGCGCAGCCCGGGGACTGCATCTTCTTCGGCGCCGGCGAGCGGAAGTCCTCCCGGGCCCTGCTGGGCGCGGCGCGCGTGGAGATCGGCCACCGCACCGGGCTGATCGACGAGGACGCCTGGGCGTTCGTGTGGGTCGTGGACGCCCCCCTGTTCGAGTCCGCCGCCGAGGCCGTGGAGTCCGGCGACGTGGCCGTGGGCGCCGGCCAGTGGACCGCCGTGCACCACGCGTTCACCTCGCCCAAGCCGGAGTTCCTGGACACCTTCGACCAGGACCCGGAGCACGCCCTGGCCTACGCCTACGACATCGTGTGCAACGGCAACGAGATCGGCGGCGGTTCCATCCGCATCCACCAGCAGGACGTCCAGCGGCGGGTCTTCGAGGTCATGGGCATCGGCCAGGAGGAGGCCGACGAGAAGTTCGGCTTCCTGCTCGAGGGCTTCAAGTACGGCGCACCCCCGCACGGCGGCATCGCCTTCGGCTGGGACCGCGTGGTCGCCCTGCTGGCCGGGACCGACTCCATCCGCGAGGTCATCGCCTTCCCGAAGACCGGCAACGGCTACGACCCGCTGACGGCCGCCCCGGCGCCGATCACGCCGCAGCAGCGCAAGGAGGCCGGGGTCGACGCCAGGCCCGAGCCCAAGGCCGCGCCCCAGGGCAAGCAGGCCGAGGGCAAGCAGTCCGACGGCAAGCAGTCCGAGGGCCGGGTCGCCGCAGCGCCGGCGGACGGGACCGTCCGGGCGGCGCAGGACGTCACGGAGCAGGCCACCGGCGGCGGATTCGGGTCCGCGGCCACGTCCGCGCAGTAGGCTACGGCTCACCGGAGGGCCGGGTCCCGTCCCTCCGGACGGGGCCCGGCCCTCGCCGTGCGGTCCGGGCCCGGCCGCCGCGATCCAGGGGGATGCCGTGACCCGAGACCCTGCCGCCGCCCGCGCCGCCTTCCTCGAGGCCGGGTCGTGGTTCGCCGAGCTCGTCGAGGAGCTGCGCCCGCACCACTGGACCCGGCCCGCGCTGGGCACCTGGGACGTCCGCGCCCTGGTGGGCCACACCCACCGGGCCCTGGTCACCCTCGCCGAGTACCTCGGCACCCCGGCCGGGGAGGCGGTGTGCACCGGCACCGGGCAGTACTACGCGCTCTCCTCCGCGGCCACCGACCCCGCGGCGGTCGCCGCGCGCGGCACCGCGGCCGGCCGGGAGCTGGGCCGGCACCCGGGGGCCACGGTCCGGGCGTCCCTGGAGCGGGCCCGCCGGGCGCTGGCCCGGGTGCCCGTCGAGGAGGACCCGGTGATCCGCACCGTGGTCGGCGGCACGCGGCTGAGCGCCTACGTCCCCACGCGCACCTTCGAGCTGGCCGTCCACGGCCTGGACGTCGCCGCGGCGTGCGGTCTCGACCGCACGCCGCCGGAGGCCGTGCTGGCCGACGCCGGGCACACCGCGATCGAGATCGCCGCACCGGCCGGGCGGCTGCCCGAGGTGCTGGTGGCCCTCACGGGCCGGCGGGGGCTGCCGCGGGGCTTCACCGTGCTGCCCTGAGCGGCGCACCGGGGCGGGTCCCGTGCCGTCCCGGTGCGCCGCTCAGCTGCGCAGGCTCTCCAGGTGCGGGGCGCGCTCGTGCGCGCCGGGCAGGGGCTCGCGGCCCCGGCCCAGGAGGAACCACAGCGGCACCACGAGCAGCACCAGGACCGCGCCCGCCCAGACCCAGGCGGCCGAGAGCACGTACTCCAGGCCGGTCAGCACCAGGGCCGCGGCCATGAGCGCGGCCCCGGCCGCCCCGAGCAGGCGGGCGCCCGCCGTGCGCGCCAGCTTGGCGGTGGCCGCGCAGGCCAGCCCGTAGTACAGCGCCACGAGCACCGAGATCACCCCGACCGTGTCGTCGAAGAGCGGGCCCGAGAACGTCATCCACGCCGCGGCCACGGCCGCGGTGGCCCACGTGGCGAAGGACAGGGACAGGAACCGCCGGGGCAGGTGCCCGCCGCGGGCCATCGACATCAGCCCGCGCGAGGTGGGGATCATGGTGGTCCCGATCGAGGCGCCCGCCGAGACCGCCACGAGCCCGGCCAGCAGCGGTGAGCCCACCGACGCCCCGGGCACGTAGGACCAGCCGATCACGGCGTAGACGGCGGCCACCACCGTCAGCGCGATCCACGCCGAGACGCGCGGCGCGCGCTGGGTGGTGGACTCCTCGGTGAGGGAGAACGTCGAGTCCCAGCCCCAGTACAGGAACAGGGCCAGCAGCAGGGCGGCGGCCAGGTTGCCGGCCGTGGGCTCCCCACCGGCCGGGACGGCGGTGTAGAAGCCGCTCCACTCGCCCCCGTCCTCGGCGGCGCCCGCGACGACGGGGGCCGTGCGCGTGGCCCACACCAGCACCCCCACCCCGACCAGCTGCAGGGCGGCGAGGACGGCCTGCACCGCCGCGGAGACCCGGATCCCGGTCGAGGAGATCGCCGCGAAGACCGCCATGAGCGCCGCGGCCGCCGCGGTGACGACCCCCGGGCCCGGCTCGGCGCCCAGGGCGAAGAGCACCGAGTCGGCCGTGACCCAGGCCAGGGAGGCGAGCACGAGGGTCGCGGAGAGCCACAGCCCCCACCCGCCCAGGAAGCCCGCGAACGCCCCGTAGGCCTCCCGGGCCCAGCGGTAGACGGTGCCCTGGTCCTCGTAGAGCTCGTCCAGCCGGGCGAAGCAGACGGAGACGACCGCCATCGGGACCACCGCGGCGACCAGCACCACCGGGGTCCACCGCCCCACCAGGGCGTGCATGAGCCCGAGGGTCACCACCACGGAGTACAGCGGGGCGATCGAGGTCGCGCCGATCACGGCGGAGGTGGCCGTGGAGATGGACCGGGGGAGCAGGTGCGCGGTCACAGCAGGCCCTTCCTGTCGATGATGTTGGGCACGAAACGGCACCAGTAGTCGGTGAGCGGGCCGTCGGACTCGCGGATGCCCAGACCGGCCGCCCCGTCGTCGCCGACCACCCAGGAGCCCACCACCGGGTGGTTGGGCGCCCCGTCCGAGCCGGGGAAGTTGCGCAGCGGCACGTAGGCCTGCCACACGTCCATCGGGGAGTCGTGGGGGCGCGCGGAGCGCACGCGCACGTCCCGGGCGCGGATCTCGATCCCGTCGCCCTCCCGGCCGAAGATGGGCTTGCGCACCCACTCCGCCAGTCCCTGGGGCCCGTCCGTGTAGGCCGGCAGCAGCAGGGGGTGGTCCGGGAAGCACCGCCACAGGGCCACGAGCAGCAGCTTGGTGGAGCAGAACATCTTCCAGGCCGGCTCGTACCAGTGGCGCATCAGCAGCGGGTCGTGCAGCACGAACCCGCCCGGGCCGTCGTCGACCATCACCTCCCACGGGTGCAGGGCGAAGAGCTCCTCGATGGCAGAGACCACCGTGGGGTCGTCGACGTCCCCGGAGGCGTGCACCCAGCGGTTCGAGCGGGTGTCGAAGCGCACGTCCTCCACGGGCAGCAGCACCGTGCGGTACCCGGCCTCCGCGGCGGTGGCGGCGAGCACCGCCGCGTTCGCGGCGTCCTCACCGCTCTCCTCCGCCCGGGTGTAGGCCACGTGCAGCACGCCCGAGGCCGACGCCGGCCGCCGCTGCCGCCAGCGCTGCACGAGCATGGGCCACAGGCCGTTGAGCTGGTCGAAGTCCGCATGCTCCTCGCCGAGCCCGGGGTGCAGCGCCTCCACCCGGGACCACTGGCACACGGCGGCCTCCACCAGGCCGGTGGGGGTGTCGCCGTTGAACTCGAGCATCTTGGCCGGGCCGGTGCCGTCCCAGGCCAGGTCGAAGCGGCCGTAGACCGAGGGCTCGCGCAGGCGCAGGGAGTGCTGGGCGAGCTCGAACGCGGCCTCGGAGAGCCCGAGGGTGCCCAGCGCGCCGGTGGCCATGTAGCGGGCGGCCTCCAGCGTCATCCGGTACAGCTCGTCGGTGGCGGACTCCAGCTCCGTCACCTCCTCCGGGGACAGGACGTAGGCGGCCGTCTCGTTCCAGTAGGAGAACCGGGTGCCGTCGGGGCGCTCGGTGAAGGCGTAGGTGAGGCCCTCGTCGTGCACGGTCCGCTCCCACCCGGGCCGGGGCGGGAGCCCGTCGACGCGTCGCATCAGGAGCCCCAGCCGCTCGAGGAGCCGCCGAAGCCCTTCGACACCCCGGACCGGCCCACGGAGGTCCCGGACGGGGCGAAGCCCCGGGCCACGGTGGCGGAGGCCGGGGGGCGGGTGGTCGTGAAGCCGGAGGAGGAGGGCACCGGGGAGCCCACCGGCGGCACGGCGAAGGAGCGGCCGGCGTTGAGGAACAGGAACATGGGGACGAACGAGCCGCGCGGGCGCCCGTCGTCGTCGCACTCGTCGTCGTCCACGCGCACGTCCTCGCCCGTCTCCGGGTCCTCCTGCACGCAGATCTGGGCGTAGTCGGCGTCGACCTCCTGCGCGTCCTCGCCGCAGCCGGTGAGCGTGACGACGAGGGCGCCGATCGAGGCGGCGCTCATGATGCGGGTCGTGGGGCGTGGTGGCACGGCGGGTCCTCGGGTCTCGGGTCGTCGGGGCGGCCGGGAGCCGTCCGCCCTCCCATCCTCCGGCACGCGGGCCCCCGCTGTCGCGCGGCCGCGCCGCGGTCCCGGGGGCCGTCGGCGGAACGGCCGACGGAACGGGCGGCGGACCGGACCGGGCCGGGCGCCGGTCCGGCGCGCCGGCTCAGCGCAGCGCGGCGACGGCGGCGGTGTGGCCCAGTCCGATCAGCACGCCGATCAGCGCCCCGACCGCCGTCTGCGCCGGCGTGTGGTCCCCGGTGCGCACCCGGGACAGGGCCACCAGGACCGGGACCGGGGCGGCGAGCGGCACGGCCCACGGTGCAGTCAGCGCGCCGAGACCCACGGCCCAGCACGCCGCCGTCGCCACGTGGGCGGAGACCTTCCAGCGCAGCGTCACGACCAGCAGCACCAGGATGCCCAGCAGCACGAACCCGGTGGTCACCGGCACGAGCACCGGGGCCCCCAGCCGCAGCTCGGCCGCCACCACCAGGGCGGTGAGCGCGCCCGTGGCGGCGTAGACGGGCAGCCGCTGCGCCCGGGAGCGCACGAAGTGCCCGTCCACCCGCCCGCGGCGGGCGAGGACGCGCAGCACGAGCATCGGCAGCGACGCGACGAGCACCGCCGTCCCGAGCCCCCACAGGACCCCCGGCCACCCGGCGGCCCGCCACCCGGCCAGCACCAGCAGGCACAGCACCAGCGGGGCGGGCGCGAACACCTCCGCCACCAGGGCGGCGGGTCCGGGCCGCCGGAGCACGGGTGCGGCGGGCGAGCTCATGGCACGAGGATAGCCGGGCGCCCGCCCCGCCCTCGCCGGTGTGGTGGACTGGGCCCATGCGCATCGTTCTGCAACGGGTGAGCCGGGCCGCCGTGACCGTCGAGGGCTCGGTGGTGGGCCGGATCGAGGAGCCCGGGCTGGTCGCCCTGGTGGGCGTCACCCACGACGACGACGCCGCCACCGCGGCGAGGCTGGCCGAGCGCACCTGGCACCTGCGGCTGCTGGAGGGCGAGCGCTCCTGCGCGGAGCGCGGCGCCCCGGTGCTGGCGATCAGCCAGTTCACCCTCTACGGCGACGCCCGCCGGGGCCGGCGCCCCTCCTGGTCGGCCGCCGCACCCGGAGCGGTCTCGGAGCCGCTGTTCGACGCCTACGTGCACGCGCTGCGCGAGCTCGGCGCGCGCGTGGAGACCGGCCGGTTCGGGGCCCGGATGCAGGTGGAGCTGGTCAACGACGGCCCGGTCACCCTCGTCCTGGACAGCGCCGAGCTGGACCGGCCCCGGCGGGCCTGAGCACGGCCGGGCGCACCGCGGGCCGGGGACCGGGCCGGGGACTAGTCTGGACGGCGTGACCGGCTCCCTCTTCGACGACCTCGACCCCACCGGCCCCGGCGCGGGCGGGCCCCGCGAGGAGGCCCCGCCCGGCCGGGCGCGGCGGGCCCGCGGCCGCTCCCCGCTGGCGGTGCGGATGCGCCCGCGCAGCCTCGACGAGATCGTCGGCCAGCAGCACCTGCTCCGCCCCGGCTCCCCGCTGCGGGTGCTGGCGGGGGAGGACCGCGGCCCGGCCGGGCCGTCGTCGATCATCCTCTGGGGCCCGCCGGGCACCGGCAAGACCACCCTGGCGCACGTGATCGCCCGCGGGGTGTCCCGGAAGTTCGTGGAGCTGTCCGCGATCACCGCCGGGGTCAAGGACGTGCGCCGGGTGATGGACGAGGCACTGACCGACCGGGACCTGCACGGGCGCACCACCGTGCTCTTCCTGGACGAGATCCACCGCTTCACCAAGGCCCAGCAGGACGCCCTGCTGCCCGGGGTGGAGAACCAGTGGGTGGTGCTGGTGGCGGCCACCACGGAGAACCCGTCGTTCTCCGTGATCTCCCCGCTGCTCTCGCGCTCGCTGCTGCTCACCCTGCAGCCGCTGCGGCGGGCCGACATCGCCGGGCTGCTGGAGCGCGCCGTCGCCGACCCCCGGGGCCTCGACGGGCAGGTGGAGCTGTCCGCGGAGGCCCGCGAGCACCTGCTGGACCTGTGCGGCGGGGACGCCCGCAAGGCCCTGACCTCCCTGGAGGCCGCCGCGGGCGTGGCCCTCTCGGAGCTGGACCCGGAGCCCGGCCAGGAACCGGGCCCCGACGGGGAGCGGGCGGACGGCGCCACGGTCCCGGTGATCACCCGCGAGCACGCGGAGGAGGCGCTGGACCGCGCGGCCGTGCGCTACGACAAGAACGGGGACCAGCACTACGACGTGGTCAGCGCCTTCATCAAGTCGATCCGCGGCTCCGACGTCGACGCCGCCATGCACTACCTCGCCCGGATGCTCGAGGCCGGGGAGGACCCCCGGTTCATCGCCCGCCGGCTGATCATCTCCGCCTCGGAGGACATCGGCACCGCCGACCCCACCGCCCTGCAGACCGCGGTGGCCGCCGCCGACGCCGTCCAGCTCATCGGCATGCCGGAGGGCCGGATCCCCCTGGCCCAGGCCGTCGCCCACCTCGCCACCGCGCCGAAGTCCAACGCCGCCTACACCGCGCTCAACGAGGCGGTCGCCGACGTCCGCGCCGGCCGGGCCGGGCCGGTGCCCCTGCACCTGCGCGACGCCCACTACCCGGGCGCCGGCCCGCTCGGCCACGGCCGGGACTACGTGTACTCCCACGACGCGCCCAACGGCGTGGCCGCCCAGCAGTACCCGCCCGACGAGCTCGTGGGCACCGACTACTACCGTCCCGTCGACCGGGGACGGGAGCGCCAGATCGCCCAGCAGCTGGAGGTGCTGCGCGGCATCGTCCGCGGCCGCTGACCGCCCGCGGCTCAGCGGCCGAACAGGTGGCGCACCACCGAGGCCGCCGTGCGCTCGTCGATCACCAGGTCGGTGACCACCCCGGCCCGCAGGGCCCCCACCACCCCCGGCACCTTGTGGTCCCCGGCCACCACGCACAGCCGGCGCGGGATCCGCCGCAGCTCCATCGGCGTGGGTCCGCTCGCCCGGCGGTTGAGGTCCAGGTCGGCGTAGGTCCCGTCCTCGCGCAGGAAGACCGTGCACACGTCCCCGACCACCCGCTGCGCCGTCAGCTCCCGGAAGTCCTCGTCCGAGAGATAGCCGTTGGTGTACACCTGGGAGATCATCGGCCCCCGGAACGCCCCCACGCTGAACACCGCCAGGTCCGCGCCGTTGCGCGCCGCCAGCACCCGACGCACCGACGACTCCTGCCACATCAGCATGCGGGTCTGCACGTTGTCGAAGAACGCGGGCGTGGGGAAGGGCAGCAGGGCGGCCCCGAACGCCGTCGACATCCGGCCCAGCAGCGCCGAGGACTGCGCGGCCCCCGGGGAGCGGGCGCTGAACGCGCCGTTCATCTGCACCACCAGGGTGTCGCGCGTCGTCTTGGGGTGCAGGTGGCCGGCGATCGTGGAGGTCGTCGTGCCCCACGCGACCGCCAGCGTCATCCCGTCCCCGAACCACTCCCCGAGCAGCCCCGCCGCCGAGCGCGCCACCGACTCCAGCCGCTGCGGGTCCGTGGCCCCCCGCGGGGTGCCCGTCACGTGCACCGTGACCCCGAAGGCCTCCCGCAGCCGGTGGGACAGGTCGTGCCCGGCGTCCGGGGGAGCGGAGAGGCTGATCCGCACGATGCCCCGGTCCCGCGCCGCCTGCAGCATCCGCGAGACCGTGGGGCGGGAGACGCCGAAGCGGTCCGCGACCGCCTCCATCGTCATGCCCTGCACGTAGTACAGCTCCGCCGCGTGGTGGAGCTCGGCATCACCGTGCACTGTTACGCCCTTTCCCTGCACGTCCGTTCATTCCATTTGAGCATAGGTGCACTTCCCCGCAGAGTGTGAACCAGACCACAGCACGGCCCCACGACCCCTCCGAAAGGCTCCCCACCATGGCCCAACCCACCCTGTCCCCCGCCGCACGGCAGCACGCGCTCGCCGAGTTCGCGGACGGCCCCGAGCTGGACGTCCTCGTCGTGGGCGGCGGCATCACCGGCGCCGGCATCGCCCTCGACGCCGCGACCCGCGGTCTGCGCACCGGCATCATCGAGGCCCAGGACTGGGCCGGCGGCACGTCCCAGTGGTCCTCCAAGCTCGTCCACGGCGGGCTGCGCTACCTCCAGCAGCTCGACTTCAAGCTCGTCTCCGAGGCGCTGCGGGAGCGGGAGCTGCTGCTGGACTTCCTCGCGCCCCACCTCGTGAAGCCCGTGCCCTTCCTGTACCCGCTGACCCACCGCTTCTGGGAGCGGCCCTACGTCACCGCCGGGATCGGCCTCTACGACGCCCTGGCCCACCTCGGCGCCAAGGTCGCGACCCTGCCCTATCAGCGGCACTACGGCTTCAAGGGCGTCCAGCGGGTCTTCCCCGACGTCAAGGCCGGGTCCATGGTCGGTGCCGTGAAGTACTGGGACGGGCAGGTGGACGACGCCCGCCTCGTGCTGACCATCGTGCGCACCGCCGTGCGCTACGGCGCGCTGGCCGCCAACCGGACCCGGGCGGTGGCCTTCCCCAAGGACGCGTCCGGCCGCGTGGTCGGGGCCACCGTCCAGGACCTCGAGACGGGCGAGGAGCGCACCGTCCGGGCGAAGACCGTCATCGCCGCCACCGGGGTGTGGACGGAGCAGACCCAGGACCTCGCCCACGCCGAGGGCGGGCTGAAGGTGCTCGCCTCCAAGGGCATCCACATCATCGTGCCGCGGGAGCGGATCCGCGGGGAGAGCGGCCTGATCCTGCAGACCGAGAAGTCGGTGCTGTTCATCATCCCGTGGGCCCGGTACTGGATCATCGGCACGACCGACACCCCCTACCACCAGGACCTGGTGCACCCGGTGGCCACCGCGGAGGACATCGACTACGTCATCGACCACGCCAACGTGGTCCTGGAGCGCCCGCTCACCCGCGAGGACGTCGTCGGCACCTACGCCGGGCTGCGGCCGCTGCTGCAGCCGGGCACGAAGAAGGGCGGCGGGGACGAGCAGTCCACGAAAATCTCCCGCGAGCACACCGTGACGGAGGTCGCGCCCGGGCTGATCACCATCGCCGGCGGCAAGCTCACCACCTACCGGGTGATGGCCGAGGACGCCGTGGACCTCGCCCTGGGCCCGGAGCGGGCGAAGGCCGTGCCCTCGGTCACGGACCGCACGCCGCTGCTGGGCGCGGAGGGATACCTGGCGCTGCGCCGGCAGGCCGGCCGGCTGGGGGAGCGCCACGACTGGGACGAGGCGCGGGTCCAGCACCTGCTGGGCCGCTACGGGTCGGCGATCACCGAGCTCACCGAGCTCGTGGAGGAGCGCCCCGACCTGGGCCGCCCCCTGGCGGGCGCCCCGGCGTACCTGCGGGCGGAGATCGTCCACGCGTGCACCCACGAGGGCGCGCTGCACCTGGAGGACCTCTACGACACCCGCACCCGGCTCACCTGGGAGCAGGAGCGCCACGGGCTGGACGCGGTCGAGGAGATCGCGGACCTCGCCGCCGAGGCCCTCGGCTGGGACGAGCGCCGGCGCGCGGCGGAGGTCGAGGCCTACCGGGCCCGCTGCCAGGCGGAGGACGCGGCCGCCGCCGCCCCCGACGAGGCCACGGCCGCGGCGGCGAGGTCCGCCGCCCCCGACGTGCTCGAGCTCGTGCGCCCGTCCCGCGGCTGAGACCGCCCCACCAGAGACCACCTCTCCACCCGGCCCGCCCGACGGGCGGGCCGGTCCGTCCGCACCCACCGAGGAGTCGCAGTGCTGTCCATGTCCAACGTCCTGGCCCAGACCGTGGTGCCGTCCGTCCCCATCCCGCTCTCCACCGTCTTCTGGTCCGAGGTCGCCGGCACCGCGATGCTGCTGCTGCTCGGCTGCGGCGTCGTCGCCAACGCCGTGCTGCCGCGGACCAAGGGCCTCGGCGGCGGGTTCCTGATGATCAACTTCGGCTGGGGCCTGGCCGTGTTCGCCGGCGTGTTCGTGGCCTACCAGTCCGGGGCCCACCTCAACCCCGCCGTGACCGTGGGCCTGTGGGCCAGCGGCGCCGAGGAGTACGCCCCCGGCGTGGCCGTCACCGCCGTGAGCACGCTCGTCTACTTCGCCGCCGAGCTGCTCGGCGGCATCCTGGGCGCGGTCCTGGCGTTCCTGGCCTACAAAAAGCACTTCGACGAGGACATCGACGACGAGGTCCTCGGGGAGACCAAGCTGGCGGTGTTCTCCACCGGCCCCGCGGTGCGCTCCTACGGCTGGAACCTGGTCACCGAGATCATCGGCACCTTCGTGCTCGTCGCGGTGATCCTGCTCTTCGGCAACACCCCCTCCGAGCTCGGCCCGCTGGCCGTGGCCCTGCTCGTGGTCGGCATCGGCGCCAGCCTCGGCGGGCCCACGGGCTACGCCATCAACCCCGCCCGCGACCTCGGCCCGCGCATCGCCCACGCCATCCTGCCGATCCGCGGCAAGGGCGCCAGCGACTGGGGCTACGCCTGGGTCCCGGTCCTGGGCCCGGTCCTCGGCGCCCTGCTCGCCGGCGGCTTCTACCAGCTCTACTCGAACCCGCCGGCCTGACCCGGCCACCGCACCCGTCCGACCCGCAGCACACCACAACGAAGTGAGGTACGACCCTTGAGCACCGAACCGCAGCACGTCATGGCCATCGACCAGGGCACCACCAGCACCCGGGCGATCATCTTCGACCACCGGGGCACCATCGTCAGCACCGGCCAGCTCGAGCACGAGCAGATCTTCCCGCGGGCGGGCTGGGTGGAGCACGACCCCATGGAGATCTGGCGCAACGTCCGCAAGGTCGTCGCCGACGCCGAGGCCTCCGCCGAGATCAACGCCCGGGACCTGGCCGCCGTGGGCATCACCAACCAGCGCGAGACCACCGTGGTCTGGGACCGCACCACCGGCGAGCCCGTCTACAACGCCATCGTCTGGCAGGACACCCGGACCCAGAAGATCGTCGAGGAGCTCGGCGGGGACGCCGGCCCGGACCGCTACAAGGACCGGGTGGGGCTGCCGCTGGCCAGCTACTTCTCGGGCCCGAAGGTCAAGTGGATCCTGGACAACGTGGACGGTGCCCGGGAGCGGGCCGAGCGCGGGGACCTGCTGATGGGCAACACCGACGCCTGGCTGGTGTGGAACATGACCGGCGGCGTGGACGGCGGGGTGCACGTCACCGACGTGACCAACGCCTCGCGCACCATGCTGATGAACCTGGAGACCCTCGACTGGAACGAGGAGATCTGCGCCGACATGGGCATCCCCCTGTCGATGCTGCCCGAGATCCGCTCCTCCTCCGAGGTCTACGGCAGGGGCCGCACCCGCGGGTTCCTCAAGGACGTGCCCATCGCCGGCATCCTGGGCGACCAGCAGGCCGCGATGTTCGGGCAGGCCTGCTTCGAGAAGGGCATGGGCAAGAACACCTACGGCACCGGCAGCTTCGTGCTGATGAACGTGGGCACCGAGGTGGTGCACTCCCGCAACGGCCTGCTGAGCACCGTGTGCTACAAGATCGGCGACCAGGACGCCGTCTACGCCCTGGAGGGCTCGATCGCCGTGACCGGGTCCCTGGTCCAGTGGCTGCGCGACAACCTGGGGATCATCTCCTCCGCGCCGCAGGTCGAGTCCCTGGCCGCGTCCGTCCAGGACAACGGCGGGGCCTACTTCGTCCCGGCCTTCAGCGGGCTGTTCGCCCCGTACTGGCGCCCCGACGCCCGCGGCGCCCTCGTGGGGCTGACCCGCTACGTGAACAAGGGCCACATCGCCCGGGCCGCCCTGGAGGCCACGGCCTACCAGTCCCGCGAGGTGGTCGAGGCGATGAACGCCGACGCCGGGGTGGACATCACCGAGCTCAAGGTGGACGGCGGGATGACCGCCAACGAGCTGCTCATGCAGTTCCAGGCGGACCAGCTCGGGGTGCCCGTGATCCGCCCGCAGGTGACCGAGACCACCGCCCTCGGCGCCGCCTACGCCGCCGGCATCGCGGTGGGGTTCTGGTCCGGGACGGAGGAGGTCACCGCGAACTGGGCCGAGGACAAGCGCTGGGAGCCGCAGGCGGACGACGCCGAGCGCGGGCGGCTGTTCCGCAACTGGCAGAAGGCCGTGACCAAGACCTTCGACTGGGTGGACGAGGACGTCGACTGAGCCACGCCGTCACGGTGCTCGCGCGGCGGGGCGCCATCCGGCAGGTCCGGGTGGCGCCCCGCCGCGTCCCCGTCCGGGGCGCGCCGCGGGCCCGCGCACGCTATACTGGACCGTCGGCCGGCAAGGCCCGTGCTCCCGCACGCCCGGCGCCCCGCCTCAACCACGGTGCGCGGCGCGCGGCCACGGCGCTTGTAGGACCGGAGGATTGCGGCTGATCCTCACCTCTCCGGCGGGACCGATCCCGTCCTCGGAGGCCGGACCGACCAGAACACGCTCCCCCCGCACCGGACCCCGGGCGGGGGAGGGCACCGCATTGTGAAAGGTAAACGTGGCTAACAACACGCGTGCGCGCCGTCAGGTGCGCAAGTCCCGCGCCCTCGGGATCGCCCTGACCCCGAAGGCCGAGAAGTACTTCGAGCGCCGTCCCTACGGCCCCGGTGAGCACGGCCGTGCCCGCCGCAAGGCCGACTCGGACTACGCCGTCCGTCTGCGCGAGAAGCAGCGCCTCCGCGCGCAGTACAACATCCGCGAGAAGCAGATGCACATCGCCTACGTGGAGGCCAAGCGCCAGGAGGGGCAGACCGGTGAGAACCTGGTCGCCCTGCTGGAGTCCCGCCTCGACGCGCTGGTGCTGCGCTCCGGCTTCGCCCGGACCATGGCCCAGGCCCGCCAGATGGTCGTGCACCGCCACATCATGGTGGACGGCCAGCGGGTGGACCGCCCCTCCTACAGCGTGAAGGAGGGCCAGCTCATCCACGTGCACCCCAAGTCCGAGAAGATGGCGCCCTTCCAGGTCGCCGCCGCCGGCGCGCACCAGGCCGTGCTGCCCGACACCCCGGGCTACCTCGACGTCTCGATCGAGAAGCTGCAGGCCAAGCTGGTGCGCAAGCCCAAGCGCGCCGAGGTCCCCGTGACCTGCGAGGAGCAGCTCGTGGTGGAGTACTACGCCCGCATGGCCTGATCCCTGCGGGCTCCTGCCCCGGCACCCCCGGGACAGGGCCTCACCGGCGGAAGAGCCCGCGGCGCCAGCGCCGCGGGCTCTTCCCGTTCGGTACAGTTGACCCCCGGGCACCGCACCGGTGCCCGCACCGCACGCCCGGGGCGGTCCCGCCGCCCCGCCCCCGTCGGACCCGACCAGCAAGGAGAGCGCCGCCCCATGACCGGTGGAGAAATCGCAGGACTGCTCGCCGCGGGGGTGTTCGCCGTGCTCGTGCTCCTGCTGGCCGTGCCGATCCTCAAGCTCGGCAGGGTCTTCGACGAGCTGCGGCTGACGATCCGCTCGCTCAACAACGAGACGGTCCCGCTGATCGACGAGGTCACCCGCACCGTGTCCACCACGAACTCCCAGCTCGAGAAGGTCGACGGCATCACGACCAACGTCTCCGACGCCTCCGCGAACGTCTCGGCGCTGTCCTCCCTGGTGGCCTCCACCGTGGGCCAGCCGCTGATCAAGGTCGCGGCGTTCTCCCACGGGGTGCGCCGCGCGTTCACCGGTGACACCACCCCCCAGGGCGCGCACCGGGCCGAGCACTTCGGCACCGCCGACGGCGCCGGTCCCGCCGCCGGGAGCACGGTCCCGGGGGAGGACCGGCCGTGAGCCTCTGGGGCAGGATCGCCCTCGTGGCCGCCGGGGGCCTGCTCGGGGCCGCCGCCACCCGGATCCCCCGCGGCCCGGGCCGGGACCTCTCCGTGCCCGGCCGGCCCGGGGCGGGACGCACCCCCCGCGCCGACGACTGGCGCTCCCGGCTCTACCGCTTCGCCGCCGCCGTCCGGGCGGGGATGGACGAGCGGGAGGCCGAGCTGCGCGAGTCCTTCGGCGTGCGCGCCCCCGGGCCCCGGCCCTCCGGCCTGACCGGCGGCACGGCCGCCCCGCAGGTGCTCGACGGCACCGCGGCCCCGCGGGCGGGCGGCGCCCCGGCGGAGCCCACCGACCCCTCGACACCCCCCTCGACCCACCGCGAAGGAAAGCACCGGTAATGCTCTCTCAGGAAATCACCAAGCGCTGGCTGGACTACTTCGAAGGCCAGGGCCACACCGTGGTGCCCTCCGCCTCGCTGATCTCCACCCAGCCCGGTGCCATGTTCACGATCGCCGGCATGGTGCCGTTCATCCCGTACTTCCTCGGCCAGGAGACGGCCCCCTACCGGCGGGCCACGTCCATCCAGAAGTGCATCCGCACCCTCGACATCGACGAGGTCGGCAAGACCGCCCGCCACGGCACGTTCTTCCAGATGGCCGGCAACTTCTCCTTCGGCGACTACTTCAAGGAGCGCGCCATCCCCATGGCGTGGGAGCTGCTCACCGGTCCGCTCGAGCGGGGCGGCTTCGGCCTGGACCCCGAGCGGCTGTGGGTGACCGTCTACGAGGGCGACGAGGAGTCCTACGCCCTGTGGCGCGAGACCGTGGGCGTGCCCGCCGAGCGGATCCAGCGGATGGGCCGCGACGAGAACTACTGGGACACGGGCCAGCCCGGCCCCGCCGGCCCGGACTCCGAGATCTTCTACGACCGCGGCCCCCGCTACGGCCGGGAGGGCGGCCCGGCGGTCGACGACGACCGCTACATCGAGATCTGGAACCTCGTGTTCATGCAGTACCAGCGCGGCGAGGGGACCGGCAAGGACTACGAGATCCTCGGGGACCTGCCGGAGCAGAACATCGACACCGGGCTGGGCGTCGAGCGCCTGGCCATGCTGCTGCAGGGCGTGGAGAACTTCTACGAGACCGACCAGGTCCGGCCCGTGCTGGACAAGGCGGCCGAGCTGTCCGGGAAGCGGTACCGCGGGTCCGAGAAGCCGGGGGAGGAGGGCTACGACGACGACGTGCGGATGCGCGTGGTCGCCGACCACGTCCGGTCCTCGCTGATGCTCATCGCCGACGGCGTCACCCCGTCCAACGAGGGCCGCGGCTACATCCTGCGCCGCCTGCTGCGCCGGGCGATCCGCGCGATGCGCCTGATGGGCGTCACCGACCCCTGCCTGCCCGTGCTGCTGCCGGCCTCCCGGGACGCCATGCAGGGCGTGTACCCCTACGTGGGCGAGGACTTCGAGCGCATCGCCCGGATCGCCTATGCCGAGGAGAAGGCGTTCCTCAAGACGATCGAGTCCGGCACCACGCGCCTGAACGAGGCCGTGGCCGGGGCCAAGCGGCAGGGCCAGGCGGTCTCCGGGGCCGAGGCCTTCGCCCTGCACGACACCTACGGCTTCCCGATCGACCTGACCCTCGAGATGGCCGCGGAGGCCGGGGTCGCCGTCGACGAGAGCGCCTTCCGCGGGCTCATGGAGGAGCAGCGCCGCCGCGCCCAGCAGGACGCCCGCGCCAAGAAGGGCGCCCACGCGGACCTCTCGGCGTTCCGCCGGCTCGTCGACGAGGGCGGCTCCGTCTTCACCGGCTACGACCGGCTGCGCGGCGAGACCGTGCTGCGCGCCCTGCTGCAGGACGGGGTGACCGTGCCCGCCGCGCCGGCGGGGGCCGCCGTGGAGGTCGTCCTGGACGAGACCCCGTTCTACGCGGAGGCCGGCGGCCAGGCCGCCGACCGGGGCACCATCACCGGCGACGGGTTCGTCCTGGAGGTCACGGACGTGCAGCAGCCGGTGAAGGGCCTGTCCGTGCACCAGGCGGTCGTGCGCGAGGGCGAGGTGGTCTCCGGCAGCACGGTGCTCGCCCAGGTGGACGTGGCCCGCCGGCGCGCCGCCGAGGCCGCCCACTCCGGCACCCACATCGTCCACGCCGCCCTGCACGACATCCTCGGCCCGGAGGCGGTCCAGCGCGGGTCCTTCAACAAGGAGGGCTACCTGCGCTTCGACTTCGCCTGGGGCGAGGGCCTGCAGGAGGCCCAGCGCCAGGAGATCGAGGAGGTGTCCAACGCCGCGATCCACGAGAACTACGAGGTCGTGACCCAGGAGATGGCCCTCGCCGAGGCGAAGGCCATGGGCGCCACCTCCCTGTTCGGCGAGAAGTACGGGGACCGCGTGCGGGTGGTCGAGATGAACGGGCCGTGGTCGCGCGAGCTGTGCGGCGGCACCCACGTGGGCACCACCGCCCAGATCGGCTCGCTCACCCTGCTCAGCGAGCAGTCGGTGGGCTCCGGCAACCGCCGCGTGGAGGCGCTGGTGGGCCTGGACTCCTTCCGGCACCTGGCCGCCGAGCGCACCCTGGTGCACCAGCTCACCGACATGCTCAAGGTGCAGAGCTCCGCCGAGCTGCCCGAGCGGCTCGCCGCGACCCTCGACAAGCTCAAGTCCGCGGAGAAGGAGCTCGCCGGCCTGCGCCGCGAGAAGCTCCAGGCCCAGGCCGGCGCGCTGCTGGACGGCGCCCGGGCGATCGGCCCGGTCACCGCGCTGGTGCACGACGCCGGTGAGGTGGCCGGCGCCGACGACGTCCGCGCCCTCGCCCTGGACCTGCGCGGCCGCCTGGGCCGGACCGCCGCGGTCGTGGCCGTGGCCGGGGTGGCCAAGGGCCGCCCGCTGGTCCTGGTCGCCACCACCGAGGAGGCCCGCGAGGCCGGGGTCAAGGCCGGACGCCTGGTGCGCACCGCCGCCCAGGTCCTCGGCGGCGGCGGCGGCGGCAAGGACGACATCGCCCAGGGCGGCGGGCAGGACGCCTCGCAGATCGGGGCGGCGCTCGACGCGGTGCTCGCCGAGATCAGCCGCGCGACAGGCGGCGCCGCCGCGTGAGCGACGACTACGTGCGGGGCCGCAGGATCGGGGTCGACGTCGGCCTGGTCCGCGTCGGGGTCGCCCTCAGCGACCCCGACGGCATCCTCGCGACCCCGCTGACCACCCTGCAGCGGGACCCGCGCAAGGGCTTCGACGTGAAGCTGCTGGCCGGGCTGGTGCAGGAGCACGGCGCGGTGGGCGTCTACGTGGGCCTGCCGCGCAGCCTGGACGGCGGGGAGAACGCCTCGACCGCGATGGCCCGGGACTACGCCGCCGCGCTCGTGCGGCGCCTGCGGGCGAAGGGCTGGGAGGTGCCGGTGCGGCTGGTCGACGAGCGGCTGAGCACCGTGGACGCCCACCGGGCCCTGCTCGAGGCCGGGGTCTCGCGCCGGGAGCACCGGGACAAGGTCGACCAGGTGGCCGCCGCCACCATCCTGCAGAGCGCCGTGGACCGGGCGCGGTCCACGGGCTCGGAGCCCGGCGCCCCGGTGGACCCGCCCGGGCCCGGCCCGGCGCGCGCCGCCGCGCCGGAGGACGTCGCGCATAATGGTGGAGACCTCGACGCGGACGGTCCCGTCGCGCAGCGCCCCGGGCACGCCTCCACCCCTCCCCGGGGCACCGCCGAGGACACCGCCGGACCGCCCGACCGGGCGCGGACGGCACCGTTGACGACCACCGATCCGGACGGAGAGCATTCGTGAGCGACGACCCGTACGACCAGTCGGCGCCCCGCCGCCCCGAGACCGCCCGCGAGTCCGCGGGCTCGGGCGGACTGGGCAGCCTGTTGGACGCCCCGTCGTCGCGGGAGCCCTCCACGGGCCTGCGCGGCGTCTTCGAGCACGAGGAGCTCACCCCCGAGCAGGTCAAGCGCCGGCGCCGCCGCGGCCGGGTCTCCCTGACCACCGCCATCGCCCTGTTCCTGCTGGCCGGGCTGATCACCGTCTCCGTGCTCGCCTCCACCTTCGGCTGGTTCGAGGTGCGCGACTACCGCGGCGACGGCAAGGACCCGATGACCTTCGCGGTCGGCGAGGGCGCCACCACCGGCCAGGTCGCCGTGGCCCTCGAGCAGCAGGGCGTCGTCGCCGACGCCGAGACCTTCCTGGAGAGCTTCCAGGAGGAGCACTCCGGGGAGTTCATCCAGCCCGGCGAGTACGAGCTGCGCACCGAGATGAGCTCGGACGCCGCCGTGGCCGCGCTGATGGAGGAGGACGAGGCCACCCACTACGCGGCCATCGACCAGACCCAGCGCATCTCCGACGTCTTCGGCGTCCTCAGCGAGTCCACCGGCATCCCGGTCGAGGAGTTCGAGGCCTACGAGGAGGACACCGAGACCTTCGGCATCCCCGCCCGCTTCCCGACCCTCGAGGGCTGGCTGCATCCGGGCGAGTACCGGTTCCCGCTCGACGCCACCGCCGAGCAGGTGCTGCGCGCCATGGTCGACCGCACCCGCGCGACGCTCGACGACAACGGGATCACCGAGGAGGACCAGATCTTCGAGGTGCTCACCATCGGCTCGATCATCGAGTTCGAGGTCCAGCCCGAGCACTACGACGTCGTGGCCGGGGCGATCGAGAACCGCCTGCAGAACCCCGACGGGGAGACCTCCGGGTTCATCCAGTCCGACGCCTCCGTGACCTACGGCCTCGGCCGCAAGAGCTACGACTTCTCCGAGGAGGAGCGCCGCGACGAGTCCAACCGCTACAACACCTTCGCCAACCCGGGGCTGCCGGTCGGGCCGATCGGCTCCCCGGGGGACGCCGCCATCAAGGCGGCCGCCGACCCCGAGGAGACCGGCTACTACTTCTGGGTGACCGTGAACCTGGAGACCGGCGAGACCAAGTTCGCCGAGACCTACGCGGAGCACCTGGAGAACGTCGAGGAGTACAACCAGTGGTGCGGCGAGAACGAGGGCCGGTGCGGGTGAGCCCCGCCCGCGCCGCCGTGGTGGGCCACCCCATCGGGCACTCGCGCTCCCCGGACCTGCACCGGGCCGCGTACGCGGTGCTCGGCGAGGACGTCGACTACGGCGCCCACGACCTCGTCGAGGAACAGCTGCCGGCGTTCGTCGACGCCCGCCGGGGCGACCCCGCCTGGCGCGGGCTGTCGGTGACGATGCCCCTGAAGTCGGTGGCCGCCGCGTGCGCCGACGAGCTCACGGAGCTGGGCGGGGCCGTCGGCGCGGTCAACACCCTGGTCTTCCGCCCCAACCGCACGGTGCTGGGGCACAACACGGACGTCGCCGGGATCGTGGGCGCGGTGCGCGCCGCCGGGCCCGTGCCCGCGGCGCCCCGGGCCGCGGTCCTCGGCGGCGGCGGGACCGCCACCGCCGCCGTGGCCGCCGCCGGACGGCTGGGCGCGCCCGGCGTCGACGTCTTCGTGCGCTCCGCCGCCCGCGCCGGGCGCGCGGTGGAGGCCGGCCGCCGGCTCGGGGTCCCGGTGCGGCTGCGGGCGTGGGAGGAGGCCCCCGCGGCCCTGCCCGGCTACGACGTCGTCATCTCCACCCTGCCCCCGCACGGGGCGGACGAGCTCGCCCGGGACGCGGCCCGGCTCCGCCCGGTCACCACGGGCGTCCTCCTGGACGCCGCCTACGACCCGTGGCCGTCGGCCGTCGCCCGCACCTGGGCGCAGGCCGGGGGAGCGGTGGCTCCCGGGATCGATATGCTGATCTTCCAGGCGGTGGACCAGATCCGCCTGTTCACCGGCCGCGACCCCGGCACACCCCTGCCCCGCGAGCAGGACGTGATCGCGGCGCTGTGCACGGCGGTGGGCCGGCCCGTCCGCGCCGTCCCGCCCCTGCCGGGCTCCTGACCCTGGCGGCAGGACGCGCCCCCGGGCGCCGTCCGCCGCCGAGACCACGAACGGAAAAGAGTTGCTATGTTGCGTTGGCTCACGGCCGGCGAGTCCCACGGCGAGGCGCTCGTCGGGATCATCGAGGGCGTGCCGGCAGGAGTGTCCCTGACCAGTCAGGACATCCGCGACGCCCTGGCCCGGCGCCGCCTCGGCTACGGGCGCGGGGCCCGGATGAAGTTCGAGCAGGACGAGGTGCGCCTGCTCGCCGGGGTGCGCCACGGCGTGACCCAGGGCGGGCCGGTGGCGATCGAGATCGCCAACACCGAGTGGCCCAAGTGGCGCGACGTCATGTCGGCCGACCCGGTGGACCCGGCGGTGCTGGACGGACGCGCCCGCAACGCGCCCCTGACCCGCCCCCGTCCCGGCCACGCCGACCTCACCGGGATGCAGAAGTACGGCTTCGACGAGGCCCGCCCCGTCCTGGAGCGGGCCAGCGCCCGCGAGACCGCCACCCGGGTGGCCCTGGGCACGGTGGCCGCGAAGCTGCTCGAGGCCCTCGGGGTGCAGCTCGTCTCCCACACGACCGCGGTCGGGGCGGTGAGCGCCCCGGTGGACGCCCCCCGGCCGCTGCCCGCCGACGTGGCCGCCCTCGACGCCGACCCGCTGCGCTGCCACGACCGCGCCACCGCGGAGGCGATGGTGGCGGCCGTGGACGCCGCGCACAAGCAGGGCGAGACCCTCGGGGGCGTCGTGGAGGTCCTCGCCTACGGCCTGCCGCCCGGACTGGGCTCCTACGTGCACTGGGACCGCCGGCTGGACTCGCGCCTGGCCGCGGCGCTCATGGGCATCCAGGCGATCAAGGGCGTGGAGGTCGGGGACGGCTTCCTGACCGCCGCGCGGCCCGGCTCCGCGGCCCACGACGAGATCTCCCGCGGCGCCGACGGGCTCGTGCGCCGGGTGAGCAACCGGGCGGGCGGGATCGAGGGCGGCATGTCGATCGGCGACGTGCTGCGGGTGCGGGCGGCCATGAAGCCCATCGCCACCGTGCCCAAGGCCCTGCGCACCGTCGACGTCGCCACCGGCGAGGCGGCCCGCGCCCACCACCAGCGCTCCGACGTCTGCGCCGTGCCCGCCGCCGGCGTCGTGGCCGAGGCGATGGTCGCCCTCGTCCTCGCCGACGCCGTGACGGAGAAGTTCGGCGGGGACTCCGTCGCCGAGCTGGTCCGCAACAAGGACGCCTACCTCGCCGCGATCCCCGGGTCCCTCGCCTCCGCCGGGGAGCTCGGCGTCCTCGGCGACGACGTGGCCGCGACCGCCGGGGACCACATGGGCGACCCCCTGGTCGCCCCGGCCGAGGCGCCCGCCGACCCCGCCGCGGGCGCCGAGGGAGGGCGTGCGTGAACGCGCAGTTCCCCGCCCCGGCCGACGCCGCTGCGGCGCCGCAGCGGCCCGTGGTCCTGATCGGGCCCATGGCCGCCGGCAAGTCGTTCCTGGCCCTGCACATGTCCAAGTTCTACGGCTACGACTTCGTGGACGCGGACCAGCTGATCGTCTCCCGCCACGGGGTGATCTCGACGATCTTCCAGCAGCACGGCGAGAAGTACTTCCGCGACCTGGAGGCGGACACCGTCGCGGAGGTGCTGCGCGACCCCGACCATGCCAACGCGATCTTCTCCGTGGGCGGCGGCGCCCCCCTGACCCCGTCGGTGCGGCAGATGCTGCGCACCGAGCTCGTGGCCTACCTCGAGGTGGACGCCGAGACGGTGCTGCCCCGGATCAGCGGCAACCGCACCCGTCCCATGCTCCAGCCCGACCCGGAGCGGCGCTGGCAGGAGCTCTACGAGTCCCGGCGCGCCTGCTACGAGGAGCTCGCCGACATCCGGCTCGACGGCACCGGCAACCGCCCCGTCGCCGAGATCGGCGCCGACCTCGAGGAGGCCATCGTCCGGCTGCGCGCCCAGCGCGCCGACGGGGGCGCCCCCGCGGCCGACCGGCCCGGCACCGACCGGCCCGGCACCGACCGGCCCGGCACCGACCGACCCGGCACCGACCGACCCGACATCGACCAGGAGGCCCAGGCATGAGCGAGCCCGCTCCCGGCACCGTCACGACCATCCCCGTCACCGGCACCGGCCCGGCCGACGACTACGACGTCCTCGTGGGCCACGGCCTGCTCGGGCAGGTCCCCGAGGTGCTGGGGGACCGGGTCCAGCGGGTGCTCGTGATCCACCCGCGGGCGCTGCGCAGCACCGGCGACGTGGTGATGGAGGAGCTGCGCGCCCAGGGCTACCAGGCCTTCACCGCCGAGATCCCCGACGCCGAGGAGGGCAAGCACATCCAGGTGGCGTCCTTCTGCTGGCAGGTCCTGGGCCGCAACGACTTCACCCGCTCCGACGCGATCGTGTCCGTGGGCGGGGGAGCGGTCTCCGACCTCGCCGGCTTCGTGGCCGCGACCTGGCTGCGCGGCGTGCGCGTGGTGCACGTGCCCACGACCCTGCTGGGCATGGTCGACGCCGCCGTCGGGGGCAAGACCGGCATCAACACCGCCGAGGGCAAGAACCTCGTGGGCGCCTTCCACCCGCCCGCGGCCGTGCTCTGCGACCTCGACACGCTCCGGACGCTGCCGGAGAACGAGCTGCTCACCGGCATGGCCGAGGTGGTCAAGTGCGGCTTCATCGCCGACGAGCGGATCCTGGAGCTGATCGAGGCGAACCCGCAGGCGGTGCGGGACGGGCAGTCCGCGGTGGTCCGCGAGCTCGTGGAGCGCGCGGTCCGGGTCAAGGCGGAGGTCGTCTCCGGGGACCTGCGCGAGACCGGACGCCGCGAGATGCTCAACTACGGCCACACCCTCGGCCACGCCATCGAGCACAACGAGCGCTACCAGTGGCGCCACGGCGCGGCCGTGGCGGTCGGGATGGTCTTCGCCGCCGAGCTCGCCCGCACCGCCGGCACCCTCGCCGACGACGTCGTCGAGCGCCACCGCAGCATCCTGGGCGCCCTAGGCCTGCCCACCACCTACCGGTGGGACCAGTGGCCGCGGCTGCTGGAGGTCATGAAGCGGGACAAGAAGACCCGGGGCAGCCTGCTCCGGTTCGTGGTGCTGGACGCCGTGTCCCGGCCCCGGATCCTCGAGGTCCCGGACCAGGCGATCCTCTTCGCGACCTACCAGGAGATCGCCGAGGGCGCGCCCCGCTAGACTGGTCGGCGGTCCGGGGCGACATCCTCCGGCCCCACCGACCCGCCGACCGCGCGGACCGTCCGGCACCGCCGGGACGACCCCGTCCGAACGGCCCCATCCGAACGACACCACCCGAACGACGCGGACCGACCGACGCGGACCGAACCAGAGAGAGAACCTGTGGCTACCACCAACGACATCAAGAACGGCACCGTGCTCAAGCTCGAGGGCAACCTGTGGAACGTCATCGAGTTCCAGCACGTCAAGCCGGGCAAGGGCGGGGCGTTCGTGCGCACCAAGCTGCGCAACGTGACCTCCGGCAAGGTGGTCGACAAGACCTTCAACGCCGGCGCCAAGGTCGAGACGGCCACCGTGGACCGCAGCGAGTACCAGTACCTGTACCAGGACGGCGCCGACTACGTCTTCATGGACAACAAGACCTACGACCAGATCACCGTCCCCGGTGAGGTCGTCGGCGACGCCGCGAACTTCATGCTGGAGAACCTCAACGCGACGATCGCCATGCACGAGGGCGCCCCGCTCTACATCGAGCTGCCCCCGTCCGTGGTCCTGGAGATCACCTACACCGAGCCGGGCCTGCAGGGCGACCGCTCCACCGGCGGCACCAAGCCCGCCACCGTGGAGACCGGCTACCAGATCCAGGTGCCCCTGTTCCTCGAGCAGGGCACGAAGGTCAAGGTCGACACCCGCACGGGTGACTACCTCGGCCGCGTCAACGAGTGAGCGCCCGGGGCAAGGCGCGCCGCCGCGCCGTGGAGATCCTCTTCGAGGCCGAGCAGCGCGGGGAGGACGCCCGTGAGGTCATGGAGCGGCGCCGGCTGCACAGCGACGCGCTCGTCTCCCCGTACGCCGAGGAGCTGGTGCTCGGGGTGACCGTGCGCCGCGGCGAGCTCGACGAGTACCTCGAGACCTACTCCCAGGGCTGGACGCTGGAGCGGATGCCCGCCGTGGACCGCAACGTCCTGCGCGTGGGGGCCTGGGAGCTGCTGTTCAACGACGACGTCCCCGACGGCGTCGCCGTGGCCGAGTCCGTGAGCCTGGCCAAGGACCTCGGCGGGGACGACTCCCCGCGCTTCGTCAACGGCCTGCTCGGCCGGCTGCAGAAGATGAAGCCGACCCTGCTCGGCTGAAGCCGGCTCCCGCCGACACCCCGTCCCGCCCGGGCCCCCGGGCGGGACGGGGTGTCCGTCGTCGGGGGGCCGGACCGCCTTCGGGCGGGACGGGCCCGCCCGCACCGCCGGGCCGGTCCGGCGACGTGATCCTGCCCACGTCGGGGCCTGTGGGCGGGGGCGGACGGCCCGCCGGGCCCGGTGCGCTGTGCTAGTTTGGGGCGAGCAAGCAACCTTTAAGTCCGTCCTGTGAGGCGGGGAAGGAGGCGGCACCCATGAACGACGACACCCCCGCGGCCGGTCCCTCGACGGGACCCTCGCCCGCGCGCGTCATCCTCTCGGCAGCCGACATCGACCGCGCGCTCACGCGCATCGCCCACGAGATCCTCGAGGCCAACAAGGGCAGCTCGGAGCTCGTCCTGCTCGGCATCCCGCGCCGCGGCTATCCGCTGGCCCAGCGGATCGCGGCCAAGATCGCCGCGACCGACCCCGGCTTCGACGCCGCCGCCAGCCTCGGCCAGCTCGACGTGACGATGTTCCGCGACGACCTGCGCAAGAACCCCGCCCGCGCCCCGCAGCCCACCCGCATCCCCGTGCAGGGCATCGACGGGCGCACCGTGGTGCTCGTCGACGACGTGCTCTACTCCGGGCGCACCGTGCGCGCCGCCCTCGACGCCCTCGTGGACGTCGGCCGGCCCCGCGTGGTGCGCCTCGCCGTGCTGGTGGACCGCGGCCACCGGGAGCTGCCCATCCGCGCCGACCACGTGGGCAAGAACCTGCCCACGTCCTCCCAGGAGAAGGTCCGGGTCCGCCTCGCCGAGACCGACCCCGACCCGCGCCCGGCCGAGCACGCCGACTGCGTGGTCATCGAGACCCCCGCGCCGGCGGTCCGCGCATGAGGCACCTGCTGTCCACCCGGGACCTCTCCCGCGCCGCCGCCCTGACCGTGCTCGACACCGCCGACCAGATGGCCGAGGTGGGCCACCGGTCGGTGAAGAAGCTGCCGGCGCTGCGCGGGCGCACCGTGGTCAACCTCTTCTTCGAGGACTCGACCCGCACCCGGATCTCCTTCGAGACGGCCGCCAAGCGGCTCTCCGCGGACGTCATCAACTTCTCCGCCAAGGGCTCCTCCGTCTCCAAGGGCGAGTCGCTGAAGGACACCGCCCAGACGCTGGCGGCGATGAGCGCCGACGCGGTGGTCATCCGGCACTCGGCCTCCGGCTCCCCGCAGCAGCTGGCCGCCTCGGACTGGATCGACGCCGCGGTGGTCAACGCCGGCGACGGCACGCACGAGCACCCCACCCAGGCCCTGCTCGACGCCATGACGCTGCGCCAGCACCGGGCCCGCACCGAGGGCCGGGAGAGCACCCGCGGGCTCGACCTCGAGGGCATGCACGTGGTGATCGTCGGCGACGTGCTGCACTCCCGCGTCGCCCGCTCCGACCTGTGGCTGTTCACCACCCTCGGCGCCCGGGTCACGTTCGTCGCCCCGCCCACGCTGCTGCCGGTGGGCATCGCCGACTGGCCGTGCGAGGTCGTCTACTCCCTCGACCAGGCGCTGGACCCGGCCCCGGACGCGGTGATGATGCTGCGCGTGCAGCGCGAGCGGATGCACGCCGCCTTCTTCCCCACCGCCCAGGAGTACGCCCGCGAGTGGGGGCTGACCCCCGAGCGCGTCGCGGCCCTGGACGCCGCCGGGGCGCCGACGGCGATCATGCACCCGGGGCCGATGAACCGCGGCCTGGAGATTTCCTCCGCCGCGGCCGACTCCCCGCGCTCCACGGTGCTGGACCAGGTCCGCAACGGCGTCTCCGTGCGGATGTCGGTGCTCTACCTGCTGCTGGCCGGCGACGACCTCGACGCCCCCTCCACCCCCGCATCCCCAGGAGTTCTCATCCCATGACCTCGTACCTCATCCAGGGCGCCCGGCCGTACGGCGAGCAGCCGGCCGACCTCCTCGTCGAGGACGGCCTGATCCGGCGCGTGGGACCCGGCTCCGCCGCCCCGGACGACGCGCAGGTCGTCGACGGCACCGGGCTGGTGGCCCTGCCCGGGCTCGTGGACATCCACACCCACCTGCGCGAGCCCGGCCGCGAGGACGCCGAGACGGTGCAGACGGGCACCCGGGCCGCCGCGCTGGGCGGCTACACCGCCGTGTTCGCCATGGCCAACTCCGACCCCGTGGCCGACACCGCCGGGGTCGTCGAGCAGGTCCACGAGCTGGGCCGGGCCGCCGGCTGGGTGGACGTGCGGCCGGTCGGGGCCGTGACCGTGGGCCTGCAGGGCGAGCGGCTGTCGGAGATCAAGGCGATGGCCGACTCCCGCGCCGCGGTGCGGGTCTTCTCCGACGACGGCATGTGCGTGCACGACCCCGTGCTGATGCGCCGGGCCCTGGAGTACGTGAAGGGCTTCGACGGCGTCGTGGCCCAGCACGCGCAGGAGCCGCGGCTCACGGAGGGCGCCCAGATGAACGAGGGCGCCGTCTCCGCCGAGCTGGGGCTGACCGGCTGGCCGGCCGTCGCCGAGGAGGCCATCATCGCCCGCGACGTGCTGCTCGCCGAGCACGTGGGCTCCCGGGTGCACATCTGCCACCTCTCCACCAAGGGCTCGGTGGACATCGTGCGCTGGGCCAAGCAGCGCGGCATCGACGTCACCGCCGAGGCCACCCCCCACCACCTGCTGCTCACCGACGAGCGGGTCCGCAGCTTCGACCCCGTCTTCAAGGTCAACCCGCCGCTGCGCACCGACGAGGACGTGCACGCGCTGCGGGCGGCCGTGGCCGACGGCACCATCGACGTCATCGGCACCGACCACGCCCCCCACCCGGCCGAGGACAAGGAGTGCGAGTGGTCGTGCGCGGCCAACGGCATGACCGGGCTGGAGACCGCCCTGTCCGTGGTGCAGCACACCCTCGTGGACACCGGCCTGCTCACCTGGCGCGACGTCGCCCGGATCACCTCCGCGACCCCGGCCCGGATCGGGCGCCTGACCGACCAGGGCCGGCCCCTCGCGGAGGGCGAGCCGGCGAACCTCGTGCTGTGGGACCCGGCGGCGACCACCGTGGTCGACCCGGCCCGGCACGCCTCCAAGGGCCGCAACAGCCCGTACCGCGGGATGGAGCTGCCCGGCGCCGTGCGCGCCACCTTCTTCCGCGGCCACCCCACGGTCCTGGACGGCGCGCTGAACAGCCCCTCGCCGCGCGCCTGAGCCACCCCGCCCACCCCCCCCCCCCACCGCCCGGAGGCCCCCGCCCCATGGACCAGCTCACCACCGTGCTCGGCACGCTGCTCCTGCTCGCCGTGCTGTTCGCCCTGATCCGCCGGGGCTGGACCGGGCGCGTGCGACGACAGGCCGGGATCGCGGCGCCGCCGGCCCCGCCGGACGGCGCCGAGGAGCGCGAGCCCCGGCTGGCGGTGCCGGGGATGTACGTGGCCACCACGCACACCGGCGCCCCGCTCGAGCGGATCGCCGCCCACGGGCTGGGCGTGCGCTGCCGGGCGCGGGCCCTCGTCCTGGACGAGGGCGTGCTCCTCGAGCGGCAGGGCGCGGCCCCGCTGTTCGTGCCGGCCGCCGACGTCGTGGCCGTGGGCACCTCCTCCGGCATGGTCGGGAAGTTCGTCGAGAAGGACGGACTCGCCGTGCTGACCTGGTCGCTGGGCGGCACGGTGGTGGACACCGGCTTCCGCACCCAGCGCGCCGAGGACAAGCGGCGCCTGCTCGCCGAGGTGGAGGCGATCGCCCCGGCAGCACGCTCCTGACCCCCCGCGGCCCGCCCGCGGCCGCCCCTCCGACTTCCCGACCCGCAGACACGAACGTGAGGACGACCTTGAGCTCGATCACCACCGAACCCGCCGTACTGGTGCTGGAGGACGGCCGCGTCTTCCGCGGCCGCGCCTACGGCGCCCTCGGCACCGCCCTCGGCGAGGCGGTCTTCTCCACCGGCATGACCGGTTACCAGGAGACCATCACCGACCCCTCCTACGCCGGCCAGCTGGTCGTGCAGACCGCCCCGCACATCGGCAACACCGGCGTCAACGCCGCCGACGCCGAGTCCCGCCGGATCTGGGTGTCCGGCTACGTGGTCCGCGACGCCGCCCGCCGCCCGTCGAACTGGCGCGCCGAGGGCTCCCTCGACGAGCAGCTGCGCGGCCAGGGCGTCGTCGGCATCCAGGACGTCGACACCCGGGCGGTCACCCGCCACCTGCGCGACCGCGGCGCCATGCGCGGCGGCATCTTCTCCGGGGACGCCGCCCGCCGGCCCGAGGCCGAGCTCGTGGCCGCGGTCGCCGCCGCCGAGCGGATGGAGGGGCGCCGCCTCGCCGAGACCGTCTCGGTGGCGGAGGCCTACGTGGTGGAGCCCGCCGAGCACGGCTGGGAGGGGGAGGTCCGGCACGAGCTCGTGGCCGTGGACCTCGGCATCAAGTCCATGACCCCGCACCGGTTCGCCGAGCGGGGCGTGCGCGTGCACGTGGTGCCGGCGGACACCACCTTCGAGCAGATCCGGGCCCTGGGCCCGCGCGGGGTGTTCTTCTCCAACGGCCCCGGCGACCCGGCCACCGCCGAGCGGCAGGTGGAGACCCTGCGCCAGGTGCTGCGCGCCGGGATCCCGTTCTTCGGCATCTGCTTCGGCAACCAGCTGCTGGGCCGGGCCCTGGGCTTCGGCACCTACAAGCTCGCCTTCGGCCACCGCGGGATCAACCAGCCGGTGCTCGACCGCTGGACCGGACGCGTGGAGATCACCGCGCACAACCACGGCTTCGCCGTGGACGCCCCGCTCGAGGGCCCGGTCACGGCGCCGCTGGAGGAGTTCGGGCGCGTGGAGGTCAGCCACGTGTGCCTCAACGACGACGTGGTGGAGGGCCTGAACTGCCGCGACCTGCCGGCGTTCTCGGTGCAGTACCACCCCGAGGCCGCCGCCGGCCCGCACGACGCCTCCTACCTCTTCGGCCGGTTCATCGAGCTCATGGACAGCCACCGGGACGGCCGCGCCGACCCGACCATCGACAACGCCGTCCCCGGCGGCGCGCAGGGCGCGCGGCCGGACCGGGACGCCAGCACGGAAGGGCAGCACTGAGATGCCGCGCAGGACAGATCTGAACAGCGTTCTGGTGATCGGCTCGGGGCCGATCGTCATCGGCCAGGCCGCGGAGTTCGACTACTCGGGCACGCAGGCGCTGCGGGTGCTCCGGGAGGAGGGCCTGCGGGTCATCCTCGTGAACTCCAACCCGGCGACCATCATGACCGACCCGGAGTTCGCCGACGCGACCTACGTGGAGCCGATCACCCCGGAGGTGGTCGAGAAGATCATCGCCAAGGAGCGCCCGGACGCGCTGCTGCCGACCCTCGGCGGGCAGACCGCGCTGAACACCGCGATCGCCCTCGACGCCAACGGCGTGCTCGAGAAGTACGGGGTCGAGCTGATCGGCGCCAACGTCGAGGCGATCAACCTCGGCGAGGACCGCGAGAAGTTCAAGGGCGTCGTGGAGCGCTGCGGCGCCGAGTCCGCCCGCTCGGTCATCGTGCACTCGATGGCCGAGGCCCTCGCCGCGGCCGACGAGCTCGGCTACCCCATGGTCGTGCGCCCGTCCTTCACCATGGGCGGGCTCGGCTCGGGCATGGCCTACGACGAGGAGGACCTGCACCGCATCGCCGGCGCCGGCATCCAGTACAGCCCCACCTCCGAGGTGCTCCTGGAGGAGTCCATCCTCGGCTGGAAGGAGTACGAGCTGGAGATGATGCGCGACAAGCACGACAACGTCGTGGTCGTGTGCTCCATCGAGAACTTCGACCCCGTGGGCGTGCACACCGGCGACTCCATCACCGTGGCCCCGGCCATGACGCTGACCGACCGGGAGTACCAGAACCTGCGCGACATCGCGATCGCCGTGATCCGCGAGGTGGGGGTGGACACCGGCGGGTGCAACATCCAGTTCGCGATCGAGCCGGACACCGGCCGCGTGGTGGTCATCGAGATGAACCCGCGGGTCTCCCGCTCCTCGGCCCTGGCCTCCAAGGCCACCGGCTTCCCGATCGCCAAGATCGCCACGAAGCTGTCGCTGGGCTACACCCTGGACGAGATCCCCAACGACATCACCCGCAAGACCCCGGCGTCCTTCGAGCCGACGCTGGACTACGTCGTCGTGAAGGTCCCCCGCTTCGCGTTCGAGAAGTTCCCCGCGGCGGACCCCACGCTGACGACCACCATGAAGTCGGTGGGCGAGGCCATGGCGATCGGACGCAACTTCACCGAGGCCCTGCAGAAGGCCATGCGCTCCCTGGAGCAGAAGGGCTCCGCGTTCTCCTTCGTGCGCCCCGAGCTCGACGCCGCCGGCCTGGACCGCCTGGTCGAGGCCGCCCGCACCCCGACCACCGAGCGGATCCGGCAGGTCCAGCAGGCGCTGCTGGCCGGGGCGTCCGTGGAGCGGCTCTACGAGGCCACCGGCATCGACCCCTGGTTCCTCGACCAGCTGGTGCTGCTCAACGAGGTCGCCGCCGCGGTGGTCGAGGACGGCGACCTGAGCGAGCGCACCCTGCGCCTGGCCAAGCGGCACGGCTTCTCCGACGGGCAGATCGGCGAGCTGGCCCACCTGGACGAGGCCGTGGTCCGCGGGGTGCGCCACGCCCTGGGCATCCGCCCGGTGTTCAAGACCGTGGACACCTGCGCGGCGGAGTTCGAGGCGTTCACCCCCTACCACTACTCCTCCTACGACGAGGAGTCGGAGGTCGGCCGGCACGAGCAGCCCTCGATCATGATCCTGGGCTCGGGCCCGAACCGGATCGGGCAGGGCATCGAGTTCGACTACTCCTGCGTGCACGCCTCGATGGCCCTGCGCGCCGCCGGGCACGAGACGGTGATGGTCAACTGCAACCCGGAGACCGTCTCCACCGACTACGACGTCTCCACCCGGCTGTACTTCGAGCCGCTGACCTTCGAGGACGTCATGGAGGTCGTGGAGACCGAGCGGCGCACCGGCGGACTGCTCGGGGTGTTCGTGCAGCTGGGCGGGCAGACCCCGCTGAAGCTGGCCGCCCAGCTCAAGGCCGCGGGCGTGCCCATCCTGGGCACCACCCCGGAGGCCATCGACCTGGCCGAGGACCGCGGCGAGTTCGCCCGGGTGCTCGCGGAGGCCGGGCTGCGCCAGCCGAAGAACGGCACCGCCTCGACGTTCGAGGACGCCAAGCGGATCGCCGACGAGATCGGCTACCCGGTGCTCGTGCGCCCCTCCTACGTGCTCGGCGGGCGCGGCATGGAGATCGTCTACGACGAGCCGGCCCTGGCCCGGTACCTGCAGAACGCCACGGAGGTCTCCTCCGCCCGGCCCGCGCTGATCGACAAGTTCCTCGAGGACGCGATCGAGATCGACGTGGACGCCCTCTACGACGGCGAGGAGCTCTACGTCGGCGGCGTCATGGAGCACATCGAGGAGGCCGGGATCCACTCCGGGGACTCCGCGTGCACCCTGCCCTCGATCACGCTGGGCCCGGACGTCGTGGCCCGGGTGCGCGAGGCCACCCTGGCCATCGCCCGGGGTGTGGGCGTGCGCGGGCTCATCAACATCCAGTTCGCCGTGGCCTCCGACGTCCTCTACGTCATCGAGGCCAACCCGCGCGCCTCCCGCACGGTCCCGTTCGTCTCCAAGGCCACGGGCGTGCAGCTGGCCAAGGCCGCCGCCCTGATCGGCACCGGCACGACCGTCGCCGAGCTGCGCGCCGGGGGGCACCTGCCGGAGCGGCTGGACGGGTCCACCCTGCCGGCCTCGGCCCCGGTGGCCGTGAAGGAGGCCGTGCTGCCCTTCGCCCGGTTCCGCACCGCCGAGGGCGCCGTGGTGGACTCCCTGCTCGGGCCGGAGATGCGCTCCACCGGCGAGGTCATGGGCCTGGACAAGTACTTCGACACGGCCTTCGCCAAGGCGCAGGCCGGGGCCAACGTGTCCCTGCCGACGTCGGGGCGGATGTTCGTCTCCGTGGCGAACAAGGACAAGCGCTCCTCGATCGCCTACGTGCGGATGTTCCGCGACCTCGGCTTCGAGATCCTGGCCACCAGCGGCACGGCGCAGGTGCTGCGGCGCAACGGCATCGAGTCCACCGTGGTCCGCAAGATCAGCGAGACGGCCCCCGGGGAGCGCACCATCGTGGACCTCATCGGGGACGGGGAGATCGACCTGATCTTCAACACCCCCGCCGGCGGCGCCGCGCGCGGCGACGGCTACGAGATCCGGGCGGCGGCCACGAGCGTGGGCATCCCGCTGATGACGACCGTCTCCGTGCTCGGGGCCGCCCTCCAGGCGGTCACGGCGCTGCGGTCCTACGCGTGGGACGTGACCAGCCTGCAGGAGCACGAGCAGCGGCTGCACGCCCTCACCGCCCCGGTCCAGCCCGAGGTCGTCGGTGCCTGAGCACCCGGGCGCGCGGCTCCCGGCGCCCGGCCGCGCCCCGTTCGGGGCGCGGCTGGCCCGGGCGATGGACGCCCACGGCCCGCTGTGCGTGGGCATCGACCCGCACCCGGGGCTGCTCGCGGCGTGGGGGCTGCCCCGCACCGCGGAGGGGCTGCGCCGCTTCTCCCTGACGGTGCTCGAGGCCGCCGCCGGCCGGGCCGCGGCCGTGAAGCCGCAGGTGGCCCTGTACGAGTCCTACGGGGCGGCCGGCTTCGCCGTGCTCGAGGAGCTGCTGGGCCAGGCCCGCGCCGCGGGGCTGCTCACGGTGGCCGACGCCAAGCGCGGGGACATCGGCTCCACGATGGAGGCCTACGCCGCCGCGTGGCTGGAGGACGGGTCCCCGCTCGCGGCGGACGCCGTGACGCTCAGCCCCTACCTCGGCTTCGAGTCGCTGCGCCCGGCCCTGGACCTGGCCGCGCGCACGGGCCGCGGCACGTTCGTGCTCGCGCTCACCTCCAACCCGGAGGGCCGCTCCGTGCAGCACGTCGGGGGCGCCGGGTCCGTGGCCCGGGCCGTGTGCTCGGCGGCCGCGGCGGAGAACGCCCGGGTGCTCGACGGCGCGGGCCCCGGGGGCGACCCCGGAACGGACCCCGCCGCGGCGGGCCGGGCCGCGCTGGGCCCGTGCGGGCTGGTCGTGGGCGCCACGGTCGGCGACGCCCTGGCGGAGCTGGGCATCGACCTGGCCGGGCTCCGCGGTCCGCTGCTGGCCCCCGGCTACGGGGCCCAGGGCGCCCGCGCCGAGGACCTCCCGGCGGTGTTCGGCGCCGCCGCCGGGCAGGTCCTGGCGACCTCGAGCCGGGCGATCCTGGGCCGCGGCCCGGCCGTGCCCGCCCTGCGGGAGGCCGTCGAGCGCTCCGCGGGCGAGCTGGCGGCGGCCCTGGGCTGAGCGGCGGCGCCCCTCCGCCCCCGGCGCGCCCCGCGGCGGGGGCGGAGGGGGCGACACCCCTGGTCACGCCACGGTCGTGTCGTCTTGCGATGGATTGATAATCATGTAGTTTCTTTAGCAAACGGGCTGGCCGTCCTGCTGCGGGACGGAGGCTGCAGTCCGTGGCGACGAGGAGGAACCACATGGCACTGCGTCCGCTGACCGACGAGGAGCGAGCCGCCGCGCGGGAGAAGGCCACCCAGGCGCGCACGGTGCGCGCCGACGTCAAGAAGGGCCTGCGCGAACGCCGGACCACGGTGGCCCAGATCCTCGAGCGGGCCGACCAGGAGGAGGCGGTGAGCCGGCTGAAGGTCTCGGACCTGCTCGAGTCCACCCCGGGGATCGGGAAGGTCCGCTCGGCCGCCATCATGGAGGAGATCGGCATCGCCCGCACCCGGCGGCTGCGCGGGCTCGGCGTGCACCAGCGCCGGGCGCTCATCGAGTACCTCGACCGCTGAGCCCGCCCGGCGGGCGGCCGGGGGACGGGCGCGGGGGGACGGGCGCGGGGGGACGGGCGCGATCCGGTAGATTGGGGTGTTCCCCACCCCGTTCCCAGGAGGTTTCCCGTGACTGCCGACGCGCCCCGTCCCGCGCGCCCGTCCCTGACCGTGCTCGCCGGACCCACGGCGGTGGGCAAGGGCACGGTCTCGACCTACGTCCGGGACCACTACCCGCAGGTGTGGCTGTCCGTGTCGGCGACCACCCGCGCTCCGCGCCCGGGGGAGGTCGACGGGGTGCACTACTTCTTCGTCTCGAACGAGCAGTTCGACGCCCTCGAGCGCGACGGGCAGCTGCTCGAGTGGGCGGTGGTGCACAACTCCCACCGCTACGGCACGCTGCGCTCCAGCGTGGAGGAGGCGCTGGCGGGCGGGCGGAGCGTGCTGCTGGAGATCGACCTGCAGGGGGCGCGCCAGGTCCGCAGCACCATGCCGGAGGCCACCTTCGTGTTCCTGGCCCCGCCCAGCTGGGACGAGATGGTGGCCCGGCTGGTCGGCCGGGGCACCGAGACGCCCGAGGAACAGCGGGTCCGGCTCGAAACCGCTAAACTGGAGCTCGCGGCAGAGCCGGAGTTCGACCACACCGTCGTCAACGACAGCGTCGAGCGGGCCGCCGCCGAACTCGTGCAGCTCATGGGGGCCGACCCCGAGCAGGCATCCTGACACCCGTCCACCGCGTTTGGAGCAACAGCTTGTCTACCCACACCGAAGGCATCATCAACCCGCCGATCGACGCCCTGCTGAAGAAGTCCGACTCCAAGTACGGGCTCGTGATCTTCGGCGCCCGGCGGGCCCGGCAGATCAATGCCTACTACTCGCAGCTGCACGAGGGGCTGTTCGAGTACGTCGGTCCGCTCGTCGACACCCAGCTCAACGAGAAGCCGCTGTCCATCTCCTTCCGCGAGATCGACGCGGGCCTGATCGAGGGCCGCCCGGTCGAGCACGCCGGCTTCGCCGAGAACGGCCAGCTCACCACGGAGGCGGACCTCGCCGCCGACGTCTTCGGCGCCGACTTCTTCGCCCAGGGCACGGAGGACGACTTCTCCGCCGGGGCGGCGTTCTCCGACGAGGCGACCGTGGACTTCTCCGCGGCGGACTCCGGCACCCCGCTCGAGCCGCTGGGCGACCTGCCCGGCAGCGGCGAGGACAACCCGGTCAACGGCGCCGGTGACGCCGCCGACGCCGCCCCGGAGGAGCCGGGGCGCGAGCCCGGGGACCTGCGGGACCTGTGAGCCGTCCCCGGCCCGTCCGGCGGGGCGGCACGGCGTGAAGGTCGTCCTCGGCATCGGCGGGGGCATCGCCGCCTACAAGGCCGCGCTGCTGCTGCGGCTGTTCACGGAGGGCGGCCACACGGTCGTGCCCGTGCCCACCGAGTCCGCGCTGCGGTTCGTGGGCGCCCCCACCTGGGAGGCCCTGTCCGGCCAGCGCGTCAGCACGGGGGTGTTCGAGCGGGTGGACGAGGTCAACCACGTCCACCAGGGGCAGAGCGCCGACCTCGTCGTCGTCGCCCCCGCGACCGCCGACCTGCTCGCGCGCGCGGCGCACGGCCTGGCCGACGACCTGCTGACCACCACGCTGCTGGCCACCCGGGCCCCGGTGCTCTTCGCCCCGGCGATGCACACCGAGATGTGGCTCAACCCCGCCGTGCGGGCCAACGTGGCGACCCTGCGCGCCCACGGGCACACCGTCCTGGAGCCCGCCGTGGGCCGGCTGACCGGGGCGGACTCCGGGCCCGGCCGGCTGCCCGAGCCGGAGGACATCCACGCCGCCGCCCTGCGCCTGGCCGGGCGCGGGCCGGCCCCCGACGGGCCGCTGGCGGGAGCCCGGGTGCTCGTCAGCGCCGGGGGCACCCGCGAGCCGCTGGACCCGGTCCGCTTCCTCGGCAACCGCTCCTCCGGCAAGCAGGGCGTGGCGATCGCCGCCGCCGCCCGCGACGCCGGGGCGGAGGTGACCCTGGTGGCCGCCCACCTCGAGACCCCGGTCCCGGCCGGGGTGGAGGTCGTGGCCGCCGGGACCGCCGAGCAGCTGCGCCGGGCCTGCGTGCGGGCGGCCGCGCGGGCCGACGTGGTCGTGATGGCCGCCGCGGTGGCCGACTACCGCCCGGCCCGGGTGGCCGACGCGAAGCTGAAGAAGGCCGAGGACGGCTCCGACCCGGTGCTCCAGCTGGTGCGCAACCCCGACGTCCTGCGCGAGCTCGTGGACCTGCGCAACACCGCCCGGCGCCGCCAGCTGCTCGTGGGCTTCGCCGCCGAGACCGGCGACGCCGAGACCGACCCGCTGACGTTCGGGCGCTGGAAGCTCGCGCGCAAGGGCTGCGACCTGCTGGCCGTCAACCACGTGGGCGAGAACCTCGTCTTCGGCCAGGACACCACCAGCCTCACGGTGCTCAGCGCCGCCGGGGGCCCGGAGCAGGTGCTCGAGGGCCCGAAGGACGAGGTCGCCCGCGGTCTCGTGCAGCGGATCGCGCAGGAGCTGGCCGGGGTCCGCGGCTGACCCGCCCGCGCCCCGCCCCGCCGTGTCCCGGCGGGGCGGGGCGTCCGGGCCGTGCGGTCCGGGCTGTGCCGTCCGGGGCGGACGGTAGTGTGGTCTCCCGTGAGCGAGACGACCCAGCACCTGAGACTGTTCACCTCCGAGTCCGTCACGGAGGGCCACCCCGACAAGATCTGCGACCAGATCAGCGACTCGATCCTCGACGACCTGCTGCGCCAGGACCCGGAGTCCTCCGTGGCGGTCGAGACGATGGTGACCACCGGGCTGGTGCACGTGGCCGGGGAGGTGAAGACCCGCGGCTACGTGGAGATCCCCAACGTGGTGCGCAAGACGCTGCTGGACATCGGCTACAACTCCTCGGTGCACGGCTTCGACGGGGAGTTCTGCGGGGTGTCCATCAGCGTGGGCGAGCAGTCGCCGGAGATCTACGAGGGCGTCTTCCAGTCCCTCGAGGTCCGTGAGGGCACCGCCCGCGACGCCCGCGACGCCCAGGGCGCCGGGGACCAGGGCATCATGTTCGGCTACGCCTCCGACGAGACCGAGGTGCTGATGCCCGCGCCGATCTTCATCGCCCACCGCCTGTCCGAGCAGCTCACCCGGGTCCGCAAGAGCGCGGTGCTGCCCGGTCTGCGCCCCGACGGCAAGACCCAGGTCACCCTCGGCTACGACGGCCACCGCCCGGTCGCGGTGGACACCGTGGTGGTCTCCGCCCAGCACGTGGAGGGCTACGACCTCGGCCAGCTGGCCTCGGACCTGCGCCAGTGCGTGATCGGGCCCGTGCTCGAGGAGACCGGCCTGGACCTGTCCGCGACCCAGCTGATCATCAACCCGGCCGGCAACTTCGTGCGCGGCGGTCCGGTGGGCGACGCCGGGCTGACCGGGCGCAAGATCATCGTGGACACCTACGGGGGGATGGCCCGCCACGGCGGCGGGGCCTTCTCCGGCAAGGACCCCTCGAAGGTCGACCGCTCCGCGGCCTACGCGATGCGCTGGGTCGCGAAGAACGTCGTGGCCGCGGGTCTCGCCGACCGCGTGGAGGTGCAGGTGGCCTACGCCATCGGGCGGGCCGCCCCGGTGGGGCTCTACGTGGAGACCTTCGGCACCGAGCACGTCGACCCGCTGCGGATCGAGCGGGCGGTGCACGAGGTCTTCGACCTGCGCCCGCTGGCGATCATCGAGGACCTCGACCTCAAGCGCCCGATCTACGCGCGCACCGCCGCGCACGGGCACTTCGGGCGCACCGAGCCCGAGTTCACCTGGGAGCGCACCGACCGCGTCGCGGACCTGCGGTCGGCCGCCGGGCTCTGAGCATGACCCGGGAGGACGCCGGGGCCGCCGCGGAGGCCCCGCGGCAGCTGTCGCTCCTCTCGGGCTTCCCGCCGCGCCCGCCGCGCCCGGACACCAAGGGCGTGGGCGCGGCGTTGCTGGCCGATCCCGACCCCGTGGCGCGGGTGCTGCTGGACACCCACGTCCCGCACCTGGACCGGCCCTTCGACTACGCCGTGCCCGCCGAGCTGGCGGACACGGCCGTGCCCGGGGCCCGGGTCAAGGTCGGCTTCGCGGGCCAGGAGCTGACCGGCTACGTGCTCGAGCGGGTCGCCGACTCCGAGGTGATGGCCCGGATCCAGCCCCTGCGCCGGGTGCTGTCCCCGCTGCCCGTGCTGAGCCCCGGGATCGCCCGGCTCGCCGAGGACGTCGCCGCGCGCGCGGCCGGCAGCACGGCCGACGTCGTGCGGCTGGCGGTCCCGCCGCGGGTGGCCCGGGTGGAGAAGGAGGTCGAGCAGCGCCTGGCCGAGGCGCCGGGGCACTCGACCGGCCTGTCCCCGCACGTGCCCGGGCCCTCCCACGACGCCGCCCTGGCCGACTACGCGGGCGGGCCCGAGTTCCTGGCCGAGCTCGGCGCCGGGGGCGCCCCGCGCGCCGTCGTGGAGGTGCTGCCCGCCCACCCCGCCCACGACTGGACGGACGTGCTGGCCGCCGCGATCGGCGCCGCCTGGCGGGCCGGCCGCGGGGCGGTGGCGGTCGTGGCCGACCAGAAGGCGCTGGCCCGGCTGGAGCGCTCGGTCGTGGACGAGATCGGGGCCGAGCACCTGGTGCGCCTGCACGCGGAGGACGGGCCCACCCCGCGCTACCGGGCGTTCCTCGCCGCCGCCACCGGCCAGGTCCGGGTGGTCTTGGGCACCCGCTCCGCCGCCTACGCGCCCGTGGACGACCTCGGCCTCGTGGCCTGCTTCGACGACGGCGACGAGAACCTCGTGGAGCAGCGCGCCCCCTACCAGCACGTGCGCGACGTGCTGCTGCTGCGGGCCGGGCGCAGCGGGTGCGCGGCCCTCTTCGCCGGGCACGCCGTCAGCCCCGAGGCCCAGCGGCTGGTGGTCTCCGGCTGGGCCCGGCGGCTGGCCCCCGCCCGGGAGGCGCTGCGGGTGCACATGCCGCGGATCGTCTCGACCGCCGACTCCTACCACGCCGCCCGGGACCCGCTGGCGTCCCGCGCCCGGCTGCCCGAGGCGGCCTACCGGGCGGCCCGGGAGGGGCTGGAGCGGGGCCCCGTCCTGGTGCAGGTGGCCCGCGCCGGCTACGCCCCCCACCTGGCCTGCGAGCGCTGCCGCGAGCCGGCCCGGTGCACCGCCTGCGACGGCCCGCTCGGGGTGGTGTCCCGGCGCGGGGTGCCCCGCTGCGGGTGGTGCGGGCGCTCGGCGCACTCCTGGGCCTGCGCCGCGTGCGGGTCCCGGCGGATGCGCCTGGTCACCGTCGGGGCGCTGCGCACCGCGGAGGAGCTGGGGCGGGCCTTTCCCCAGGTGCCGGTCGTGGCGTCCTCGGGGGAGGCGGTGCGCGCGGAGGTGCCGGGCAGCCCGGCCCTGGTGGTGGCCACCCCGGGGGCGGAGCCGGTGGCGGAGGGCGGCTACGCGGCGGCGCTGCTGCTGGACGGCAACCAGATGCTGATGCGTCCGGCGCTGCGCGCGGCGGAGCAGACGCTGCGCCGGTGGTGCAACGCCGCGGCGCTGGTGCGCCGGGCCCGGGACGGCGGGGTCGTGGTGGTCACCGCCGAGCACGAGAGCGCCGTGGGGGCGTTCGTGCGCTGGGACCCGGCCGGGTACGCCGAGCGCGAGCTGGTGGAGCGCCAGGCCCTCGGGCTGCCCCCGGCGGTGCGCTCGGCGGCGCTGACGGGCCCGGCGGCGGCGGTCGCGGCGTTCCTGGCCGAGCTCGGGCTGCCGCCGGCGGTGCGCGTGATCGGGCCCGCCCCGCTGGAGGACCACGGGCCCGGCCCGGACGGGGAGCCGGCCCCGCACCGGGCGCTGCTGTTCTTCGGCTACGGCGTGGCCGCGGAGGTGACCCGGCGGCTGCGCGCGGTCCGGGCGCAGGCCTCCGCGCTGCGCAAGCACCCGCCGGTGCACGTGCGCTGCGACGTCACCGACCTGCTCTAGCCGGGCGCGCACCGCCCGGGACCGCCTGCGGCCCGTGCCCGTCCGAACCCCACCCGCGGGCCCGGGCCCGCTCCGGCGCCGGCCGGCTCCCCGGAGCGCTCCCGCCGCCCGGACCGGCACCGGCCCGTTCCCGGCGTCCGGGCCGCCACGGCCCCGGGGGTCTTGGCCTGCGCCCGCCGGTGTGGTGGGGTGGGACCGAGCGGCGGCGCCGCCGCCGTCGTCGACCGGGGAGGTCACCGTGGGAGAAGAGGTCCGGTCCCGCAGCTACACGCGCGACGAGCGCCAGCGCTACCGGGAGAAGGTGCGGCAGGACCTCGACGTGTTCGAGCTCATGCTGCACCGCAGCTCCTTCGAGTTCGACCGGCCCATGACGGGGCTGGAGATCGAGCTGAACCTCGTCGACGAGCACTTCGAGCCGTCCTTCCACAACGCCGAGGTCCTCGCCGCGATCGCCGACCCCGGCTACCAGACCGAGCTCGCCCGCTACAACATCGAGCTCAACGTGCCCCCGCGCCCGCTGCCCGGCCGGGCCGCGCTCGAGCTCGAGGAGGAGCTGCGCGCCTCGCTCAACGCCGCCGACGCCCGCGCCCGGGAGACCGGCTCGCGGATCATGGCCATCGGGATCCTCCCGACGCTGCGGCCGGAGCACTACGAACGGGAGTGGATCAGCGCCAACAACCGCTACAGCGCGCTCAACGACTCGATCTTCGTGGCCCGCGGCGAGGACATCCGCCTGGACCTGGACGGACCCGACGGGGAGCGGCTGGACGCCTACTGCGACTCGATCGCCCCCGAGTCGGCGTGCACCAGCGTCCAGCTGCACCTGCAGGTCGCCCCCACAGACTTCGCCGCCCACTGGAACGCCGCGCAGGCGCTCTCCGCGGTGCAGGTCGCCCTCGCCGCGAACAGCCCGTTCTTCTTCGGCCGGCGCCTGCACGCGGAGACCCGGATCGCGCTGTTCCAGCAGGCCACCGACACCCGGCCGGTCGAGCTGAAGAACCAGGGGGTGCGGCCGCGGGTGTTCTTCGGCGAGCGCTGGATCACCTCGATCTTCGACCTGTTCGAGGAGAACGTCCGGTACTTCCCGGCGCTGCTGGCCGACTGCTCCGACGAGGACCCCGCCGCCGAGCTGGCGGCGGGACGGGCCCCGCGCCTGGCCGAGCTGCGGCTGCACAACGGGACGGTCTACCGGTGGAACCGCCCGATCTACGACGTCGTCGGCGGCGTGCCGCACCTGCGGGTGGAGAACCGGGTGCTGCCGGCCGGACCGACGATCGCCGACGTGCTGGCCAACGCCGCGTTCTACTACGGGGCGGTGCGCGTCCTGGCCCGGCAGGAGCGCCCGGTGTGGACGCGGATGAGCTTCGCCGCCTGTGCGGAGAACTTCGAGCGCGCCGCCCGGGACGGCATCGACGCCCGCCTGTACTGGCCCGGCTTCGGGGAGCTGAGCGTCGACGAGCTCGTGCTGCGCCACCTGCTGCCCCTGGCGCACCAGGGCCTGGAGGAGTGGGGCGTGGCCCCGGAGGTCCGGGAGCGCTACCTCGGCATCGTGGAGGCCCGGTGCGTGGCCGGGGTCAACGGGGCGACCTGGCAGACGCAGGCGGTCCGGCGCCTCGAGGCCCGCGGCGCCGACCGGCCCACCGCGCTGCGCGACATGCTCGCCCACTACGCCCGGCACATGGCCGACAACGACCCCGTGCACACCTGGCCGCTGCCCTGAGCCCGGCCGCCGGGACGGGCCCGGCCGGGGCGCGCCCCGCTCACCGGCGGGCGGAGCGCCGCTCGTGCACGTCCCGGGCCACGGCCAGCAGCTCCCGCGCGGAGTCCGCCCAGGACCAGGCCCCGGCCCGCTCCAGCCCGGCCAGCACCTGCGCCCGGGCCCGGGCCGGGTCCTCCAGCGCCCGCACCGCCGCGGCGAAGCCGGCGTCGTCGTCGGGGGCGGCGTAGGCGGCGGCCTCCCCGGCGACCTCCCGGAAGATCGGCAGGTCGCTGCACACCACCGGCGTCCCGGCCGCCATCGCCTCGACCACCGGCAGCCCGTAGCCCTCGGCCCGCGACGCCGTCAGCAGCGCCGCCGCCCGCCCCAGCAGCGCGGCGTACTCCGCCTCGTCCACCCCGTCGTGGAACACCACGCGCGCCCCCGCCGGGACCAGGGCCTCCAGCTGCGCCCGCCGGGCGGGGGAGATGCGCGAGAGCAGGTGCAGCTCGTGCCCCGGCAGCCGCCCCGCCGCGCGCACCAGGGTCTCCACGTTCTTGTAGGGCAGGAACGACCCCATGTAGAGCAGCAGCCGTTCCCGCCGCGGCAGCCGCGCCAGGGCCTGCCCCGGGGACAGCACCGCACCGGGCGGGGCGGCGTTGGGCACCACGTGCACCGGACGCCGGGTGAGCCGATGGGCGGCCATCAGCTCCCGCGTGGTCCGCGAGACGGTGACCACGGCGTCGGCGCGGTCCAGCAGCACCCGCTGCGGCCACCACGCCCGGTGGTAGGCCCGCCAGCCCGCCCGCACCACCGCGGGGAGGTCTCCCGGCGGGGTGGGGTGGTCGTAGTAGATGAGGTCGTGCAGGGTCAGGACCAGCCCGTGCCGCCGGCCCGCCGAGCCCATGGTCTGCATGGGCGAGAACACCACGTCCGGCGCGTACCGGTTCAGCACCAGCGCCGTGGCCGCCTCCGCGGCGGAGACCGGGGAGGGCCCCCGCACGTGCGGGACCTCCGGCAGCATCGCCAGCTGCCGCGGATCGCTCACCAGCATCGCCAGCTCCAGGTCCGCCGCGCCCCCCGCCAGCCCGGCCATCGCCTCGATCAGCCCGGCCCCGTAGCGGCTGATCCCGTCGTGCCGCCCGATCCGCGTGTAGCGGGCGTCCATCAGCAGCCTCACCGGCGCCGCCCCCGACGCACGACCCGCTGCAGCCCCGTCAGAGGCGCGGTGAACGGCCCGGTCTGCGGGGCCGCCACGTCCGCCGCCGGCAGCTGCTCGTGCAGCGCCACCGGCTCCGGGGCCGGGGAGGACAGGAACTCGTGGACCAGCTCCGCCGTGCGCGCCGGCGCCTCGTAGTGCACGAGGTGGCCCACGCCCGCCAGCACCTCCAGCCGGTGCCGGGGCACCCACGAGGCCATCCGCCGCTGCGCCGCCACGGACCCCAGCGGGTCCTCCGCCCCCACCACCAGCAGGGTCGGCATCGCCAGCTGCATGGCCACCTCCGCCACCGTGTGCGAGACCGACGCCTCGTAGGCCTCCAGCAGCACGTCCCGGTCCGCGAACGCCGAGAAGTAGGCCCGGTGCTGGTGGCGCACGTAGCCGCGCACCCGCGGGTCCTGCGACGTGGTCATCACCGACGTCATCGCGTCCGTCACCCACCAGCTCGACAGCAGCCGCCGCCCCAGCCGCCGCGGCAGCACCCGCCCCAGCCGGTAGTAGCCCACCGTCAGCCGGCTCAGCAGCGCCTGCCCGCCCTCCAGCGCCGGCTCGCAGATCGGGTTGACCAGCACCAGCCGCTCCACCATGCCCGGGTGCGCCGCGGCGAAGTGGGCGGCCACCACCGACCCGAACGAGTGCCCCAGCACCACGATGCCGCGCCGGCCCCCGCCGTCGCCCACCGCCCCGCCGTCGCCCACCGCCCCGCCGTCGCGCACCGCCCCGCCGGTGAGCTCCGCCACGAAGCGGCGCAGGAACTCCACGTACCCCGCCACGTCGTGACGCCGGTCCGGGAAGCGCTCCGAGCGCCCGAACCCCGGCAGGTCCGGCACCACCACGTGGTACCGCGAGCGCAGCCGGTCGGCCAGCAGCTGCAGCCCGTGGTGGTCGCCCCGGAACCCGTGCACCATCACCAGCAGCGGCTTGGGCGCCCGGTCCACGTCGTAGAACCAGTAGCGCACCTTGTACCCGTCCAGCACCACGCTGCGCCGCTCCGCGTACGGGTTCTCCACCGCGCTGCCCGGCACCCCCTCGCCCGGCCCCGCCTCCCGCGCGCCGGTCCCAGCCGCCATGACGTCCTCCCTCAGGGGCCCGCGAGCACCCGGTGCGCCCCGGCCCGCTGTCGATGCTAGCGGCTGCGCACGGGCGCTCGCGGGCCGGGCGCGGGGGCCGCTGGGCTAGGATGGGACGGATTCCACCACCGTCGGCGCACCGCCGGGCCCCTGTGATGCCCGGGTGCGCCCACGCGACCGCCCGCCGCCCGCTCCGGGGCCGGCGGCGGTCCACCACCGCGAAGGCGAGGACCGTGACCGAACAGCAGCACACGACCGAGAGCACCGGCTACGACTTCCGCGCCATCGAGGCGGCGTGGCCGTCGTTCTGGGCGGAGCAGAAGGTCTACGAGCCGCTCGACGACGGCTCCCGGGAGCGGCGCTACGTGCTCGACATGTTCCCGTACCCCTCGGGGGACCTGCACATGGGCCACGCCGAGGCGTTCGCCATGGGCGACGTCGTGGCCCGGTACTGGCGCCAGCGCGGCTACGACGTGCTGCACCCGATCGGCTGGGACTCCTTCGGGCTGCCGGCCGAGAACGCCGCCATCAAGCGCGACGCGCACCCGGCGGAGTGGACCTACGCCAACATCGAGACGCAGAAGGCCTCGTTCCAGCGCTACGCCATCAGCGCGGACTGGAGCCGGGAGATCCACACCTCCGACCCCGAGTACTACCGGTGGACGCAGTGGCTGTTCCTGCAGTTCCACGCCAAGGGCCTGGCCTACCGGAAGAACTCCCCGGTCAACTGGTGCCCCAAGGACCTGACCGTGCTGGCCAACGAGCAGGTCGTCAACGGCGCGTGCGAGCGCTGCGGCACCCCGGTGACGAAGAAGGCCCTGAACCAGTGGTACTTCAAGATCACCGACTACGCCGACCGGCTGCTCGACGACATGGCCGCGCTGGAGGGCCACTGGCCCGAGCGGGTGCTGGCCATGCAGCGCAACTGGATCGGCCGCTCGGAGGGCGCCCACGTGCGCTTCGCGATCGAGGGCGCCGGCCAGGACGGGGCCGACCGCGAGGTCACCGTGTTCACGACCCGCCCCGACACCCTCCACGGCGCCACGTTCTTCGTGGTCGCCGCCGACGCCGAGCTGGCCGGGGAGATCGTCGCCCCGGAGCACGCCGAGGAGCTGGCCGCCTACCGCGAGCAGGTCAAGGCGCTCTCGGACATCGAGCGCCAGGCCACCGACCGGCAGAAGACCGGGGTGTTCCTGGGCCGGCACGCCGTCAACCCGCTGACGGGGGAGAAGCTGCCCGTGTGGGCCGCCGACTACGTGCTGGCCGACTACGGCACCGGCGCGATCATGGCCGTGCCCGCCCACGACCAGCGCGACCTCGACTTCGCCCGCACCTTCGACCTGCCCGTGCGCGCGGTCCTGGACACCGGCGAGGAGGACCCGGCCGTGACCGGGGTCGCCACCACCGGCGAGGGCACCCTGATCAACTCCGGCGAGCTGGACGGGCTGGAGAAGGCGCAGGCCATCGAACGGGCCATCGGCATCGTGGAGGCCGCCGGCACCGGCAACCGGCAGGTCAACTTCCGGCTGCGCGACTGGCTGCTGTCCCGGCAGCGCTTCTGGGGCGCGCCCATCCCGATCGTGCACTGCCCGGCCTGCGGGGAGGTGCCCGTGCCCGAGGAGCAGCTGCCCGTGCGCCTGCCCGACGACCTGCGCGGGGAGCAGCTCGCGCCCAAGGGCCGCTCCCCGCTGGCCGCGGCCGAGGACTGGGTCAACGTCGAGTGCCCCGCCTGCGGCGGACCCGCCCTGCGCGACACCGACACCATGGACACGTTCGTGGACTCCTCCTGGTACTACCTGCGGTTCGCGTCCCCCAACGACGAGGACGCGGCGTTCGACCCGGAGCAGACCCGCAGGTGGCTGCCCGTGGACCAGTACGTGGGCGGGGTGGAGCACGCGATCCTGCACCTGCTCTACTCCCGGTTCTTCACCAAGGTCCTGTTCGACCTCGGCCTCGTGGACTTCACCGAGCCGTTCAAGGCGCTGCTGAACCAGGGCCAGGTGCTCAACGGGGGCAAGGCGATGTCCAAGTCCCTGGGCAACGGCGTGGACCTGGGGGAGCAGCTGGACGAGTTCGGCGTGGACGCCGTGCGGCTGACCATGGTCTTCGCCTCCCCGCCCGAGGACGACGTGGACTGGGCGGACGTGTCCCCGCAGGGCTCCCAGAAGTTCCTGGCCCGGGCCTGGCGCCTGGCCCAGGACGTGACCAGCGCGCCCGGCGCGGACCCGGCCGCCGGGGACCGGGGCGTGCGCCGTGCCGCCCACCGGGCCGTGGACGACGCGGCGCAGCTGCTGGACGCGGGGAAGTTCAACGTGGTCGTGGCCAAGACCATGGAGCTCGTCAACGTGGTCCGCAAGGCCATCGACTCCGGCTGCGGTCCGGCGGACCCGGCCGTGCGGGAGGCCGTCGAGGCCGTCGCGGTCGTGCTCTCCCTCGTGGCCCCGTACACCGCCGAGGACATGTGGCACACCCTGGGCCACGAGGGCTCCGTCGTCGTGGCCGGCTGGCCCGCGGTGGACCCGGACCTGCTGGTGGACGACACCGTGACCGCCGTGGTGCAGATCAAGGGCAAGGTCCGGGACCGGCTCGAGGTCCCCGCGGACATCGCCGAGGACGCCCTGCGCGAGCTCGCCCTGGCCTCCGAGACGATCCGCCGCCAGCTGGGCGACGCCGAGATCCGCAAGGTGATCGTGCGCGCGCCCAAGCTGGTGAACATCGTGGCCTGAGCGGGCCTCGCCCGTGCGCAGCCCCGGCCGGCGGATCGCGGTCGTGACCGACGACGCCGCCGCGCTGCCGCCCGCGTGGCGGCGGGCCGCCGGGCGGGCGGGCGGGCTCGAGATGGTCGGGATGCCCGTCACGGTCGACGGGCGTCCCGACGCCGGCGGGTCCGGGGAGCACGACGGCGTGCCGGCGGCGCTGCTGCTGGCCCTGGCCGAGGGACGCCCGGTCACGACCTCGCGGCCCTCGCCGGGACGGTTCCGGGCCGTCTACCGCCGTCTGCAGGAGGACGGGTACGAGGGGATCGTCTCCGTGCACCTGTCCGGGGAGCTGTCCGGGACGGCGGACTCCGCCCGGCTCGCGGGCCGGGCCGTGGACGTGCCGGTGACGGTCGTCGACTCCCGGACCGTGGCCATGGCCCAGGGCTTCGGGGTGCAGACGGCGTGGCACGCCGCCGGGACCGGGGCCGGGCCGGAGGAGGTCGCCGCCGCGGCGCGGGACGGCGCCCGGGACCACCCGCTGCTGCTGTGGGTGCCGTCCCTGGAGAGCCTGCGCCGGGGCGGGCGGATCGCCCCCGGCCCGGCGGTGCCGGGCGCGGTGCCGGGAGTCCAGCCGCTGCTCACCGTCGACGGCGGCCGGCTCGTGGCCGTGGAGCGGCCCCGGACCCCGGCCCGGGCGAGGGCGCGGTTCCCGGCGCTCGTGGGGGAGGCGCTGGCCGCCTCTCCCCGCGCGGAGCCCGTGCTGGTCGTGCACCACCTAGGCGACGAGGACGGGGCGCGCGCCCTGGGCGCGGCCGTGGTCCGGGCCCACCGGCCGGACGCGGTCCTGGTCGTCTCCCCGCTGCCGCCGGTGCTGGCCGCGCACGTCGGCCCCGGCGCCCGCGCGGCGGTCGTGCAGGGCTCTCCGGTCCGCGCCCGGAGCTGAGCCGGCACCCGCCCTCCCCAGGCGCCGGCCCGCCGCCGCCGATCCCCACCCGGCCCACGACGGGCCCCGCGCGCCGTCCGGCCGGGGTGGGCTGGAGCCATGACCGGCACCGTGCCCCGCGGCCGAGACCGCACGCCCCTCCTCCCACCCTCCGACCCACCCGATCCGGCCCCGTCCGATCCGGTCCCGCCGGTGGCCCCGTCCGGACCGGCCCCGTCCGGACCGCCGGGGCTGCCGGCCGAGCGGCTGGCCGCGCTCCTCGCCGAGGCCGCGCCCGCACCGCGCCCCGCGCCGGGGCGCGGCGCCGACGACACGGACGGGGCCGGCCCGGGAGGGAGGACCGGCACGCCGGGCCGGTCCGCCGCGGGCCGTGCGGCAGGTGCGGGCCGTGAGGCGGGTGCCGGCACTGCTGCGGGCGCCGGCGGGGAAGCGGCGCAGCCCGGCCGGCGCGCGGCGGACGCGACCGCCCGCCCGGACCCCGCCCACCGCTGGGAGACCTCCGCCCGGACCCGGGTCCCGCGGTCCCTGCTCGTGCTCGCGGCCGCCGGGGTGGCCGGGCTCGGCTGGGCCGTCCTCGGCACCGACGACCCCGGGACGGGCGGGGAGACCGCCCTCGCCGACCTCGAGGTCTCCGAGGCCCCCACGCCGTCCGCGGCCGGCCCCGCCCCCGTGGCCGACCCCTCTCCCGGGAGCGACGGGGGGCCCGCCGCCTCCTCCGTCCCCGGGGGCCACGGGTCCCTGCACGTGCACGTCGCCGGGGAGGTGGCCCGGCCGGGTGTGGTGGAGCTCGCGCCCGGCGCGCGGGTGGTGGACGCGGTCGAGGCCGCGGGCGGGCTGACGGACGCCGCGGCGGACACGGTGAACCTCGCCGCGCCGCTGACCGACGGCCAGCAGGTGCTCGTCCCGGACGACAGCGCGGCGCCACCCGCGCCGACCGTTCCCGCGGCGGGCGGGGCGGGCGCCGCCGGCGGCGCCGGTGCCGCGGTCCCCGGCCCCGCCCTGGACCTGAACACGGCCACCGCCGCGGAGCTCGAGGCCCTGCCCCGGGTCGGTCCGGTGCTGGCCGAACGCATCGTGGAGTTCCGCGACCAGCACGGCGGCTTCACCGCCGCGACCGATCTCGACGCCGTCCCCGGCATCGGCCCCACCCTGCTGGAGGCCCTCCTCCCGCTGGTGACCGTGTGAGGACTCCCGCCGCCCGCTGGGCACGGGCCCTGGAGCACCAGGAGCACCGCGACGCCCGGGCCCCGGGCCGCACGTGCGACCTGCGGCTCGTCCCCGCCGCCCTGGGCGCCTGGCTCACCGGACTGCTCGGCACCCACCTGTCCCCGGCGGCCACCGCGGCCGCCGCGGCCGGCTACCTCGCCGCGCTGGCCCTGCTCGCCGCCCTCCTCCGGTCCGGGCCCGTCCGGGCCGTCCTCGTCCGCGCCGGCCCGCCCCGGGAGGAAATCCGCGCCCCGGCGGCCGCCCGACCGGACCGGGCGCCGCCCGGCCCACCCTGGTCGAGCCTCGCGCTCAGCGCCCTGGCGGCGGCCGCGGTGCTGCTCAGCGCCTTCGCCGACCGGCACGACAGCACCTCCGGCGCCCTGGGCGAGGCCCGGGCCGCCGGAGGGACCCTGTCCGTCACCGCCGCCGTGGTCGAGGGACCCCGCCCGTGGGCCGCCCCCGCCCCCTCCGGTGAGGACCGCACCGGCGTGGTGCTCGAGCTCGCCCTGCTCGAGCTCACCCACGGCGGCCGCACCGGGCCCGCCGAGGCGAGGGTGACCGTCTTCGCCGACGGCCCGGCCTGGTCCGCACTGACCCCCGGCCGGCGGATCACCGCGGTGCTCGTGGCGGACGGCGAACCGGGTCCGGGGCCCGTGACCCTGCGCGCCGCCGCCCCGCCCACCGTGCTCCCGGCGGCCCCGCCCACCGCCCGGGACCGGGTGCGCGAACGTTTCGTGCTCAGCACCGCGGGGCTCGGCCCCGACGCCGCCGGACTGCTCCCGGGCATGACCTTCGGTGAGCGTTCGGCGCTCGGCCCGGAGCTGGAGCAGGCGATGCGGGACACCGGGCTCACCCACCTGACCGCCGTCTCGGGCGCCAACTGCGCGCTCGTCACGGCCCTGGCCGGCCACGCCGCGCTGGCCCTCGGCGCCCGCCGGCGCACGTGCCTGCTCGCCGGCCTCGGTGCCCTGGGCGCCTTCGTGCTGCTGGTGGGGCCCGACCCCTCCGTGCTGCGCGCCGCGACCATGGGCGGGCTGGCCGCGCTCGGCCTGCTGACCGGGCGCCCGGCCGTGTCCCTCGCCACCCTCTCCGGCGCCGTGCTCGTCCTCGTCGTGCTCCACCCGGGTCTCGCCGCGGAGTACGGCTTCGTGCTGTCGGTGCTGGCCACCGCCGGGATCGTCGTCACCGCCCGGCCCCTGACCCGGTGGCTCGGCCGGTGGATGCCGGACGCGCTGGCGCTCACGGTCGCGGTCCCGGCCACGGCCCAGCTGTGGTGCGCGCCGGTGCTCGTGCTGCTGCAGCCCGCCGTGCCCGTCCACGCCCTGGCCGCCAACGTCCTCGCCGCCCCCCTCGTGCCGGTGGTGACCGTGTGCGGGCTCGCGGGGCTGCTGGCGCTCCACCTGCCGGCCGGGGATGCGGCGGCCGTCCTGCCGCTCACCGTGGGCGGCTGGGGCACGCAGCTGATCGCCGGGATCGCCCGCACCCTGGCCGCGGCGCCCGGCGCCCTGGCGCCGTGGCCGGCCGGAATTCCCGGGGTCGTGCTGATGGCCGCGGTGAGCGCGGCGGCCGTGGGGGCCGTGCACCTGCTGGACGTGCGGCGCCGCCGCCCCCGGCCCGTGACCGGCGCCCTGCGCGGGGGACCGGCGCCTCGGGCGCTGCCGGAGCAGCACTGGCGGGACCGCGACCGCCGACGGCGACGGTGGCGCACCGCGGCGGCGGCGCTGCTGCTGCTCCTGCCGGCCGGGCTGGTGCTGCGCGCCGTCACGGAGTCCCGCCGTCCGGCACCCCCGTGGGAGGCGGTGCTGTGCGACGTGGGGCAGGGCGACGCCGTGCTGCTGCGCACCGCCCCGGGGCGGGCCGTGCTCGTGGACACGGGCCCGGACCCGCGGGCGCTGCAGCGGTGCCTGGAGGACAGCGGGGTGGAGCACCTGGACCTGGTGGTCCTCACCCACGCCCACGCCGACCACACCGGGGGACTGGCCGCCGTGGCCCGGCTCGGGGGCGCGGGGGAGGTCTGGTACGCCACCGCCGAGCCGGACCCGCCGCCGGAGCCGGCCGAGGACCTGCCCGGCACGGCGCTCCACCGCCCGTCGCCCGGGCAGACCCGCACCGTGGGTGCTGTGCACCTGACCGTCCTGGCCCCGGCGCCGGCCGCCCCGCGCCGGTGGGGCACCGCGTCCTCCGCCGAGGAGAACAACGCCTCCCTGGTGCTGCGGGCCGAGCTCACCGGGGCGGACGGGCGCACGACCTCCTGGCTGCTCCCCGGCGACCTGGAGGAGGAGGGGGCCCGGGCGCTGCTGCGCTCCGCCGGGGCGCAGCTGGACGTGGACGTGCTCAAGGTCTCCCACCACGGCGCCCGCAACGGCGGGACCTCGATCATCGACGCGGCCGCCCCGGCGCTGGCGGTGGTCTCGGCGGGCCGGGACAACGACTACGGACACCCGCACCCGCAGATCGTGGACCACCTGCGGGACGCCGGGGTGCCGCTGGTGCGCACCGACGAGCACGGCAGCGTGCGCCTGCTGCGGGAGGGCGCCCGGCTGCGCGCGCTGCCCGTCGGGGACTAGCACGGCGGCACTGGCACGGTGGCACGCGCGGTGCCGGTCCGGGGCCCGGCCGGCCCGGGGCGGCGTCAGCCGGCGCGGATCACCTTGTGCGGCGCCGCCTGGGCCACGGGCTTGATGGTGACGGTGTCCAGGTCCACGTGGTGGGGCAGCTCCACGGCGAAGGCGCACACCTGGGCCACGTCCGCCGCGGTCAGGGGCTTCTCGACCCCCGCGTACACCGCCTCGGCGGCCTCCTGGTCCCCGCCCAGCCGGTTGAGGGAGAACTCCTCGGTGTGCACCAGCCCGGGGGCGACCTCCACCACGCGCACGTTGTGCTCGGCCTCCTCCAGGCGCAGCGCCTCCGTCATGGCCCGCTCGGCGAACTTCGCCGCGTTGTAGCCGGCCCCGCCCTCGTAGGCCCGGTGGGCGGCCAGGGAGGTCAGGTTCAGCACCGTGCCCTGTCCGTTGTCCCGCAGGGCCGGCAGGAACGCCCGGGTGATCCGCATCGTGCCCAGCACGTTGACCTCGTACATCCAGGCCCAGTCCTCCGTGCTCGCGTCGGCGACCCGGTCCGTGCCGCGGGCCCCGCCGGAGATGTTCAGCAGCGCGTCCACCCGGCCCTGCTCGGTGAGCACCTGCTCCCGCAGGGCCTCCACCTCGGCGTCGACGGTGATGTCGCACGGGGCCGGCACGGCCCCGGTCTCCCGGGCCAGGGCCTCCAGCCGCTCGGCGCGGCGGGCCACCGCGTAGACGGTCCAGCCGGCGGACCGCAGCCGGCGGGCGGTGGCCTCCCCGATCCCGGTGGAGGCCCCGGTGACGACCGCGACCTTCCCCGTGTGCGGGCCGGTGCTGTGCTCTTCGGTGCTCGTGTTCTGCGTCATGGACCCCACGCTAGCGAGCCAGGCGGCCGTTCGGACAGCACGCCGCCGCGTCGGCCGCCGGCCCACCGGTGTCCCGCCCCGTGAGAAACTGGGGGCGACCCCACCCGCGGCCGCCCGGCCGCCAGCACAGGAGGACGCGGCCATGACCCCAGCACGGCGCCCCGCACCCGCCGCCGGCCCCACCTGGCGCGACGTCGAACCGGCTCCGCTCGTCCTGCTCACCGGCCCGGAGGACTACCTCGCCGCCCGCGCCCGCGACCGGGTCCGCACGCTCCTCAAGGACCGCCGCGGACCCGTGGAGCTCTCCACGGTCGACGCCGCCGCCTACGCGCCCGGTCAGCTCGCCGCCCTGGCCAGCCCGTCCCTGTTCGACGACGCCAAGCTGATCCACGTCACCAACCTCGCGGCCATGAACGACGACTGCCTGGCCGACGGCCTCGCCTACGTCCAGGCCCCGGACCCGGACGTCGTCGTGCTGTGGGAGCACGGCGGCGGCAACCGCGGCAAGAAGCTGCTGGACGCGCTCAAGGCCGCCGGCGCCGCCGTCGTGGAGTGCAAGCCCCTGAAGAACGACCGGGACAAGTCCGAGTTCATCGTCACGGAGTTCCGCACCCACCGCCGCCGCATCGAACCGGACGCCGCCCGGGCCCTGGCGGCGGCGGTCGGCAGCAGCACGGCGGAGCTCGCCGCCGCGTGCGCGCAGCTGCTCTCGGACGGGCCGGAGAGCATCACCTTCGACGACGTCGAGAAGTACTACGGCGGCCGGGTCGAGGCCACCGCGTTCAAGGTGGCCGACGCCGCCCTCGCCGGCCGCGCGGAGAACGCGCTCAAGCTCTGGCGCCAGGCCCTGGACACCGGCGTGGACCCCGTGCCGATGGTGGGGGCGCTGGCCGCCAAGCTGCGCACCATCGCGCAGGTCCACGGCACCCGCGGGGGCTCCGGCCAGCTCGCGCAGCGGATAGGCGCCGCCCCGTGGCAGGTCGAGCGGGCGCAGGAGGAGTCGCGCCGCTTCTCCGAGGAGGACCTGGTGCGCGCCCTGCGGGCGCTGGCCGAGGCCGACGCCCAGGTGAAGGGGGAGGGGCGGGACCCGGCCTACGCCGTGGAGCGGGCGATCACCACGATCGCGCTCTCCGGGCGCCGCTGAGCCGCCGGCCCCGCCCGTCCGAGGGGACCCCGCGGCCGACCGCGCACGACGGAGGCCCCGTCCCTGCGCGGGACGGGGCCTCCGGTGCGGCGGTCGCGGGACCGGGAATCAGATCTTGGCGACCAGCTTGGCCAGACCGGACTTCTTGTTGGCCGCGTTGTTCTTGTGCAGCACACCCTTGCTGACGGCCTTGTCGAGCTTGCGGGAGACGACGCGCAGCGCGTCCTGGGCGGTCTGCTGGTCCGAGGCGCTGACGGCCTCGTCGACGCGGCGGACGAGCGTCTTCAGCTCGGACTTGTAGGCGTTGTTGCGCAGGCGCGACTTCTCGTTGGTGAGGTTGCGCTTCTTCTGGGACTTGATGTTGGCCATGTGTGACTCCTTGGCGATGGGTGCGGAAAACGGTCAGTGAGGGCAAACAGGCCGGCCATGTGACTGAGTGGGAGTGGGGACGCCCGTGTGGCGACCGCCCTGCAGTGCCCGACGACCAGCGCGGACACACAGCAGGACAGTCTAGCAGACCGCACCGGTCCGCCGGGCGGCGGCGACACGGGCCCGGCCGGGAGCCCGGCGGCTCAGCCGCGCGGCCACCCGGTCGAACAGCTCCTCGCGCAGCGCCGCCCCCTCCCGGCGCACGTCCGCGGGCCGCACCCGGATCACGCGGTCGAGCCGGACCTCCGAGGGCCGGCCCTGCCGGTCCCACGGTCCCGAGCCGACGTCCACGTAGTCGGGGTGCTGCTCGAGCCCGTCGGTGCGGTCCCGGGAGGTGAGCATCAGGCACAGCAGGTGGTCCCCGGCGCGGTCCACGACGAGCACCGGCCGGTCCTTGCCCCGGCGGTGGTCCTCCTGGAACGGCACCCACGTCCACACGATCTCGCCGGGGTCGGCCTGACCGTCCGACAGGGGGCGGTAGACGGGTCGGACCGGTCCGGTCCAGTCGCCCGGATAGGGGTGGCGGGGCCCCGCGGGCCGGGCCTCGCCGGGGCGCGGCGTCGCGGGCGGCCGGGGCCGGGCCGCACGGCGGTAGACGTCCACGGCGCGGGCGGCGAGCCGCCCCAGGGTGCCCAGGTTCAGCCTCATGCGCCCCACTCTAGCCACCGGTCCGGACACGGGGCGGGCGTGCTCGCCGTCGCGGGCGGGGGCGCGGTGCGGGACGAAATGGCCCCCCACCGTCAAACGTGGGAAACTGGACAGCTGAATCCCCCGGCGCGACCCCTCCGCCGGTAGCCCCAGGACCTGCCGGAAGCGACGACCTCCCGGAGAAAGGACCGCCCGTGTCACCGCTGGCCGTCAACCCCCCGGTTCCCGCCTCGACCGACCCGTCGATCCTGCGCAACTTCTGCATCATCGCCCACATCGACCACGGCAAGTCCACGCTGGCGGACCGCATGCTGCAGGCCACGGGCGTGGTGACGCCGCGGGAGATGAAGGCGCAGTACCTGGACCGGATGGACATCGAGCGCGAGCGCGGGATCACGATCAAGTCCCAGGCCGTGCGGATGCCCTGGAACGTCGACGGCCGGGACTTCGCCCTGAACATGATCGACACCCCCGGCCACGTCGACTTCACCTACGAGGTCTCCCGCTCCCTGGCCGCCTGCGAGGGCGCGCTGTTGCTGGTGGACGCCGCCCAGGGCATCGAGGCCCAGACCCTGGCCAACCTCTACCTGGCCATGGAGAACGACCTCACGATCATCCCGGTGCTGAACAAGATCGACCTCCCCGCGGCCCAGCCGGAGAAGTACGCCCAGGAGCTGGGCAACCTCATCGGCGTGGAGCCGGAGGACGTGCTGCGGGTCTCCGGCAAGACCGGCGAGGGCGTGGAGGCGCTCCTGGACCGGATCGTCCAGGAGATCCCGCAGCCGGAGGGCCGGGCCGACGCCCCGTCCCGGGCGATGATTTTCGACTCCGTCTACGACACCTACCGCGGCGTGGTCACCTACGTCCGGGTGGTCGACGGCAGTCTCGCCCCGCGGGAGCGGATCCGGATGATGTCCACCGGCGCCCAGCACGAGCTGCTGGAGATCGGCGTCATCTCCCCGGAGCCGAAGCCCACCGAGGGCCTGGGCGTGGGGGAGGTCGGCTACCTGATCACCGGGGTCAAGGACGTGCGCCAGTCCCGCGTGGGCGACACGGTGACCAGCCACCAGCGCCCGGCGACCGAGAACCTGGGCGGCTACGAGGACCCCAAGCCGATGGTCTTCTCGGGCCTGTTCCCGATCGACGGCTCCGACTACCCGGTGCTGCGCGACGCCCTGGACAAGCTCCAGCTCAACGACGCCGCGCTGGTCTACGAGCCGGAGAACTCCGCGGCCCTGGGCTTCGGCTTCCGCTGCGGGTTCCTGGGCCTGCTGCACCTGGAGATCGTCCGGGAGCGCCTGGAGCGGGAGTTCAACCTGGACCTGATCTCCACCGCCCCGTCCGTGAGCTACAACGTCACCCTCGAGGACCGCTCCGAGCGGGTCGTCACGAACCCCTCCGAGTTCCCGGAGGGGAAGATCGCCGAGATCCGGGAGCCCATGGTCGCCGCCACCGTGCTGGCGCCCGCGGAGTTCATCGGCGCGATCATGGAGCTGTGCCAGTCCAAGCGCGGGCAGCTCAAGGGCATGGACTACCTCTCCGAGGACCGGGTCGAGCTGCGCTACCGGCTGCCGCTGGCCGAGATCGTCTTCGACTTCTTCGACCAGCTGAAGTCCCGCACCAAGGGCTACGCGTCGCTGGACTGGAAGGCCGAGGGCGAGGAGGCCGCCGACCTCGTCAAGGTGGACATCCTCCTGCAGGGCGAGCCGGTCGACGCGTTCAGCGCGATCACCCACCGGGACAAGGCGTACTCCTACGGGGTGATGATGACCGGCAAGCTGCGCGAGCTCATCCCTCGCCAGCAGTTCGAGGTGCCCATCCAGGCCGCCATCGGCTCCCGGGTGATCGCCCGCGAGAACATCCGGGCCATCCGCAAGGACGTGCTCTCCAAGTGCTACGGCGGCGACATCTCCCGCAAGCGCAAGCTGCTGGAGAAGCAGAAGGAGGGCAAGAAGCGCATGAAGATGGTGGGCCGCGTGGAGGTCCCCCAGGAGGCGTTCGTGGCGGCGCTGTCCTCCGACGAGGCCGGGGCGAAGGACAAGAAGAAGTAGTGGCCCCCGCCCAGCCCGAGGGCCTGCCCGCACCGCTCGACGGGCGGCTGCCGGCCTCCGCCGCCGTGGGCTCCGCCGGGCGCACGCTCAGCCTGTACGTGCACGTGCCGTTCTGTGCGGTCCGCTGCGGATACTGCGACTTCAACACCTACACGGCCGTGGAGCTGGGCGCCGGGGTGTCCCAGGACGCCTACGCCGCCGACGCCGCGGCGGAGGTGCGCTGGGCCCGCCGGGTGCTGGAGGACTCCGGCGTGGCCGCCCGGCCCCTGCACAGCGTGTTCCTCGGCGGCGGCACGCCCACGCTGCTGCCCGCCGAGGACCTCGCCGCCGTCCTGGCGCAGGCCCGGGAGAGCTTCGGCCTCGCCGAGGGCGCCGAGGTCACCACCGAGGCGAACCCGGACTCGGTGACCCCGCGGTCCCTGCGGGTCCTCGCGGAGGCCGGCGTCACCCGGGTGTCCTTCGGCATGCAGTCCGCGGCCCCGCACGTGCTCGCCGTGCTGGACCGCACCCACGACCCCGACAACGTCCCGCGGGCGGTGGCCTGGGCGCGCGAGGCGGGACTGGACGTGAGCGTGGACCTCATCTACGGCACCCCGGGGGAGAGCTTGGCCGACTGGGAGCACTCGCTGCGCACGGCCGTGGGCTACGAGCCCGACCACGTCTCGGCCTACTCCCTGATCATCGAGGACGGCACCCGGCTGGCCGCCCGGATGCGGCGCGGGGAGGTCCCGCCGGTCGACGAGGACGACCAGGCCGACAAGTACGAGCTGGCCGACCGGATCCTGGGGGAGGCCGGCTACGAGTGGTACGAGGTGAGCAACTGGTCCCGGCCCGCCCGCGGCGCCGACGCCCGCGCCCACCGCAGCCGGCACAACCTCGCGTACTGGCACAACCAGGACTGGTGGGGGATCGGCCCCGGTGCGCACTCGCACGTGGGCGGGACGCGCTGGTGGAACCTCAAGCACCCGGTGCCCTACACGAACCGGGTGCGGGCCGGGGAGTCCCCCGCGGCCGGGCGGGAGATCCTCGACGCGGGCACCCGCCACCTCGAGCGTGTGATGCTCGAGGCGCGGATCCGGGACGGCCTGCCCGTGGCGGCCCTGGACGACGGCGGGCGCGCCGCGGTGGCCGGGCTGATCGCCGACGAGCTCGTGGAGCCCGGGCCGGCGCTGCGCGGGACGCTGGTGCTCACCCTGCGGGGCCGGCTCCTCGGCGACGCCGTGGTGCGGCGCCTGCTCGGCTGACGGGCCGGGACGGGACCGCCGGGCCCGGCGGCGCGGGCCTCAGCGGCGGACGGCGCGCTCCCGCGACCGCTCGCGCAGCTTCTCGGCGAGGCGGTCGTACAGGCGGGTGTTGAACCGGTAGAGGTGCGGCTCCCCGTGGTTGACCCGGATGCCGCCGGCCAGCGAGCCGACGGCCAGCAGCAGCCACGCGGCGGCCGCGGCGAGCGCGAAGAACCAGCCGACGAACGGGACGGGCGCGAGCAGCACGCCGGCGACCACCACGAGCGTGGGCAGCAGCGTGAAGTTCATCGCCTCCCGCGCCTCCTGCTCGGTGAACCGCCCACGGCCGCGGAAGACGCGGTGGATGAGGAACGAGGGCACGAAGCCGACCACCCCGGCGAAGTGCGCCAGGGTCGCCCACTGGTGGTCCTCGGCGACGGTGAGCGGCTGTGCCACGGGGGAGAGGCCCTCGAACGGGGCCTCGGCGTTCTCGTGGCTCGATCGGGAGTCGGTCTGCACGGGCACGGAAGTCCTTCGGCGGTGGGACCGCGGCGCGGTCGGCGGATGGCGTGGCTCGATTCTACCGGCCGGTTCGCTCGTTGCACGGGGGCGCCCCGCGCACGTGTGCTCGTGTGACGTGATGTCGGTCGCGCCGGGCCGGGCTCAGGCCCCCGGGGCGGTGAGGAAGTCGATGAGCTCCTCGACCCGCCCGAGGAGGGCGGGCTCGAGGTCGGCGTAGCTGTCGACTCGGGAGAGGATGTGCTGCCACGCCCGGCCGAGGTCGCCGGGCGTGCGGTGCGGCCAGCCGAGGGCCGCGGCGGTGCCGGTCTTCCAGTCGGTGCCCCGGGGGACCACGGGCCAGGCCTCGACGCCGAGCACCCGGGGCCGGACCGCCTGCCAGATGTCCACGTACGGGTGGCCCAGCACCAGCACGTTGCCGGCCGCCCCGGGCAGGCGCATGGTCCGCTCGGCGATCCGCGACTCCTTGGAGCCGGGCACGAGGTGGTCCACGAGGACGCCCAGCCGCCGGCCGGGGCCCGGGGCGAAGTCCTGCACCACCGCCGGCAGGTCGTCGACGCCGTGCAGCGGCTCCACGACGATGCCCTCGACGGCCAGGTCGTGCCCCCAGACCTTGGCCACGAGCTCGGCGTCGTGGTAGCCCTCGACCCAGACGCGGGAGGCCTTGGCGGTGCTGGCCCGCAGCCCCTCCACGGCCACGGAGCCGGAGCGGGTGCGCCCGGGCCGCTTCGCCGCCGGGGCCCGGCGGGGCTCCACCACGACGACGGGCTCCCCCTCCAGCAGGAAGCCGGGTCCGAGCGGGAACGCCTTGACCCGGCCGCGGCGGTCCTCCAGGCCCATGACCCGCATCCCGCCGATCGTCTCCAGGGACACGACCGCCCCGACCCAGCCGGTGGTCACGTCCTCCAGGAGCAGCCCGGGGGCGACCGGCACCTCCGCGGAGGCCGGCCTGCGCCGCGACAGGCCCGCGTCGTCGAGGCTGCGCGGCCCCCAGCCGTAGTCGCTCATGCTCGTCCTCCCGGTCGCGGTCCCGCCCCTCCGGCGCGGATCAGCCGGAAGCGTACCAAACCGGGCGGGCGGAACCGGGTGGTCGGACACGGGGGCTACACTGGATCGCGCTGGCACTGTGGCCACCCGAGTGCCAGGCGGCCCGGGTGCCGGGGAGACGACGGGGAGGAGCGACGTGAACCATCCGAGACGACTGCAGATCCTGCAGGCCATCGTGGAGGACTACGTGCACTTCCAGGAGCCCGTGGGCTCCAAGGCCCTCGTGGAGCGCCACCGGCTCGGTGTCTCCTCCGCCACCGTGCGCAACGACATGGCCGCGCTCGAGGAGGAGGGCTTGATCACGGCCCCCCACACGAGCTCGGGCCGGATCCCCACCGACAAGGGCTACCGGACGTTCGTGGACCAGATCGCGGCCGTCAAGCCGCTCTCCGGCCCGGAGCGCCGGGCCATCCAGAGCCTGCTCGACGACGCGGCGGACATCGACGACGTCATGGAGCGCACCGTGCGCCTGCTCGCCCAGCTCACCCACCAGGTGGCGGTCGTGCAGTACCCGCACGCGTCGGGGGTGACGGTGCGCCACGTGGAGGTCGTCGACCTCGGCGCGGGCCGCGTGCTCGTGGTGCTCATCCCCACCAACGGGCGGGTCGCCCAGCGCGTGGCCGTGCTGCCCGCCCCCCTGGAGGAGGCGCAGCTGCTCGAGCTGCGCGCCCGGGTGCTGGCCGCGGCCGTGGGCCGCTCCCTGGCCGCGGTGTCCGCGGCGCTCGTGGCGATGACCGCCGACATCGCCCCGCGGCTGCGCCCGGCCGCCGAGACGGTGGTCGAGGTCGTCGGGTCCCTGGCCGCCGGCGGGGCCGAGCACCGCATGGTCATGGCCGGCACCGCCAACCTCGCCCGCGCCACCGGGGACTTCCACCTGAGCATCGGCCCCGTCCTGGAGGCGCTCGAGGAGCAGGTCGTCATGCTCCGGCTGCTCTCCGAGATGGAGCAGGACGCCCGCGGCGTGGCCGTGCGGATCGGGGCGGAGAACGCCGCGGGACCCCTGTCCGAGGCGGCGGTCGTCGCCACCGGCTACGGGCCCCAGTCCAAGGTCGGGGTCGTGGGCCCCATGCGCATGGACTACCCGTCCACGATGGCGGCCGTGCGCGCGGTCGCCCGCTACCTCTCCCGTATCCTGGGGGGTTGAGCCCCCGCCGGGCCCCGGATGCCGGGGCTCGGCACCAGAACTCCCACCGAACCTCTCGACAGAACGGACCACGGTGAGCAATCACTACGAGACCCTGGGTGTGTCCCGCGACGCCAGCCAGGAAGAGATCAAGAAGGCCTACCGGAAGAAGGCCCGCAGGCTGCACCCGGACGTCAACCCCAGCCCGGAGGCCGCGGAGGAGTTCAAGCGCGTCTCCCACGCCAACGACGTCCTCGCCGACCCCGAGAAGCGGCGCGTCTACGACGCCACCGGCAACGAGAACGGCACCGACACCGGCTTCGGCGGCGGGTTCCCGGGCACCGGCTTCGGCTTCCAAGACATCTTCGACACCTTCTTCCAGGGCGCCGGCGGCTCCGGGGCGGGCCGGCGCGGGCCCGCCTCCCGCACCCGGCAGGGGCAGGACGCGCTGATCAACGTGCGCGTGTCCCTCAAGGACGCCGTCTTCGGCACCGAGAAGAAGATCACCGTGGACACCGCGGTGGTCTGCCCCACCTGCAACGGCACCTGCTGCCAGGAGGGCACCCGCCCGGAGACCTGCGAGGTCTGCCACGGCGCCGGCCAGGTCCAGCGCCAGGTGCAGTCCATCCTCGGCACCGTGGTCACCGCGGCCCCCTGCGCCACCTGCGACGGCTTCGGCACGGTCATCAAGCACCCCTGCCACGAGTGCTACGGCGAGGGCCGGGTGCGCGACCGCCGCCCGCTGACCGTCAAGATCCCGGCCGGGGTGTCCTCCGGCAACCGGATCCGCCTCTCCGGCCAGGGCGAGGCCGGCACGGCCGGCGGGCCCAACGGCGACCTCTACGTCGAGCTCAAGGTCGACCCGGACCCGACGTTCGAGCGGCAGGGCGACGACCTGCACGCCCGGGTGCGCGTGCCCATGACCTCCGCGGCCCTGGGCACCACCGTGACCCTCGAGACCTTCGACGGGGAGCGCGACGTGCCCGTGGCCCCGGGCACCCAGACGGGCCACACGGTCACCCTGCACGACCTCGGCGCCACGCGGCTGCGCGGCGGCGGCCGCGGCGAGCTGTTCGTCCACCTCGAGGTCGAGACGCCCACGGGGCTCGACGACGAGCAGCGCGAGCTGCTGGAGCAGCTCTCCCGGCTGCGCGGCGAGGAGCAGGCCACCGGCACCACGCTGAACAGCCCCGCCGGCTCCGGCGGGTTCTTCTCGCGGCTCAAGGACCGCTTCGACCTGTGAGCCTGCCCGTCTTCAAGGTGGAGCCCGGCCTGCTCGAGGGACTCGGCCCGGGCGCGGTGCTCACCGTCACCGGGCCGGAGGCCCGCCACGCCGTCACCGTGCGCCGCCTCGGCGCCGGGGAGTCCCTCGAGCTGGTCGACGGCGCGGGCGCGCGGGCGACCGGCCTGCTGTGCGCCGCCGGCAAGGACAGCATGGACGTGCGCCTGGCCGAGGTGGGCGCGGACCCGGTCCGCCGGCCGCGGCTGGTGCTCGCCCAGGCCCTCGCCAAGGGGGAGCGCGACCTCCTCGCCGTCGAGACGGCCACCGAGCTCGGCGTCGACGCCGTGGTGCCGTGGCAGGCGGAGCGCTCCATCGTGCGGTGGAAGCAGGAGCGCGCCACCAAGAGCCACGACAAGTGGGTGCACACCGTGGCGGCCGCCGCCAAGCAGTCCCGCCGGGCCCACTGGCCCGAGGTGCTGCCCCTGAGCACCACCCGCGAGCTGGCCGCCCTGCTGGGGCGGCCGGGCACGGCCGGGGTCGTGCTGCACGAGCAGGCCCGGGACTCCCTGGCGGGGCTGCTCGGCGGAGCGCAGCGGCCCTGGGAGGCGGCCGAGCGGATCGTGCTCGTCGTCGGCCCCGAGGGCGGCATGGCCCCGGGGGAGCTCGAGGCCCTGGCCGGCGCCGGGGCGCGGACGCTGCGGCTCGGGCCCGAGGTGCTGCGCAGCTCCACCGCCGGGCCGGCGGCCCTGGCCGTGCTCAGCGCCGCGCTGGGCCGGTGGGACGGCGCCCCCGGCTGAGACCCGGCTCCGCGGGTCCGCCCGTTCAGCCGGGAACGACCTCCACGGGGCCGTCGTCGCGCACGGTGTCGCCCTCGGCGTCCCGGCCCGTGACCGTCACCTCGTACCGGCCGGGGGCCAGCTCGACCTCCGTGCGGAACCCGACCGTCCCGTCGTCCCGGGCGGTGGTGCCCACCGCGCCCGCGGCCACGGTCGCCCCGTCCGCGTCCAGGACCGCCCACCGGCACTCGCCCACGCCCTCCAGGGCCCGGCCGGAGATCTCGACGGCGCCCTCCGGGTGCGGGCCCTCCGGGGGGTCCAGCCACAGGGGCGCCTCCAGGCTCCCGTCGGGGCGCAGGGGCTCGTCGAGGCGGACGGAGCCGAAGACCTCCTCCCGGGCCCGGCCGTCCACGAGCACAACCACCTCGGGCTCCGCGCTGTGCGGGAGCAGGCCCGTGCTGCTGGCCGTGGCCGTCACGGTGTGGGCCAGCTGCTGCAGCGCCAGGCGCGCGTCCTGCTCGTCCAGGCCGGTGCCGAAGGCCTCGGCGGGCAGGTCGACGGTGATCGTGCCGTCCGGGGAGGTGGAGCTGCCCACCTGGTCCACCGGGGACCAGAGGGTGCGGTAGCCGGGATCCTCGGGCGCGGCGGTGGTCAGCATCGCGGCCGCGGCCGCGATGGGGTCCACCGCCGCCGGTCCCTCGGTGGCGTCCCGGAACTCGCGGAACAGCCGCCGCTCCCCGTCGGCGGTCCCCACCCAGTAGACCGAGACCTTCGTGGTGGCGACCGCGCTGGTGCTGCCGCCCGCGGCGCCGCCGCCCGCCGGGCCGGGCGCGACCACGGGGGCGGGCGCCGTGCCGGAGGCCGGAACGGCGCCGTGGGGTGCCGGCCCGGGGCCCGGGGCGCATCCGGCGAGGACGACGAGGCAGGCGGCGGACAGCGCCGCCGCACGGCGGCGGGCACGTCCCGCGGGGGGCCGGAACAGGTCGGTGGCCATGGGGGGACGCGCACCTCGTCTCTGCGGGGTCGGTGGTGGATGCCGGTGCGGCCGGCCGCACCGTCCCCCTGCCGGAGGACCCGACCATTCCAGCACAGCGTCCCGGGGCCCCACGCCCGGATCGGCCGCTCCACCGTGACCGATACCAAATCGGAATCTCCGCCCGCCCGGGCCCGGGCGCCGGGGCCGCGCGGTACCCTGGTAGCAGGGCCGGCCCCCGCGGGGCGCCCCTCGCCGTACCACGGTGCCCGCACCGGCACCCACGAACCGCACCCATCCAGAGAGCGAGAGCACGGCCCCCACGGGCCGCACCCATGACTGAGACGCTGCCCGGCACCACGCACCCCCTGACGGCCCGCGCCGTCATCACCTTTCCCGACCGCGAGACCATGGTCCGCTGCCTCGGCTCCGGGGACGACACCCTGCGCCAGGTCGAGACGGCCTTCCCCGGCCTCTCCACCCGCCCGCGGGAGCTGGAGCTCGGCATCGAGGGCCCGAGCGGGCCCGTGCAGATCGTCGCGACGCTCTTCGAGGAGCTCAAGGTCCTCGCCGGGCGCGAGACCGCGATCACCCCCCAGGTGATCACGCAGCTGCTCGAGCTGATCGGCAGGGACCTCTCCGCACGGCCCAGCGGAGCGCTGACCCAGAACATCCTCTCCAGCCGGGGCCGCAAGATCCGGCCCAAGACCCTGCACCAGAAGTCCTACGTCGACGCCATCGACGAGCACACCGTCGTGTTCGGCATCGGGCCGGCCGGCACGGGCAAGACCTACCTGGCCATGGCCAAGGCGGTCCAGGCGCTGCAGGCCAAGGAGGTCTCCCGGATCATCCTCACGCGCCCGGCCGTGGAGGCGGGGGAGCGCCTCGGCTTCCTGCCGGGGACGCTGAGCGAGAAGATCGACCCGTACCTGCGCCCGCTCTACGACGCGCTGCACGACATGATGGACCCGGAGTCCATCCCGCGGCTCATGGAGGCGGGCACGATCGAGGTGGCCCCCCTCGCGTACATGCGCGGGCGGACCCTCAACGACGCGTTTATCATCCTGGACGAGGCGCAGAACACCACGCCCGAGCAGATGAAGATGTTCCTCACCCGCCTGGGCTTCGGCTCGAAGATGGTGATCACCGGCGACGTCACCCAGGTGGACCTGCCCGGGAGCGCCTCGTCCGGGCTGCGCCAGGTCCAGCACGTGCTCGGCGGCGTCCAGGACGTCGCGTTCACCGAGATGACCGCGGAGGACGTCGTGCGCCACGAGCTGGTGAGCCGCATCGTCAGCGCCTACGACGCCTTCGACACCACCAACCGGCGGCGCAACGAGCGCCGGGAGCGCAAGGAGAGCACCCGGGCGGCACGGGCCGCCGGGGGCGGCGCCGCCGCCGAGGACGGGGAGCGCGCCTGATGTCCGTCGAGTTCGACCTCCACGCCGACCCCGAGGACGTGCCGGCCGCGGACCGCGCCGCCTGGGCCGCCGTCGACGTCGACCTGCTGGGCCGGCTCGCCGCGCACGTCCTGCGGCGGCTGCACGTGCACCCCGACGCCGAGCTGTCGATCGCGGTCGTCGGCGAGGAGGAGATGGCGCGCCTGCACGTCGAGTGGATGGACCTGCCCGGCGCCACGGACGTGCTGTCCTTCCCCATGGACGAGCTGCGCCCCGGCACCCCGGAGGAGCCCGCGGAGGGGACCCTCGGCGACATCGTGCTCTGCCCGCCGGTGGCCCGCCGCCAGGCCGAGGCCGCCGGGCACTCGGTCGCGGACGAGCTGTGCCTGCTCACCACCCACGGCATCCTGCACCTGCTGGGCCACGACCACGCCGAGCCCGACGAGCGGCGCGTCATGTTCGCCCTGCAGCGGGACCTGCTCACCGACTTCCTCGGCCGTCCCGCCCCGGTCGAGACCATGGAGTAGCACCCCGTGACCACCGCCGTCCTGGTCCTCGCGGCCGTCGTGTTCCTGTGCACGGCCTTCGTGCTCACCGCCGCCGAGACCGGCCTGACCTACCTGCCGCGCGCCGACGCCGAGGCCATCGTCCGGGAGGACCCCGGCTCGGCCGCCGCGAAGCTGCTGGCCACGCCCACCGCCCACCTGCACGCCCTGCGCTTCTGGACGGTGTGGTTCGAGACCGCCTCCGCCGTGGCCGTGGCCCTCGCGATCTTCCACGGGCTCGGGCACGTCTGGCTCTCCGGCCTGCTCGCCACCGTGGTGATGGCCGCGGTGGGCTTCGTCCTCACCGGGGTGTCCCCCCGCCAGGTGGGCCGCAGCAACCCGGCCGGCACCGTCCGGTTCACCTCGGGCCTCGTGCGCGTGCTGCGCGCCGTGCTGGGCCCCGTGCCCGGCCTGCTCGTGCGCCTGGGGTCCTCGGTCGCCCGGTCGCCCGGGCACGCCGCCCCCGGCTTCCTCACCGAGGAGGAGCTGCTCGAGTTCGTCGACCGGTCCACCGACCAGGACGTCATCGAGGACAACGAGGCCGAGCTGCTGCACTCGGTCTTCGACCTCGACGACACGAACGTCCGGGCGGTCATGGTGCCGCGCACCGACATGGTCACCGTCGACGACGACGACACCGTGGACGACGCCCTCAACCTCTTCTTCCGCTCGGGCTACTCCCGGATCCCCGTCATCGGGGAGAGCGCCGACGACGTCCTGGGGATCCTCTACCAGAAGGACCTCGCCGAGCGCGTGCACCGGCTGGGCGCCGGCCTGCGGATCGGCGGGCTGTCCGAGCTGGCCCGCGAGGTCCGCTACGTGCCGGAGTCCAAGAAGGTCAACGAGCTGCTGCGCGAGATGCAGCTGGAGTCCATCCACGTGGCCGTCGTCGTCGACGAGTACGGCGGCACCGCCGGGCTGGTGACCCTCGAGGACCTCATCGAGGAGCTGCTCGGGGAGATCGTCGACGAGTACGACCGCGAGAAGCCCGAGGTCGCCGAGCTCGGCGACGGGCGCTACCGCGTCTCCGCCGCCCTCGGGGTCGAGGACCTGGGCGACCTGTTCGGCGTCGACCTCGAGGACGACGAGGTGGACACGGCCGGCGGGCTGCTGGCCAAGAGCATCGGCCGGGTGCCCATCGTGGGCTCCCGCGCCACCGTCGAGGGCATCGTCCTCGAAGCCGTCACCCTCGAGGGCCGGCGCAACCGGGTGGGCCAGCTGGAGGTCCACCGGGACCCGGAGTGGGTTCCCCCGGGGTCCACGGCCGTGGATCCCGCCGCACTGGAGTCCGAGGAGGAGTCCCACCACCATGTCTGAAGCCACCCCCGCCGCGTCCGCCGAGCCGTTCCGCGCCGGGTTCGCGGTGCTCGTCGGCCGCCCCAACGCCGGCAAGTCCACGCTGACCAACGCCCTGGTCGGGCAGAAGGTCGCGATCACCTCCAACCGCCCGCAGACCACGCGCCACACCATCCGCGGCATCGTCCACCGCCCCGAGGGGCAGCTCGTCCTGGTGGACACCCCGGGGCTGCACCGGCCGCGGACCCTGCTGGGCGAACGGCTCAACGACCTCGTGGCCGACACCCTCGCGGAGGTCGACGTCATCGGCTTCTGCGTCCCGGCGGACCAGAAGATCGGCCCGGGCGACCGCTACATCGCCCAGCAGCTGGCCGCCTCCGGCAACAAGCCCGTCGTCGCGATCGTGACGAAGACCGACACCGTCTCCCGCGCCGAGCTCACGGAGCAGCTGCTGGCCGTCACCGAGCTGGGCCGCTCCGTCATGGCCGACGAGCACCGGGCCCGCGCCGAGCGGGCCGAGCGCGCCGCCCGCAAGCCCCGGCACCGCGGCGCGGCCGCGCCCGCACCGGCCGCGCCCGCCGCCGAGCCCGGCTGGGCCGAGGTCATCCCCGTCTCGGCCGTGGACGGCTTCCAGGTGGAGGCCCTCGCCGGGCTGCTCGTCGCCCGGATGCCCGAGTCCCCGGCGCTGTACCCCGACGGGGAGCTGACGGACGAGCCGGAGCTCACCATGGTCGCCGAGCTCGTCCGCGAGGCGGCCCTCGAAGGAGTGCGCGACGAGCTGCCCCACTCCCTGGCGGTCGTGGTCGAGGAGATGGTCCCGCGCGAGGGCCGCCCGGCCGACCGGCCCCTGCTGGACGTGCGGGTCAACGTCTACGTGGAGCGGCCCTCGCAGAAGGCCATCGTCATCGGCAAGGGGGGCTCCCGGCTGCGCGAGATCGGCACTCGCTCCCGCACCGCCATCGAGGCCCTGCTGGGCACGAAGGTCTACCTCGACCTGCACGTGAAGGTCGCCAAGGAGTGGCAGCGCGACCCCAAGCAGCTCTCCCGCCTGGGCTTCTGACCCGGGCGTCCACGACCCGGCGCGCGGCCCCACCGCGCCCCCGCCGCGTGGCCCGCCCAGGGCGGGGCCGCGCACGACTAGCATGGCTCCCGGCGCCCCGGCCGGGCGCCGTCCCCCCGACCCCGGCCCCCGCCGCGGCCTCCAGGAGAAGATCACCGTGTCCTCAACGCCTCCCGACGCCCCCGGGCGCCCGCGCGCCCGCCGATGGTCCCGGAGACGCTGGGCGGCCCTGGCGGCGGTGCTGGTCCTGCTCGTGGTCCTCGGCGTCGGCCTGGGGGCGGCCTGGCGGCTGCAGTCCAACCTGGACACGTCCCCGCTGGACCTCGGCGACGGCTCCGGCACGGTCGAGGAGGGGCCGCTGGACGTCCTCGTCATGGGCACCGACACCCGTGACGGCGAGGGCAACGACCAGTACGGCGACGACAGCGACAGCTCCGGGTCCGGCCTGACGGACGTCATGATGCTCGTGCACGTGGCCGAGGACCGCAGCGGCGTCACCGTGGTCTCCCTGCCGCGCGACCTGGTGGCCGACATCCCGCAGTGCACCGACCCCGAGTCCGGGGAGGTGCACCCGGCCGAGGAGGACGCGATGCTGAACTCGGCGATCGCCAACGGCGGCCCCGGGTGCACGGTGGCCACGGTCAACCGGATGACGGGCCTGCGCATCGACCACTTCATGCTCGCCGACTTCAACGCCGTCAAGGAGCTCTCCGCCACGGTGGGCGGGGTCGAGGTGTGCGTCAACGAGGCCGTCGACGACCCGAAGTCCGGCCTGGAGCTGCCCGCGGGGGTGTCCTCCGTCGAGGGCGAGCAGGCCCTGGCGTTCCTGCGCAGCCGGGCCGCGTTCGGGGACGGCGGGGACACCAGCCGGATCCGCTCGCAGCAGTCCTTCCTGGCCTCGCTGGCCCGCAAGGTCAAGGAGGAGGGCACCCTTGCGGACCTGCCCAAGCTCTACGAGATCGCCGACGTGGCGACCCGCAACCTGCACGTGGACGAGGACCTCGGGTCCGTGCCCACGATGGTCGGCCTCGGCACCGCCGTGCGCGGGGTGGACCTGGCGGACATGGTGTTCGTGACCGTGCCCACCGAGCCCTACGCCCTGGACCCCAACCGCCTCCAGCTCGAGGACGAGGCCGCGGAGAACCTCTTCGAGGCGCTGCGCGAGGACCGCTCGCTCACGAGCCCCACACCGGCCCCGACCGGCTCGGCGAGCCCCTCGCCCGAGGCCCCCACGCTCCCGGCCGTCGACCCGGCCTCGGTGCCGCTGTCGGTCTCCAACGCCTCCGGCGTCGAGGGCCGCGACGGCGAGATCGCCGACGTGCTCGAGGCCGAGGGGTACGGCCCGGTGGCGAGCGGGGCGCAGCCGGCCGAGCTGCCGGGCACGCAGGTGTTCTTCGGCGCCGGCTGGTCCGAGGCCGCCACGGCCGTGGCCGAGCTGCTCGGCGTGCCGTCGTCGCAGATCGTGCCGACCACCGAGGTCGCCGGGGTGCTCGTGTCGGTGGGCCAGGACTTCCCGGAGGGGGACCGCCTGGAGGCGGGCTCGGCGCTGCCGGGCGAGCTCAACGGGCAGACCGCGGAGCAGTACACCTGCCAGCAGGCGGCGGGGGACTGGTGAGCCCGCGGGCCCGCCCGCCGCGGCCCGCGTGGTACGTTGGACGCATGCGGACAGGGACCCTCCTCCTTACGTGCCGCAACGGGGCCTGACCCGTCGTCGAATGGCCGGCCTCCCGTTGCGGAGTTCCTGATGCCCGGCCACCCGCAGACTTCTCGAGCAGAACAGGCCCACCCCATGCGCAACCGCCAGCAGCCCTCCGGCATGCCGATCCACAAGTACGTGCCGTACCAGCAGCAGTTCCCCTTCGACATGTCCGACCGCACCTGGCCGGACCGGGTGATCACGGAGGCGCCGCGCTGGTGCGCCGTGGACCTGCGCGACGGCAACCAGGCCCTCATCGACCCCATGAACTCCGACCGCAAGCTCAAGATGTTCGAGCTGCTGGTGCGGATGGGGTACAAGGAGATCGAGGTGGGCTTCCCGTCCGCCTCCCAGACCGACTTCGACTTCGTGCGCCGGCTCATCGAGGAGGACCGGATCCCGGACGACGTCTCGATCCAGGTCCTCACCCAGTCCCGCGAGCACCTGATCGAGCGCACCTACGAGGCGATCGACGGCGCCGACCAGGCCATCGTCCACCTCTACAACGCGACCTCCACGCTGCAGCGGCGCGTGGTGTTCGAGCAGGACATGGACGGGATCGTCGACATCGCCCTCACCGGGGCACGGCTGTGCATGAAGTACGAGGAGCAGCTGAAGAACACCGCCGTGACCTACGAGTACTCCCCGGAGTCCTACACCGGCACGGAGCTGGAGTTCGCCGCCCGCATCGCCAACGCGGTGGCGGAGACGTTCGAGATCGGCGGGGACCGGGAGATGATCCTCAACCTGCCCGCGACCGTCGAGATGGCCACGCCCAACGTCTACGCGGACTCCATCGAGTGGATGTGCCGCAACCTCTACGACCGGGACGCCACCGTCGTTTCCCTGCACCCGCACAACGACCGCGGGACCGGGGTCGCCGCGGCCGAGCTCGGCTACCTGGCCGGCGCCGACCGGATCGAGGGCTGCCTCTTCGGCAACGGCGAGCGCACGGGCAACGTCGACCTCGTGACCCTGGGCCTGAACCTGCTGACCCAGGGCGTGGACCCGCAGATCGACTTCTCCGACATCGACGACGTCCGGCGCACCGTGGAGTACTGCAACCAGCTGCCCGTCCACGAGCGCTCCCCGTACGGCGGGGACCTGGTCTTCACGGCCTTCTCCGGCTCCCACCAGGACGCCATCAAGAAGGGCTTCGACCGGATGGCGCGCGACGCCCGGGAGCAGGACCGCACGGTGGACGAGCTCGTGTGGGCGGTGCCGTACCTGCCGATCGATCCGAAGGACCTCGGCCGGAGCTACGAGGCCGTGATCCGGGTGAACTCGCAGTCCGGCAAGGGCGGGGTGGCCTACCTGCTCAAGAACGAGCACGGCCTGGACCTGCCCCGCCGGGCGCAGATCGAGTTCTCCCGGGTGGTGCAGGAGCACACCGACACCAGCGGCGGGGAGGTCTCCGGGGCCCAGCTGTGGAAGGCGTTCGAGGACGAGTACCTGCCCACCGCCCACGAGTCCGGCGACGGCCGCTGGGGCCGCTACCGGATCACGAACATCACCACGACCTCCGAGGAGGACGGGGAGACCACCCTCGAGATCGGGCTGGACGTCGAGGGCGTCCAGCACCACTGCACCGGGCAGGGCAACGGCCCCATCGAGGCCCTGCTCGCGGTCTTCGCCGCGGAGGGCGTGGACGTGCGCGTGCTCGACTACAGCGAGCACGCCATGTCCGCCGGCGGGGACGCGCAGGCCGCCAGCTACGTCGAGGCCGCCGTGGGCGACCGGGTGCTGTGGGGCGTGGGGATCGACGCGAACACCACCCGCGCCTCCCTCAAGGCGGTCGTCTCCGCGGTCAACCGCGCGATCCGGGACGCCCAGGCCTGAGCCGCCCCTCCCGCACCGGCTGCGCTGTCCGCCCGGCGTGGGAGAATGACGGGGTGGCCAGGACGACCTTCGCATCGCGCACCTACCGGGACGACGCCGTGGTGCTGCGCACCTACAAGCTGGGCGAGGCGGACCGGATCGTGGTGCTGCTGACCCGCGACCACGGCCAGGTGCGGGCGGTGGCGAAGGGGGTGCGCCGCACGACCTCCCGCTTCGGCTCCCGGCTGGAGCCGTTCAACGTGGCCGAGCTGCAGCTGGTCACCGGCCGGAACCTGGAGATCGTGTCCCAGGCCCTGGGCAAGCGCGGCTACGGGTCGCTCATCGCCGCCGACTACGCCAAGTACACCGCGGCCGCCGCCATGGCCGAGGCCGCGGAGCGGTTCACCGAGAACGACGACGAGTCCGCGGCCCAGCAGTACCGGCTGCTGGTCGGCGCGCTGTCCGCCCTGGCCCGGGGGCTGCACGAGCCGGGCGCGGTCCTGGACTCCTATCTCCTGCGGGCCGTGTCCACCGCCGGGTGGGCCCCGAGCTTCACGGACTGCGCCCGCTGCGGGGCGCCCGGGCCGCACGAGGCGTTCTCGGCGCCGCTCGGCGGGGCCGTGTGCCCGGAGTGCCGCCCTCCCGGGGCCGCGGCCCCGGACCCCGCCACGGTCGCGCACCTGTCCGCGCTGCTCACGGGCGACTGGGAGCGCATCACCGCCGCGGACCCGCGCACGGCCCGGGCCGCCGCGGGCATCGTGGCCTCCTACGTACAGTGGCACCTGGAGAGGGCCGTCCGGTCCCTGCACCTCGTGGAACGGAGCTGACCATGCCCGGCTTTGCCGCCCCGCCCCCGCACCCCAGCGGCGCCACCGCCCCGCCGATCCCGTCCCGGTTCGTGCCCCGGCACGTGGCCGTGGTGATGGACGGCAACGGGCGCTGGGCGAACCAGCGGGGCCTGCCGCGCAACGAGGGCCACAAGGCGGGGGAGGCGGCGCTCATCGAGGTGATGGCCGGGGCCATCGAGCTGGGCGTCCCCTACGTCAGCGCCTACGCCTTCTCCACCGAGAACTGGAAGCGGTCCCTCGACGAGGTCACGTTCCTCATGAACTACACCGCCGACGTCATGGAGCGCCAGCTGCCCACCTTCCAGGAGTGGGGCGTGCGGATCCGCTGGGCCGGCCGCCGGCCCCGCCTGTGGCGGGCCGTGATCAACCGCCTCGAGGAGGCGGAGCAGGCCACCCGGGACAACGACGTGGTGACCCTGACCATGTGCGTCAACTACGGCGGCCGGGCCGAGATCGCCGACGCCGCGGCGGCCATCGCCGCCGACGCGAAGGCGGGGCTGCTGAATCCGCGCAGCATCGACGAGGCCACGGTGCAGCGCTACCTCGACGAGCCCGACCTCCCGGACGTCGACCTGTTCCTGCGCTCCTCGGGGGAGCAGCGGATCTCCAACTTCCTGCTGTGGCAGTCCGCCTACGCCGAGCTCGTCTTCCAGGACGTCCTGTGGCCCGACGTCGACCGCCGCACGCTGTGGGAGGCGGTGGAGGTCTACGCCCGCCGCGACCGCCGGTACGGCGGCGCCGTCGACCGGGTGGCGGGTCCCGGCGCCTCCGCCTGACCGCTGCCGGGCCGGCCGAGGGCGCCCAACCACGCCACGAGGTCCTGCTGGGCGGCCCGCCGCACGGGCTCGCGGGAGAGGTGGACGTCGTGCACCGCGCCCTCGTAGGAGCGCACGGTCACGTCCGGGCCCAGGTCCGGGGCGTGCCGGCGGATCTGCCGGACGTCCAGCACCGTGTCGGCCGAGCGCATCCGCTCCGACCACCAGGGCCGGAGGCACGAGCGCGCCGAGACCTGGACCAGCACCGGGAGCCGGAGGTCCAGCCCGCGCGAGACCTCACGCTGGGCGCGAAGGACGGCGCTGAGCCACCCCGGGGTGATGTCGAAGCTGGTCTCGGGCCGCCACCGCGGATCGATCGGCCACTCGCCCTCGGCCTGCTCGCTGATCACCCGGTAGTAGTGGCTGCGCAGACGGGCCCGCAGGACCCGCTCCGGGCGCCGCCGGGCGAGCCGGCCCAGGGCCGGACGGAGGACGGCGCCCACCGCGTCCGCCCCGTGGCTGCCCAGCCACGGGGCGTTGAGGGCCAGGCCCGCCAGCCGGCCCGGGTGGCGGGCGGCCCACAGGGCCGCGGTGAGGCCCCCGGTGGAGTGGCCCATCAGCACGAGCCGGCCGTCCGCAGCGGGCAGCCCGTCCTCGGCCAGCACGGCCAGGGCGGCGGCGATGTCGTCGTCGTAGTCGGCGAGGTCGGTGGCGTGCCCGGGGCTGCCGGCGCCCTCGGCGAGCACCGAGTCGGTGAGGTTGCGGCCGTGGCCGTGCAGGTCCAGGGCGTAGAAGCCGTACCCGGCGGCGGCGCAGGCGCGGGCGAGCTCGGCGTTGAAGAAGTAGTCGGACCACCCGTGCAGGTACAGCACCGCGTCGCGCGGGGCGGCGCCGGGGGCCGGGCCGTCGTCGGGGCGGTGGCGCACCACCGTGGCGGTGGAGTGCGGCACCGAGCCCGGCCCCAGCTCCACGGTGCGGCAGCGGAAGCCCGGCCCCAGCACGTCGGGGACCCACGGGTCCGGGGGAGCGCTCAACCGGTCACCTCCCGCGGGCGGTCGTCGGCCCGCCCGTGGTGCTCGCGGGACCGCCCGGGCGGTGGGGCCCCCTGTGGAAGACTGGGCCCATGCGCTTCTACCCTATGTTCTTCCAGGCCGTGTTCTCCCGGATGGACGCCGAGAAGGCCCACCGGGTGGGCTTCGCCGGCGTCCGCGCGGCCCGCGCCGTGCGGCTGAGCACGGCCCTGCGGGTCTACACCCGCGCCGATCCCGCCCTCGAGGTCGAGGCGCTCGGCCTGCGCTTCCCCTCGCCCTTCGGCCTCGCGGCCGGCTTCGACAAGGGGGCCGCGGGCATCGGCGCCCTGACCGACCTCGGCTTCGGCCACGTGGAGATCGGCACCGTGACCGCCCAGGCGCAGCCCGGCAACCCCCGCCCCCGGCTCTTCCGGCTCGTGCGGGACCGCGCCGTGGTGAACCGGATGGGCTTCAACAACGACGGCGCCGAGGCGGTGGCCCCGCGGCTGGCCCGGGCCCGGCGCGAGCTCGAGGCCGACCACCGCGGCCGCGCCCGACCCGTGCTGGGCGTGAACATCGGCAAGACGAAGGTGGTTCCGCTCGAGGACGCGGTGGACGACTATCTGCAGAGCACCCGCACGCTCGCGCCCCTGGCCGACTACCTGGTGGTCAACGTGTCCTCGCCCAACACCCCGGGGCTGCGCCAGCTCCAGGAGATCGAGAGCCTGCGCCCGCTGCTCTCGGCCGTGGGCGCCGCCGCCGACGAGGCCGCCGACCGGCACGTGCCGCTGCTGGTCAAGATCGCCCCGGACCTCTCCGACGACGACGTGCTGGCCGTGGCCGACCTGGCGCTGGACCTCGGCCTCGACGGCATCGTGGCCACCAACACCACGATCTCCCGCGAAGGCCTGGCCTCCGACGCCGCCGCCGTCGAGGCCTGCGGGGCCGGCGGGCTGTCCGGGGCCCCGCTGCGGCGCCGCTCCCTCGAGGTGCTGCGCCTGCTGCGCGACCGGGTGGGGGACCGGCTGGTGCTCGTCTCCGTGGGCGGGGTGACCACCGCCGAGGACGTCCAGGAGCGCCTGGCCGCCGGTGCCACGCTCGTCCAGGGCTACACCGGGTTCCTCTACGAGGGGCCGTTCTGGGCCCGGAGCATCAACCAGGGGCTCGCGCGCCTGGCACGTCGCCGCGGCTGAGCCCGGACACGGCTCCGCCCCCGGGCCCAGGGCCCGGGGGCGGAGCGGACGGCGTGCGGTCCGGCGGCCGGATCAGGAGGGACGCTGGCCGCGGGCGACCTGCGGCTTGGGCAGGCGCAGCCGGCGCATGGTGAAGCCGCGCATCGCGGCGTACCAGCGCACGCCCGGCTCCACGGTCCCGAACTTGGCCCGCATCGCCTTCTTCATCCGGCCCGTGGACAGGACGGCGTCGACGATGCCGAGGATCATCAGCGCCCAGATGACGTAGACGCCGAACGTGGCCACGTCCTGGATCGGGAAGAACAGCACCACGAGGGCCACCAGGGCCACGACCATGAGGTACTCGCCCAGGTTGATCCGCGAGTCCACCCAGTCCCGGGCGAAGCGCCGCTGGGGGCCCTTGTCCCGCGGGCCGAGGTAGCGCTCGTCCCCGGCGGCCATCCCGGCCTGCGCCCGCACCCGCTGCTCGCGGGCGCTCTCCCGCGACTGGGCCTTGGCGGCCTTGCGGTCCTCCGGTACCAGGGGGCGGCGGCGGGCGGCCTCCTGCTCGCGCCGGCTCGGCGTCGGCCGGCCCTTGGCCGGCGTCTGCCGCGGGGCGGCGGCCTCGGCCCGGGGCGGCTCGGCGGTCACCGCGGTGGAACCCGCGCGGTCTGCGTCCTTCTTGCGTCCAAACACCCGTCAAGGATAGCCGACGCACCTGCGTCCGGCCGCCGGGACCCGCACGTAGGCTGGCGACCATGAATGCGCCGTACACCCCCACCGTCCCCGTCCCCCTCGACGCCGTGCGCGCGGCCGTGCACGCCGACATGCCGAGAACCGTGGCCCAGCTGGCCGAGCTGGTGGCGGTTCCCGGCATCGCCTGGGAGTCCTTCGACGCCGCGCAGCTCGAGCGCAGCGCAGAGGCCGTCGCCGCCGTGCTGTCCGGGGCCGGGCTCGGGGAGGTGGAGATCCTCCGGGTGCCCCTCGGGGAGGGGCCGGGCCACCCGGCCGTCGTGGCCCACCGCCGGCCCGCCCCCGGCTACCCCACGGTGCTGCTCTACGCCCACCACGACGTCCAGCCGCCGGGCCGGCGCGAGCTCTGGGAGTCCGAGCCGTTCGTCGCCGAGGAGCGGGACGGCCGGCTGTACGGCCGGGGCGCCGCCGACGACAAGGCCGGGATCATGGCGCACGTGGCCGCCCTCCGCGCCGTGACGGACCAGCGGGGCGCGGACCTGGGGCTCGGGGTGACGGTCTTCGTGGAGGGCGAGGAGGAGGCGGGGTCCCCGTCCTTCCGGGACTTCCTGGAGACCTACCGGGACCGGCTGGCCGCCGACGTCATCGTGATCGCGGACTCCGCCAACTGGGAGGTCGGGGTGCCGGCGCTGACCACGAGCCTGCGCGGCATGGTGGGGGCGGTCGTGGAGGTTTCGGTGCTGGAGCACGCCGTGCACTCCGGGATGTACGGCGGTCCGGTCCTGGACGCCCCCACGCTGCTGTCCCGGCTGATCGCCACCTTCCACGACGACGACGGCGCCGTGGCCGTGGCCGGTCTGCACGCCGAGGACAGCACCGACCTGGTCTACGACGAGCAGCGCTTCCGCGCCGACGCCGCGGTGCGCGACGGGGTCCGGCTCGCCGGGCGCGGCTCCATCGCGTCGCGGCTCTGGACGCAGCCGGCGCTGTCGGTGACCGGGATGGACGTGACGCCCGTGGACGTCGCCTCCAACACCATCGCGCCCTCCGCCCGCGCCAAGATCAGCCTCCGGACCGCCCCGGGTCAGGACCCCGCCGAGGCGGCCGAGGCGCTGCGGCGCCACGTCGAGTCCCACGCGCCCTTCGGCGCGCACGTGCGCTTCGAGCTGGAGGAGACGGGCCAGTCCTTCCGGACCGACATGGGCTCCGAGGCGGCCCGGGTCGCGCAGTGGGCGCTGGGGGAGGCGTGGGGCCGTCCCGCGGTGGAGACCGGGATCGGCGGGTCCATCCCCTTCACCGCGGACCTGCTGGAGGTCTATCCTGGGGCGGACATCCTCATCACGGGCGTCGAGGACCCGGACTCGCGGGCGCACAGCGCCAACGAGTCCCTGCACCTGGCGGACTTCGAGCGCGCGGTGGTCGCGGAGACCCTCATGCTGCTGGGTCTCGACGACGCCGCCCGCTCCGGGCGGCAGTCCCGGGAATGAACCCGGGCGCCCGTCCGTTGTGCCCGTGACAGACCCGCCGCCGGCCCGAACCCGCGCGGTGATTCCCCACAGAAAGTGAGCATCATGAGCGTCACGACCGAGAACGGCGCCGCAGTGGACGGCCTGCCCACCCACGGCGTCGTGCTGACCGAGGTCGCGTCCGAGAAGGTCCGCGCCCTGCTCGAGCAGGAGGGCCGCACGGACCTGCGGCTGCGCGTGGCGGTGCAGCCCGGCGGCTGCTCGGGCCTCATCTACCAGCTGTACTTCGACGAGCGCATCCTCGACGGCGACTCCGTGCGGGACTTCGGCGGCGTCGAGGTCGTCGTGGACAAGATGAGCGTGCCCTACCTCGAGGGCTCGACCGTCGACTTCGAGGACACGATCTCCAAGCAGGGGTTCTCCATCGACAACCCGAACGCAGGGGGTTCCTGCGCCTGCGGCGACTCCTTCCACTGAGCCGCCCCGCACCCTCCCGAGAGGCCCGCCGTCCGTTCGGACGGCGGGCCTCCGTGCGTCGTGGGAGCGCCCCGGAAACGGGTCCGCGGCGGGCCCGGGACCGCCGCGCGGACGCTGACACTGTGTCACCGGATGTCAGCGACTAGGGGTAAGCTCGAAGGGAAACATTCCACATGACTGTGTCCAGGCTCTGGGAACCGGGGCCTTCGGCGCGCAGACGACGAGCACGACAAGAAGAGGAAGGGCCGTCTGTGAGTTCGCACACACGAACCGGCAGCCGCCGGCGCCGCGCGGCAAGGACGTCCGCGGTCGCCGTCCTGGCAGCAACCGCGCTGACCGGTTGCTCCGAGGAGGCGAAGCTCGGGTGGATGCCCACCGAGCGGGGCGTCACCGACAACGCCGACATGATCCTGGACCTGTGGGTCGGGTCGTGGATCGCGGCCCTGGCCGTGGGCCTGGTGACCTGGGGCCTCATGCTGTGGTGCATGATCGCCTACCGCCGCCGGAAGAACGAGACCGGCTACCCGCGGCAGGTGGCCTACCACGCGCCGCTCGAGGTCTTCTACACGATCGTGCCGATCGCACTGATCATGTCCCTCTTCTTCTTCACGGTGCGCACGCAGTCGGCGATCACCACCCCGCACGAGAACCCGGACGTCACCGTCCAGGTGTACGGGAAGCAGTGGGCCTGGGACTTCAACTACCTCACCGACGACGTCTGGGACACCGGCATGCAGGGTCACCTGGACGGCGAGGAGGGCGTGCCCGATCGGGTGCCCACCCTCTACCTGCCCGTGGACAGCGACATCGAGCTGCAGGTCACCTCCCGCGACGTCGTCCACTCCTTCTGGGTCCCCGCGTTCCTCGAGAAGGCGGACATGTTCCCCGGCCGCACGAACACCATCAGCATCACCACGGGTCGGGAGGGCTCCTACTTCGGCAAGTGCGCCGAGTTCTGCGGCGAGTACCACTCCGAGATGCTGTTCAACGTCAACGTGGTCAGCCAGGCCGAGTACGACGCCCACATCCAGTCCCTGCGTGACGCGGGACAGACCGGTGCGCTGGGCGAGGAGTACAACCGCGACTCCTATCCGGACCCGGGGGAGGAGTTCGTGAACGAGCCCGGTTCCGCCGGCGAGTTCCCGGACGTCGACCAGCCCGCCGACCTGTCTACGAACAACTAAGGAGTACCGGTGTCCACTCTCGAGTATTCACGGGACGAGGCAGCCACAGTCGCTCCGCGCGTGGTGCCCCGGTCCAAGGGCCGGATGGTCGTCAACTGGATCACGACCACCGACCACAAGACCATCGGGTACATGTACCTGATCTCCTCCTTCGTCTTCTTCTGCATCGCCGGCCTCATGGCGCTGCTGATCCGCGCCGAGCTCTTCGAGCCCGGGATGCAGATCCTGGAGACCAAGGAGCAGTACAACCAGCTGTTCACCATGCACGGCACGCTCATGCTGCTGATGTTCGGCACCCCGCTGTTCGCAGGCTTCGCCAACGTCATCGTCCCGCTCCAGATCGGCGCCCCGGACGTGGCGTTCCCGCGGCTGAACGCCATCGCGTTCTGGTTCTTCCTCTTCGGCTCGCTGATCGCCACCGCCGGGTTCATCACCCCGCAGGGCGCGGCGTCCTTCGGATGGACGGCGTACGCCCCGCTGTCCAACTCCTCCTTCACCCCGGGCCTCGGCGGTGACCTGTGGGTCTTCGGCCTCGCGCTGTCGGGCTTCGGCACCATCATGGGTGGCGTCAACTTCATCACCACGATCATCGCCATGCGCGCCCCGGGCATGACCGTGTGGCGGATGGGCCTGTTCACCTGGAACACGCTGATCACCTCGCTGCTGATCCTCATGGCGTTCCCGCCGCTGGCCGCGGCGCTGTTCGCACTGGGCATGGACCGCACCCTGGGCGGGCACATCTTCGACCCGGCCAACGGGGGAGCGGTGCTGTGGCAGCACCTGTTCTGGTTCTTCGGCCACCCGGAGGTCTACGTGCTGGCGCTGCCGTTCTTCGGCATCGTCTCGGAGATCATCCCGGTGTTCTCCCGCAAGCCGCTGTTCGGCTACAAGGGCCTGGTCTTCGCGACCATCGCCATCGCGTCCCTCTCGGTGACCGTGTGGGCCCACCACATGTACGTCACCGGCGCGGTGATGCTCTCGTTCTTCGCGTTCATGACGATGATGATCGCCGTGCCCACCGGGGTGAAGTTCTTCAACTGGATCGCCACCATGTGGCAGGGCTCCATCACCTTCGAGACGCCCATGCTGTGGGTGCTGGGCTTCATGTTCACCTTCCTCTTCGGCGGGCTCACGGGTGTCATCCTGGCGACCCCGCCGCTGGACTTCCACGTCTCGGACTCCTACTTCGTGGTCGCCCACTTCCACTACGTGGTCTTCGGCACCATCGTGTTCGCGATGTTCGCCGGCTTCCACTTCTGGTGGCCGAAGTTCACCGGGTACATGCTCAACGAGCGGCTGGGCAAGATCCACTTCTGGATGCTGTTCCTCGGCTTCCACATGACCTTCCTGATCCAGCACTGGCTGGGCGTGGACGGCATGCCGCGCCGCTACGCGGACTACCTGCCCGAGGACGGCTTCACCTGGATGCACCAGATCTCCACGGCCGGGGCGATGCTCACGGCGGCGTCGATGATCCCGTTCTTCTGGAACGTGTACATCACCCACCGCAACGGCAAGAAGATCGAGGTGGACGACCCGTGGGGCTTCGGCGGGTCGTTGGAGTGGGCCACGTCCTGCCCGCCGCCGCGGCACAACTTCACCTCGCTGCCGCGGATCCGCTCCGAGCGCCCGGCGCTGGACCTGCACCACCCGGAGCTGGCCGCGGAGTCCCCGCAGCAGTCGCCGGTCGACGACGCCGCCATGGCCACGCGGAAGGGCTGAGCATGAAACTCTCCATCAAACTGTTCAACCTGCTCGGTGTCTTCAGCGTCGTCGCCGCGGTCGTGTACGGGTTCCTGACCCGTTTCGACGAGCTCGTCGGCTTCCCGGGCCTGCTGGCCGTGGGCGCCATGTCCTTCATGCTGGCCGTCTACCTCTGGCTCGTGGACCGGAACTCCGGCGGCGTCCTGCCCGAGGACAAGCTCGACGGCGAGATCGTCGAGTCCGCCGGCGAGTACGGGCACTTCTCCCCGTGGAGCTGGTGGCCCCTGCTGCTGGGCATCGGCTGCGCCCTGGCGTTCCTGAGCCTGGCCATCGACTGGTGGATCCTGATGCTCGCGGCTCCCGTGGTGGTCGTGGCCCTGCTCGGGCTGATCTTCGAGTACTCCCGCGGCGATCACGCGCACTGACGCGCACCGCTGAGGCGGGAACGGCGGAGGCCCCGGACACCTGTGG
>NZ_JBSJYX010000018.1:0-81836 GCF_053711175.1 Kocuria sp. KH4
GGTGCGCCAGGGGGGGGGGGGGGGCCCGGGCCGGGGGGGCGGGGGCCGGCCCCGCGCGAGGGGGTGTGCGCGCCGCGCACCCGTCCGCGGCCTTGGCTGGGCCGGAGGCCGCGACCGCCGCGCCCGCCCGACCCAGGAGCAGCACGTGTTCAGCCACCCCGCCCCCGAGCCCGCCGAGCCGTCCGGTCCCTCCGCGGCCGCCCCCGGCGAGCCCGCCCTGGACCCGCGGTGGCGCGCCGCCACCACCGGCTGGCGGCCGTCCTCGATCCGCTCCGCCGGCGCCGAGCGCGTCTGGGCCTGGGTGCGCCACGCCTGGGAGGACCTCATCGCGGCTCCGGCCGGGGACGAGGGCGGACCGGTGGCCGGCGACGCCGACGCGGGCCGCTCCGGGCGCCGGGTGGACGACCTCCTGACGGTGGCCGCGCTGCTGGCCCTCCAGGAGCGGTTCCTGGCCGTGGCCGCCGGCGGGCCGGTGCCGGCGGAGGTCCCCGACCCCCGTCGCGACGGCGCCGCCCTGGGCGAGGACGAGGTGCTGGCGGTGGTGCGCCGGACGTGGGAGATCGACCCGGCGGAGGCGGGCACGGACGGCTTCGCGGCGGAGCTCGCCGGATTCCTGCAGGACCACCTGGACGAGCTCGTCGAGGAGGCGCGGGAACGGCTGGTGGACCGGCGCGGGCCGACGCGGCTGTTCGCCGAGCTGTGGAGCCTCGAGCACGTGGACGAGCTGGAGCCCGCCGCCGAGCAGGACGACGCCCCGCCCTTCCCGCTCTCCACGGACGACGTCGCCTGGATCGTCAGCGGCGTCCCGGGCCCCGAGAAGCACACCGCCTGGGAGTGGCTCACCCGCTGACCGCGGCGGCGGGCCGGCCGGAATAGAACGCCCCGGCCGCGACTTTCATGGATGCATCCACAAATCACGACCAGGAGCACCGCCATGACCCTCCAGCTCGGCCTCAACACCTTCGGCGACCTCTATCCCGGCCCGGACGGGCGGATGCTCAGCGGCGCCCAGGTCATCCGCAACGTCGTCGCCGAGGCCGCGCTGGCCGACCGGCTGGGACTGGACTTCTTCGGCATCGGCGAGCACCACCGGGAGGACTTCGCGGTCTCCTCGCCCGAGACGGTCCTGGCGGGCATCGCCACGGTGACCGAGCGGATCCGCCTGGGCTCGGCCGTGACGGTGCTCAGCTCCGACGACCCGGTGCGCGTCTACCAGCGCTTCGCCACCGTGGACGCCCTGTCCTCCGGGCGCGCCGAGGTCATCCTCGGGCGCGGGTCCTTCACCGAGTCCTTCCCCCTCTTCGGCTATCCGCTCGACCAGTACGAGGCCCTGTTCGAGGAGAAGCTGCAGCTGTTCGACCGGCTGCGCACCGAGGGCGTCATCGACTGGGAGGGCCGGCTGCGCGCCCCGATCCGCGGGCTGGAGGTCCACCCCAGGACCGAGTCCGGGTCGCTGCGCGCGTGGATCGCCGTGGGCGGCTCGCCGCAGTCGGTGGTGCGCGCCGCCCACTACGGGCTGCCCGTGATCTTCGCGATCATCGGCGGGAGCCCCGCCGCCTTCGCGCCCTTCGCGGACTACTACCGCCAGGCCCTCGAGCACTTCGGCAAGGAGCCGCAACCGGTGGCCTTCCACTCCCCGGGCTACGTCGCGGAGACCGACGAGCAGGCCCGCGAGGAGTTCTTCCCGCACCAGGCCTACACCCACGACCGGATCGGCCGGGAGCGCGGCTGGGGCCCGCTGACCCGGACGGAGTTCGACGCGATGTGCGGCCCGGAGGGCGCCTACTTCGTGGGCTCCCCCGAGACCGTGGCCCGCAAGATCGTGCGCTCCGCGGCGGCGCTCGGCGCCGCCCGCTTCGACCTCAAGTACGCCGTGGGCACCCTGGACCACGCCCGGATGCTGCGCAGCATCGAGCTGTTCGGCACCGAGGTGCGCCGCTACGTCGAGGACATGGCCGCCGACCTGCCGGCCGGCGTCGCCGGCTGACCTCCGCCGGCTGACCCCCGGCGGGCCGGCCCGCCGGGGCCCGGGCGGCCCCGCTCCGGCGCGGTGCGGGGACGGTCAGAACCGCACGGTGACCGCGTCGTGGGGCAGGGTCGTCAGCACGGTGGTCCCGACCCCCGGCCGGGAGCGGATCGAGAGCTCGGCGCCCGCGGCGTCGGCGATGTCCCGCATGATGCGCAGCCCGAGGTGGCCCTCCGGCGACGAGCGGGAGTCGTCGAACCCGGTGCCGTCGTCGCTGATGGTCATCACCGTGGCCCCGTGCTCCACGCCCAGGTCCAGCGTGACCGTGGAGGCGTGGGCGTGCTTCGAGATGTTGGCGAAGGCCTCCCGCGCCACCTTCAGGAACATCGCCTCCTGCTCCGGGGTGAGGAACACGGCGGGGCTGATCCGCACGCTCGTGTCGATCCCCCGCTGGGCGAGCGGGTCCGCCAGGCGGGCCATGGCCTTCGGCAGGCCGAGGGTCAGCAGGTCCGGCGAGTAGAGGGCCGTGGTGATCCCGCGCAGGGTGCGCAGGCTGCCCTGCAGGATCGACCGGGTCCGCCCCAGCATGCCGCGCTGCTCCGGGGCGGCGTTCATCTCCTGCGCCTCGAGGGCGTAGGAGAGCCCGGCGAGGTCCTGGATCACGTCGTCGTGCAGGTCCCGGGCGACGCGGACGCGCTCGAGCTCGGCGGCGTCCACGGCGTGCTGGAGCAGCTGGGCCCGGACCCGCCGCTGCGCCTGGATCCGCCGGGCCAGCCCCACCGCGGGGGCGAGCTGCGCCAGCTGGAACAGCACCATGATCAGCAGGATCGCCGGGGCCATGCCCATGAGCACCGAACGCTGCTCCTCCTGCACGATCGCGTCGTCGTAGTAGGCCTCGAAGACCAGCTGCTCACCGTTGGCGGGGACGAACCCGACGTAGACCTCGACCAGCCGGCCGGCGCCGGACTCGTGGGCGTTCTCCGTGTCCTGCTGGTGCTCGATCGTGGCGACCCCCTCGCCGCGGGCGACCAGGGCGCTGTCCCAGGACGCCGGGCCGAAGTTCTGCCCGATGAGCTCGTGCTCGTCGGAGTAGACGATCGTGCCGTCCTCGTCCCAGATCTTGATGCGGTGGATGGTCCCGTCGTCCAGCCAGGGCTGCAGCCGCACGTCCAGCTGGGCCGTGGCGGCCGCCCCGCCGGACAGGAGGTCGTCGGTGATCAGCGGGGCGACGGCGTAGTTCGCCAACCGCTGGGTGACCCGCAGGACGTGGTCCACGGCGTGCTGCTCCGCGACGGCGCGGATCCACCACGAGGCGGGGAGCGCGGCGACGAGGATCACGAGCAGACCGGCCAGCAGGAACCGCCGGACCGCCGCGCGCACCTCCGACCGGTCGCTCACGGCGGGCGGGGCGGTGACCGGCCAGTCCAGCAGCAGGTCCGCCGGCGGCGCGGCGCGGTCCGTGCGCGGGAGCACGCGCCTCACCGGTGCTCCGCCAGCAGGCCGAGCCGTGCCGCTGCCGCGACCGCCTCCAGCTGGGAGTGGGCGTCCAGCTTGGCGAGGATGGTCTTCACGTAGCCGCGGCAGGTGTTCGGCGTGATGCTCAGCAGCCGGGCGTTCTGGCCCACGCTGTGCCCCTGGGCCATGAGGCGCAGCACCTGCATCTCCCGCTGGGTCAGCGCGGGCACGTCCGGCGCCGGGCGGCGGACCGGCGCCGCGGCGGCCAGCAGGGACGGGTGGACGACCATGGTGCCGCAGCGGGCGCTGCGGATGGTCTCGAGCAGCACGGCGAGCGAGCCGTCCTTGGGCAGGAAGGCGCACACGCCGATGTCCGCCGCGGCCTCCAGGACGTGCTGCGTGGGGTCGCCGGTCAGCATGACGACGCGGGTCCGCGGCAGCTCCGCGAGGATGCGCGCCGAGGCCGTCACGCCGTTGCCCCCGGCGAGGTGGTAGTCCATGACCACGACGTCGGGGCGCAGCGACCGGCACAGGCGGACGCTGGAGTCCACGTCGCCGGCCACCCCGACGCTGCGCAGGTCCGGCTCCTGGCTCAGCGCGCCGGTCAGCAGCTCCGCGAAGGTCGTGTGGTCGTCGACCACCAGGATCGAGGTGCGCGGATCGCCCACCCTGTCGAACTCGTCGGTCATCGCGGACCAGCCCCCCGGCATCCCCCGTATTACGTAGCGGTAGTATGCCGATCGCGAATCTCGGGGAGCAAGCGGGACGCTGTACCCACTTCGGCGGTTGACATGGGGGTTCGTCCCCCGGTGCCGCCACCCGTGCGGTCGCATGGCCGGCCCGCTACGCGGCGACGCTCAGGGAGCGGCCCAGGAAGGCCCGGAGCACGGTGGCGGCCTCCTCGCGCGGCAGCTGGGGCCCCGGCATCCACTCCGGATCACCGAACTGGCCGTGCAGCACCAGCAGGGCGGACAGGACCTGCCCCAGCTCGCCGCCCGACGCGGCCGTGCTGCGCAGCATGCGCGCGTAGGCGGCCTGCAGCGCCGCCGACGGGGTGCACCCGAGCTCGTGGCCCAGGACCTGCCGGCACCGGTCGTAGGCCTGCAGGCCCTCCACCGGCCGGCCGGAGCGCTCCAGGCCCAGGACCAGCGCCGTCCACGCGCGCTCGTGCAGTGCGTCCTGGTCGAGCGCCTCGCGCCCGTGCCGCACCGCCTCCCGGTGCAGCCCCAGCTCCAGTGCGGCCTCGGCCGCCGAGACCCGGGCCTCGAGCACCCGGGCGGCGTGCAGCTCCCGCTGCCGCTCCGCCCACTCGCAGCGCAGCTCGCTCTCCAGCAGCGGGGCCGAGGCCAGGGCGAGCGCGTCGCACCACAGCGGGTACGCCCGGTCGGCGGGACCGCGGCGGGCCTGCTCGATCAGCAGCTCGAAGCGGTGCACGTCCAGGTCCACCGCCGACTCGTCCATCACGTATCCGCCGTTGGCGGTGCGCAGCGGCCCGCTGCGGCCGGCGCCGGGCTGCAGGCCGCGGCGCAGCACGCTGATGTAGCTCTCGAGGTTCTGCAGGGCCGCGGCCGGCGGCCGGTCCGCCCAGAGCAGCTCCACGAGACGGTCCTTGGACACCGGCGTGCCCAGCTGCAGCAGCAGGATCTCCAGGATCTGCCGCTGCTTGGGCCCGCCCAGCTCCCTCGGCGTCAAGGTGCGGTCCCCCCGGCGCACCTCGAGCGGTCCCAGCACGCGCACGGACAGCCGCACGCCTCGTCCATCAGTTCGTCCCCCACGACCTGTCGTTCCCACGGGTCCCCCTTCCCGAAAGTGAATTCCAGTGTGTCTGTGCGAAAGGGAAAGGGTCAGCCCCGTCTGGGGGAGGAGCGGACCCCCCAAATTCGGGGGTCCGCTGCGCGCGGGACCGTCCGGCGGGTCCCCGCGCGCCGCCGGGCGGACGACGTCATGCCGGCGGCCGACGGCAACGTTTCTCCAAGGTCGGCTTCCCATCGTGCTGGCATGACCACTACAGCCCCGCCCACCGCCGCAGCTCCCGCTGCCGGCGCACCCGCCGCGGACCGCCGCAGCGGGTGGGCCCACCGGCGCCGGCTGCTGCCGGCGGTCCTCGTGCTGGGCCTCGGCGGCGTCCTGGGCGGCGCCGTGCTCACCGGGGACGAGGCGCCGAGCACCCCGCTGGGGGCGGTGGCCCCGGTGCCCGGCGGTCTCGCCCGCATCAACGGCGTCCTGCCGGAGGGGGAGACCGCACCCGGCCCGCAGGACGGAGCCGCCGAGGACGGCACCCACCGGGTGCGGGTGCTGCTCGAGCTCACCGCCCTGGAGGCGGACGGCATCGACTTCGCGGCGGACGACTGGACGGTGGAGCGCCTGGGCGGCGGCACGTCCCCCGTCCTGCGGGCCTCCACCGCGGAGGAGGCGCTCGGGCAGGGGGACGTCCTGCTGACCGAGCTCGTCTTCGAGGTCCCCGACCGCGCGCTCGAGCTGGTCCTCGACGGGGCCGGCGACGCCCGCCTGTCCCTGGGCACCGACCACCACCGCGGGGCGGGCCCCCGGTGACGCTCCCGCCGACCTCCTCGGTGCGGCCCGCCGCCGGGCCGCACCTCCACCGGGCGCCCCGTGCGCCCGGTCCCACGCCACCGGCCCTGCACGAAGGAGACCTCCGATGACCGTCTCGCGAAGAAACGTCCTGCTGCTCGGCGGCCTGGGGGCCCTGGGCGCCGGCTCGTTCATGGTGCCCACCCGGTCCGTGGACGCCAAGTCCGCCAGCGCGCTCGACGAGTCCGAGCTGCCCCGGCCCTTCCGGACGGCGTTCGTGCAGGCCCCGGTGCTGCAGCCGCACGCCCGGACGGTCGACCCCGCCGACGGGGCGCCGGTGCACCACTACGTGGTCACCGAGCGGGCCGCCGCGGCCCAGATCCTGCCCCGGGCCGGGCTCACCACGCCGATCCTGGGCTACAACGGGATCTTCCCCGGACCCACCATCAGCCTCGACCAGGGGACGAAGGCGGTGCTGCGCGTGCGCAACCAGCTGCCCGCCACGCACGCCCTGGACGGGCACGTGCTGGCCACCTCGACCCACCTGCACGGGTCCGCGTCCCTGCCGCAGTACGACGGCTACGCCAACGACGTGACGAACCCCGGCTTCTACAAGGACTACCACTACCCGAACTTCCAGCCGGCGCGGACGCTGTGGTACCACGACCACGGCGTCCACTACACGGCACTCAACGCCTACTCCGGCCTGGCCGCGCAGTACCACATGCACGACCCGCTCGAGCGGCGCCTGCTCCCGCAGGGCCGCTACGACGTGGCCGTCACCATCTCCGACGCGATGTTCGCGGAGGACGGCTCCCTCGGCTACGACGACAACAGCCACTCCGGGCTGTGGGGGGACGTCATCCTGGTCAACGGGCGGCCCTGGCCCGTCATGAAGGTGCAGAAGCGCGTCTACCGGTTCCGGGTGCTCAACGCCTGCATCTCCCGCTCGCTGCGCCCCACGCTGAGCACCGGCGACCCGATCGCGGTCGTCGCCACGGACGGCGGCCTGATGCCGAGCACCCAGTTCGTGAACAACTACCGCCACGCCGGGGCGGAGCGCTACGAGCTGCTCATCGACTTCCGGAAGTACCGGACCGGGCAGCGGATCGAGCTGCGCAACCTCTCCAACGACAACAACGTGGACTACGACCACACCCACCAGATCATGGCCTTCGACGTCGTCGACGAGCCCGTGGACACCTCCGACCCCACCTGGAACCGGATCCCGGCGCAGCTGAGCACGCACAACGAGGTGATGGCCCTGACGGCCGCCCGGTCCACGCGGACCCGGCGGTTCGAGCTCGACCGCACCAACGGGATGTGGACGGTCAACGACGTCACCTGGCAGGAGGTCGTCGCCAGCGGCTACCAGAAGGTCGCGGCCGAGGTGGACGTGGACGCCGTCGAGATCTGGGAGTTCGAGAACAACTCCGGCGGGTGGTACCACCCGCTGCACATCCACCTCGTCGACTTCCAGATCCTCAGCCGCAACGGCAGGTCCTCGTTCAACTACGAGCGCGGGCCGAAGGACGTCGTCTACGTGGGGGAGGGGGAGACGGTGCGGCTGCTCATGAAGTTCGGCCCGCACCGGGGCCGGTACATGATCCACTGCCACAACCTCTCCCACGAGGACCACGACATGATGGTCCAGTTCCGGGTGGGGCTCAAGGCGGGCGATCCCGACCCCAGCGACCCGATGACGGCGGCGCCGCCGACGTGGGACGACGGATCGGCGCCCACGGCGGGCCCGTTGCCGGCGGCCTCGCCGAGCCCCACGCCCACTCCCTCGGCGAGCCCGACGCCCACTCCGTCGCCGAGCCCGTCCCGGACGGCCACGGCCTCCCCGTCGCCCTCCCCGAGCCCCTCGCCCACCCGGACCAAGGGCAAGGGGACCGGCGGGCAGCAGAAGTCCCGGTGAGCGCCCCGGCCGCGGCGCCCGGCCGCCGGCTGCTGCCCGGGCGGGCGGGGACCGCGGCGGGGCTGCTGGCCGTCGCGGGGATCGTGTCCCTGCGGCTGTGGGTGCTCGAGCCCCTCGTCGTGGGCTCCGACAGCATGGAGCCCGCGCTGCCGCAGGGCGGCCTCGTGCTCCTGCTGAAGAGCGGCTCCCCGGAGGAGCGGGCCGTGCCGGGGGCGCTGGTGGTCTTCCCGGACCCGGGCGACGGTCACAGCACCGTGAAGCGGGTCGTGGCGACCGGAGGGCAGACCGTGTCCATCGAGGACTCCGTCCTGGTCGTCGACGGCGCGGCCGTCCCCGAGCCGCACGTGGACCGCAGCCGGATCGACGGCACCTGGTTCGGCCCCGTCACCGTGCCCGCGGAGCACGTCTTCGTCCTGGGCGACAACCGGTCCCCGTCCGTGGACTCCCGGGACTACGGCAGCCTCCCCGTCTCCGCCGTCGAGGCCACGGTCCTGCTGCCCCGCGGGCCGTGAGGGCCGGGCCCCGGTGCGCGCCCGGGTCCAAGGCTTTTCCAACCGGTTTCGCCTTCACTGGCAGGCACAGACGCGAACACCGGGCCCGTCGCGGCGGGCCGTGCCGGAAGGACCCACCATGAACCCGCTGGACACCGCGCCCACCACCGCCGCACCGCCGAGCGGATCCCGCCTCTCGCGCCGGGGCGTGCTCGCCGGACTGGCCGCGGGCCTCGTCGCCCTGCCCGCCGTGGAGGCGCCGGCCCACGCCGCACCGCCCCGTGCCGCACCGCCCCGGTCCTCCGCCGGCGGGGTCCTCTCGGGCGGCGGCGGCCACGGGGCCGCCCACCTGCGGGGCTCCGACATCGCGGTGACGGCGGGCCGGAAGGCGGAGGGGCGCTTCGGCGTGATGTTCCCGCAGCTGCCCGCCTTCGCACCCGACGACGCCCTGCTGGACGGACTCGCGCAGCGGATGATCGACCGGACCCCGCCGCTGAGCGACGTGTCCCTGAGCAACGACGGCTTCGACAACCCCGACATGCCCGCGGGCTTCGCCTACCTGGGCCAGTTCATCGACCACGACATGACCCTCGACCTGACCCCGCTGTCGCAGCAGGAGGCCGACCCGAGGGGGCTCACCAACTTCGACACGCCCTTCTTCGACCTCGGCTCCGTCTACGGGCGGGGCCCGGCGGGGGATCCGCAGCTCTACGACCCGGCGGACCCGCGGAAGATGCGCCTGGGACGCACGCCCGACGGCCTGCCGGACCTGCCGCGCCGCGCGGACGGCACCGCGGTCATCGGCGACCACCGCAACGACGAGAACCTCATCGTCTGCCAGCTCCACCTCGCCTTCCTGCTGCTGCACAACGGCTTCGTGGACGGCGGGGCGTCGTTCGAGGAGGCACGGCGGCTGACCCGCTGGCACTTCCAGTGGCTGGTCGTGCACGACTTCCTGCCGCACGTGGTGGGCCGGCCCCTGGTGCAGAGCATGCTGCGGCCGGACGCCCGCCGGGGCCTGACCGTGGACCGCCGGTTCTACCGGCCGGGCAACCCGCACCGGCCGATGATGCCCGTCGAGTACTCGGCCGGTGCCTACCGGTTCGGGCACAGCATGGTCCGGGCCGAGTACGAGATGCACGACGCGGTGACGCTGCCGTTCTTCGGGTCCCCGGGGCACGACCTCCGCGGTTCCCGGCCGATCCCCTCGTCGGCCCGGGTGGACTGGAACTACTTCTTCGAGATCCCCGGCAGGAGCGCCCCGGACGACCGCAACATGGCCCGGCTCATCGACACGAGGCTCGCCCTGCCGCTGGCCGAGCTCCCCCCGACCGTGGTCAAGCACGTCGACGGCGCCATCCTCAACCTGGCGCGGCGGAACCTGCTGCGCGGGAAGCGGCTCGGCCTGCCGGCCGGGCAGGACGTCGCCCGGGCCATGGGGGCGGTGCCCCTGTCGAACGACCGGCTGGGGCTGACGGAGCGCGGCTGGAACGGCAAGGCCCCGCTGTGGTTCTACGTGCTCAAGGAGGCGGAGCTGCTGGGCGGGCGGACGCTGGGACCCGTGGGGGGCCGGATCGTCGCCGAGGTGATCCTGGGGGTCCTCGCCCTGGACCGCGCGTCGTTCCTCAACGCGCCCGTCCCGTGGACGCCGGCGAGCACGCCCTTCGGCTGCGGGGACCTCCTCCGGCTGGCCGGGGTCGTCGAGGAGGAGACGGCCGCGGGGGAGGACGAGCTGCCCGAGGGCGCGGAACCGGGAGAGGAGCTGCCCGAGGGCGAGCACGGCGGCGCGGAGGCCGGCGAGCCGGCCTGAGCCCCGCCCGGGGCCGGTGCGGTACGGACCGGGCGGGCGTCCGCCCACGAGGTGAGTACACGCCGGCGTGTACTGTGGGGACATGACCGCGGTCACCCCCACCCACGCCGCCGCCCTGACCCGGCTGGGCCGCGCCCTCGCGGAGGACGTCCGCACCCGGATCCTGCTGCGCCTGCGGCAGGCCCCGGCCCGGCCGACGGACCTGGCGGAGCACCTGGGCGTGTCGAAGCAGGTGGTCTCCAACCAGCTCTCCTGCCTGCGCGGCTGCGGGCTCGTGACCGCTGCCCGCGAGGGGCGCAGCACCTGGTACCGGCTGGCCGACCCCCGGCTGGGCGGTGCCCTGGGGGACCTGCTGGAGCTGGTGGCCGCCGTGGACCCCGGCTGCTGCTCCGCGGACGGCTGCGCCTGCGCATGAGCTCCGTGACCTCGGCCCCCGAGCCCCTGAGCGCGGCCCGCCGGTCGATCCTGCACCGGAGGGTGCGCCGGATCGTGGCCGGCACCATCGGCTACAACGTCGTGGAGGCGGTCGTCGCGATCACCGCCGGGGCCGCGGCGTCCTCCTCCGCCCTGATCGGCTTCGGCCTCGACTCCGTCGTCGAGGTGCTGTCCGCGGCAGCGGTGGCCTGGCAGTTCTCCGCCCCCGACCCGCACCGCCGGGAGCGGGCGGCCATGCGGGTGATCGCCCTCTCCTTCTTCGGGCTCGCCGCCTTCGTCGCCGTCGACGCGGTGCGCGCCCTGGCCGGGGCCGCCGAGCCGGAGCACTCCCCGGTGGGGATCGGCCTGGCGGCGGTGAGCCTGCTGGTCATGCCGCTGCTGTCCTGGTCCGAGCGCCGCGCCGGCCGGGAGCTGGGCTCGGCCTCCGCGGTGGCCGACTCGCAGCAGACCCTGCTGTGCACCTACCTCTCGGCCGTGCTGCTCGCGGGCCTGCTCCTCCACAGCACGCTGGGCTGGGCCTGGGCCGATCCCGTGGCCGCTCTGGTGATCGCGGCGGCGGCGGTGCGCGAAGGCCTGGCGGCCCGGCGCGGGGACGCCTGCTGCACGCCCGCGGCCGTCCTCGCCGACGACCGCGCCGGCGACCGTGCCGAGGGGTGCGGCGCCGGCTGCTCCTGCTGCGGCCGCTGACCCTCCGCCGCTGCCGCGCACCACCGGGCTCCCGGGCCGCACCGGCCGCCGCGCCCGTCCGGGCCCGGTCCACGGTGGACGGGCCCGGACGGCGCACAGGGGCCGGCCCGTGCTCGAAAGGGGTCGGAGCACGGGCCGGCTGGAGGGAGAGCTGTCTCAGACGGTCACCCGGTGCCGACCACCCCCCTCGCCTCTCCGCCGCGCGTGGACTGCACGAGCACGCTCGCGACCCGCCGGCCGGGACCGGGCTTGGCCCGGTACTCCCAGTTGCCGAGCGAGTCCACCGGGGCGGAGCCGATCTTGACGGGCGTGCCCGAGGACGTGTCGTAGACGTTCACCGAGGTGGCCGGGTTCAGCAGGGACGGCGCCCCGGGAACGAGGGCCGTGCCGGTGAGGCGCAGCTCCTTGCCCACGCGGTGCCGGGAGGCCGCACCGACGGTCACCTGGTCGTCGCTCTTCAGCGTGATCGTGGCGGGGGCGCTGCGCACCCCGGCGGCATTGGTGACCACCAGCTGGAGCACCGGGTCCTCGTCGACCCCCGCGGGCGTCGTGGCGGCGATCGTGGTGAAGAACGGCACCACGACCTTGGGCTTGGCCACGGTCCGGTCGCTGAAGGCGACCTTGGGCCCGCTCAGCTGCGTCCACTCGTAGGCGGCGGCGTTCGTGGAGCCGCTGCCGTCCAGCTCCGTGGCCATGCCCCGGGCGACCGAGCCCGGCAGGGCCGCGACGGCCGCGGTGGCCGCCGGCTGCACGACGTCCGGGTTGTCCGGGGTGGTGCCGTCCGTGACGGGGCCCGGATCCGGCTGCGGAGGGATCGGGGCCTCGCCGACCGGGGAGGCCGCCCCGCCGGTGACGACCACGGGCACGGTGGTCCGGCTCGTCCCGGAGGTGGAGACCGTGGCCTCGACCGGCGGGGCCACGGTGGGGAACGAGCCCTTGAAGAGGTTCGCGGTGCCGGTGGCGGCCAGCTTCCCGAAGCCGGCGACCTCCGGGACCGCCCCGGAGGAGGACGTCGCCTCGACCGTCAGGGCGGTGCCGTCGTAGGTGGCGGCGGTGGCGACCGAGACGTCGGTGACGGCGACCTCGGCGCTGCTGACGGGCTTGTCCCCGAGGTTGCGGACCGTCACGCGGGCCGGTGCGGCGCCCGTGTACGCGATCCGGGCGTAGGCGCGCTCCGCGTCGCCCTCGTCCTTCTCCATGGGCGTGGTCGCGAAGACCCCGTCCTGCCCGACCACCTCGAGCTGGTCCCCGCGGCTGGTGGCGAAGACGTCGATGTGGCCCCCGCCGACGACGGCGCGATCGGCCTGCACGCCCGTGTTGGTGGAGAGCTTGCCCATCACGGAGAACTGGTCGCTGCGGGCGGTGGCGCCCTGCGCGGTCCGCACCTCGAAGAAGTTCGTGCCGAGCGGGCTGCCCGTCACGGTGTGCTCCACGTCGGGATTGCCCAGGTAGCCCTCCGGGGCCCCGCTGTCCCACCTCAGGAACGGCCCCACGTCCCCCTTCAGCGGGGTCCGGAAGTTGCCGATGGCCGGCGAGACGTCCTCGACCAGGCGGCCGCGGCCCCGCTCGTCGGTGTCGACCGTGACCGAGCCGTAGGGGTGCGTGAACCTCAGGGTGGTGTTGGGGGCGGCCCCGTCCACGTCGATGCGCTGGCGGGCGAAGACGACCTGGTCCCCGGGGACCGGGTTCTCGTTGGCGAAGGCCGCCTCGAGGGCGAGCGTGAGGACGGCGTCCCCGCCGCCGGGCACGGCGACCTCGGAGCCGGCGAGCATGTAGAAGGCCTCGCCGGGGAAGTTCTCGGGGAAGGAGATGGGGCGCAGCGGATCCGGCACGTCCCCGGGCAGGAACGCGCACAGCGGGTCGTCGGCGTCCAGGCACAGCTCGGTGCGGACCTTGTTGCTGTCCTCGTACCAGGCGGGGAACCCGTGCTCGGTGTTCACGGGCCCGACGGCGATCAGGCCGCCCGGGTTGCGCTGGACGACCTCGGTGGCGGCGACCGACGCGCCGACGCCGGTGGCTCCGAGCAGGAAGGCCGCGGCGGCGGCGACCGTGCGCCGGCTGCGGGGTCGTGCGGGCGGGTCCCGCAGCAGTTCGCGGGGGCCGGTCGAGGTGCTCATGGTGTCTCCTCACGTAGCGACGGTGCTGATGTCGCGAATATGCAAAGGCACACTTGAGAAAAGCCTGTGGTGGAGCGCGGCGGGGACCGGGGCGGGCGGCGCGGCGCCGCCCCCCCCCCCCCCGCCGGGGGGCGGGCGCTCAGCCGCGCAGCCGGGTCACCGAGTCGTGCTGGTGCAGGATGTCCTGGCGCATCTCGTCCGCCAGGAAGGCCAGGAGCGCCTGGGACAGGTCCGCGTTCTCGGAGGCGACCGCGTCCCGGGCCACGGCGACCCGGAAGTCGTGCGCGAACGCGTCGATGGCGGTCTGCGCCACGCAGCTGTGCGTGGAGATCCCGCACAGCACCAGGTGCGTCGCGTCCAGGTTGCGCAGCCGGGCCGCGAGGTCCGTGTCGAAGAACGCGCTGTCCCGGGTCTTGACCAGCCCCACCCCGCCCTCGGTGTCGAGGCCGGCCACGTACTGCGACTGCTCCGTGCCGGGGAAGGCGAAGCCCTGGTCGTCGTCGCGCATGTTGACGGTCCAGGTGGAGCGGTCCCGCTCGTGCTGGGTGCGGATCAGCAGGATCGGGCAGCCGCCCTCGCGGGCCGCCGCGATCAGCTCGTTCACCCGCGCCGTCACGGGCTCGCGCTGCTCCTCGAGCTCGGGGAAGTCGAAGTAGGAGTTCTGCATGTCGATCACGAGCAGGGCCGTGCGGCCCTCCGTGCGCTGCGGGGTCATGGCGTCCTCTCCGGTGGGGGGCGTCGCCGGGGGCGGCGACGCGCGACGGTCTGGTCAGTGAACTTACTACCGATGCGGCGGGCGCTCCAGCCGCCGTCCCGCTCGGGTAGCCTGAAGCCCATGGCTTATCACGCGGACGCCCTGGAGCTCGAGGGCAAGGAGATCCTGACCTGGGAGCGCTTCGGCGAGGCGACCCAGGACCTCGCCCGGAGCGTCGTGGACAGCGGCTTCCTCCCCGACATCATCATCGCGGTGGCCCGTGGCGGTCTCCTCCCGGCGGGCGCCCTGTCCTACGCGATGGGGGTGAAGCTCTCCGACGCGATCAACGTGGAGTTCTACACCGACGTGCACCAGACGCTGCCGGACCCGGTGCTGCTCGCCCCCATGCTGGACACCGAGTCCATCGCGGGGCGCAAGCTGCTGGTGGTCGACGACGTGGCCGACTCCGGGCGCACCCTCGCCCTGGTGCTCGAGCTGCTGCGCGGCTTCGGCGCGGAGGCGCGCTCGGCCGTCATCTACGCCAAGCCCCGCTCGGTCGTCGAGCCGGACTACGTGTGGCGGGCCACCGACGAGTGGATCGTCTTCCCCTGGTCGGCCACGCCGCCGCTCACGGCCGCCGGCTGACCCGGGCGGGGCCCGGCCCGGCGGGGCACGCGGGGGCCGCGCCCGCACCGCTCAGCGCAGCGCCGCCCGCACCCCGGGCCGGCCGGCCACGACCAGCCAGAGCACGTTGACGGCCACGAGGGCCGCGGTGCTCAGCGCCGGGGGCACGTGACCGCCGAGCAGGAACACCGCCAGGTCGAAGACGTCGCCGAGCACGGCCAGGGAGCAGAAGACCAGGCCCAGGACCCACCCCCACTGCACCTGCTCCCGCAGCGGGAACCACACCAGCGCGTAGAGCACCGTCGTCAGCACCACGCCGAACAGCGCCAGCGCCGCCGCCGGCCCGCCCCCGGGCAGCCCGGGGACGCGGATGGCGTCCTCCAGGCCCGGCAGCGGGGTGCTGAGACCCGCCAGCGCCTGGACGGCGGAGTCCGCCACGTTGACCGCGTACGAGAGCAGCGTGAGCCGCAGCAGCAGGCGCAGCCCGGCCGTCCGGGGCGGGCCGGCCGGGCCCGGCACGGGACCGGGGGAGCCGGAGGGGTCTCGGGTCATGGCGGTGCCTCCTGCCGCGCGAGGTGCTCACCGCCGAACCTACCGCTGCCGGGCCGGGCGGGCACGGGAGCACCCCGGCCGTGACGCGGGATACACCCGCCGGGGCCCCGGGGTAGGGTGGTCGCGTAGGCACCGACGGCGCGACCGGTCGTCGGTCGTGCGCGATCCCGCCCCGACCGACGAGCCAGGAGCAGCCGAGACATGACGACGCAGCACGACCGGCCCCCGCACACCGCCCCCAGCCCCGCCGAGGTGATCGACGCGCCGCTGCGGGCCGACGTCCGGCGGATCACCACCCTGCTGGGCGAGACCCTCGCCCGCCAGCGCGGCGAGGAGCTGCTGGACCTCGTGGAGCAGGTCCGCCGGCTCACCAAGGACGCCAAGGCCTCCGGGGACGACGGCGCCGCGGGCCGGGTCCGCGAGCTCCTCGGCTCCCTGCCCCTGGACCGGGCGACCGACCTGGTGCGGGCCTTCGCCCAGTACTTCCACCTGGCCAACGCGGCCGAGCAGGTGCACCGGGTGCGCGTGCTCGGCGGACGCCCCGAGGACGAGGGGTGGCTCGCCGCGGCCGTGGGCGACGTCGCCGCGGAGGCCGGCCCGGAGGCCCTGCGCCGGGCGGTCGACTCCCTCGACGTCCGCCCGGTGTTCACGGCCCACCCCACCGAGGCCTCCCGCCGCTCCGTGCTGACGAAGATCCGGCGCCTCTCCGACATCCTGGCCCACGAGACCCCGGAGGGCTCCGCCGCCCGGCGCGCCCAGGACCGGCGGCTCGCGGAGCTGATCGAGCTGCTCTGGCAGACCGACGAGCTGCGCCAGAACCGGCCCACCCCGCTGGACGAGGCCCGCAACGCCCTCTACTACCTGCGCGAGGTGCTCACCGAGACCATGCCCGTGCTGCTCACCGACCTCGAGGAGCAGCTCGCGGAGCACGGCGTGCACCTGCCGGCGGGTGCCCCGCCGCTGCGCTTCGGCTCCTGGATCGGCGGGGACCGGGACGGCAACCCCAACGTCACCCCCGAGATGACCCGGAAGGTCCTGCAGCTGCAGGGCCAGGCCGCCGTCGACATCGCCCTGAGCTTCCTGGACGTCCTGGTCTCCCGGATCTCCTCCTCGACCGCGATCGTCGAGGTCGACCCCGAGCTGCTGGCGTCCGTGGAGCGCGACGTGGCGCACCTGCCCGGCCTCGACCCGCGGGTGCTGGAGCTCAATGCGCAGGAGCCCTACCGGCTCAAGCTCACCTGCATCAAGGCCAAGCTGATCAACACCCGCCGCCGCTTCGCCGAGGAGTCCGCCCACGAGCCGGGCCGGGACTACCGGACCACCGCCGAGCTCGTCGCCGACCTCGACGTGGTGGCGCGGTCGCTGCGCCACCACGCGGGGGCGCTCGCCGCCGGCGGCACCCTCGCCGCCGCCACCCGCACGATCGCCGGGTTCGGGCTGGGCCTGGCCACCCTCGACGTGCGCGAGCACGCCGACGCCCACCACGAGGCCGTGGGGCAGCTGCTCGACCGCCTCGGGGAGCTGGACCGGCCGTACGCGGAGATGCCGCGGGCCGAGCGCGCCCAGGTGCTGGCCGGCGAGCTCGCCGGCCGCCGCCCCCTCGCCCCGCCGGGGCTGTCCACCGGCGCCGTGCACCTGGACGGGGACGCGGACCGCACCTTCGCGGTGTTCCGGGAGATCGTCCGGGCGCAGCAGACCTACGGCGAGGAGGTCGTCGAGACCTACATCGTGTCCATGACCCGCGCGGCCGACGACATCCTGGCCCCCGTCATCCTGGCCCGCGAGGCCGGGCTGGTGGACCTCACCGGGGAGCAGGACCGCGCCGGGATCGGCTTCGCGCCCCTGCTGGAGACCGTCCAGGAGCTGCGCCGCTCCGCGGAGGTCGTCGACGAGCTGCTCTCCGACCCCGCCTACCGGCGCGTGGTCGCGGCGCGCGGGAACGTCCAGGAGGTGATGCTCGGCTACTCCGACTCCAACAAGGAGTCCGGGGTGATGACCAGCCGCTGGGAGATCCACCGGACCGAGCGCCGGCTGCGGGACGTCGCCGCCCGGCACGGGGTCCGGCTGCGGCTGTTCCACGGCCGCGGCGGCTCCGTGGGCCGCGGCGGCGGCCCCACCCACGACGCCATCCTGGCCCAGCCCAGCGGCGTCCTGGCCGGGGAGATCAAGTTCACCGAGCAGGGCGAGGTGATCAGCGACAAGTTCTCCCTGCCCACCCTCGCCCGGGAGAACCTGGAGCTGTCCCTGGCCGCCGTGCTGCGCGCCACCGCCCTGCACCAGGACCCGCGCTCCACGGAGGAGGAGCTGGAGCGCTGGGGCGAGGTCATGGACGTGGTCAGCGACGCCGCCTTCGCCGCGTACCGGGGCCTGGTCGAGGACCCCGACCTGCCGGAGTACTTCCTGGCCGCCACCCCGGTGGAGCAGCTCGGCGCCCTGAACATCGGTTCCCGCCCGGCCAAGCGCCCGTCGTCGGACACGGGCCTGTCCGGGCTGCGGGCCATCCCGTGGGTGTTCGGCTGGACGCAGTCCCGCCAGATCGTCCCCGGCTGGTTCGGCGTGGGCTCGGGCCTGCGCGCCGCCCGCGAGGCGGGGATGGAGGCGGACCTCGGCGCCATGCTCGAGCGCTGGCACTTCTTCCGCTCCGTGGTCTCCAACGTGGAGATGACCGTGGCGAAGACCGACCTGGAGATCGCCGCCCACTACGTCCGGGCGCTGGTGCCCGATCGGCTCCAGCACCTGTTCGAGGTGATCCGCCGCGAGTACGAGCTCACCCTCGACGAGCTCTCGCGGCTCACCGGGCAGGAGGAGCTGCTGGACGGCCACCCCACCCTGAAGCAGACGCTGCAGGTGCGGGACCAGTACCTCGACCCCATCTCCTACCTCCAGGTGGAGCTGCTGGGCCGGATCCGGGAGCAGGCCGCCGCGGGCCAGGAGGTCGACGAGGGCCTGCAGCGGGCCCTGCTCATCACCATCAACGGGGTGGCCGCCGGGCTGCGCAACACCGGCTGAGCCGGGAGAGCGCCCGTCGGCCGCCCACCGGGCGGCCGACGGCCCCCTGACCCGCGTCCGCGCCGCCCCCCACCCGAAGGACCCTCCGCATGCACCCGCTGACCGAAGCAGGAATCCGCTCCAGCCTCGTCAACTGTTCCCGCAGGGACGCCGCCCGCCTGCCCGTGCCGCCGGACCTCGGGGCGCTGGACTGGGACCGGCTGGACTACCTGGGGTGGCGCGACCCGCAGTCCCCGCGCCGGGGGTTCGCCGTCGTCCCCACCGAGGAGGGGCCGAGGGGCATCGTCGTGCAGACCGCCGGACCCGCGGGGGCGGGCAGACAGGCGATGTGCGCCTGGTGCCAGGACGTGCGCCTGCCCCACCCCGTGGTGATGTACGTGGCCCGCCGCGCCGGGGCGGCCGGCCGCGAGGGCTCGACCGTGGGCACCCTGGTCTGCGAGGGCTTCCAGTGCTCGGCCAACGTCCGCAGGCGCCCGCCCTCCCCGTACAAGGGCTTCGACATGGACGCGTACGTGGCCGACCGCATCGCCGGACTGCGCGAGAGGTCCCGGGGCTTCGTGGCCGCGGTGGAGCGCTGACGGCGTCGCGCCCCGGGTCCGGCGCCGGGCCGGGGCCCGGGTGGTCCCGGCTCAGCGCCGCGGCAGCGTGAGGATCTCGGGCCCGTCCTCGGTGACGGCGATCGTGTGCTCGCTGTGCGCCGCCCGGCAGCCCGTCGCGCTGCGCAGCGTCCACCCGTCGGCGTCCGTGACGAGCCGGGCGGTGTCCTCCATGGCCCACGGCTCCAGGGCCAGCAGCAGGCCGGGGCGCAGCCTGTAGCCGCGCCCGGGCCGTCCGGTGTTCGCCACGTGCGGGTCCTGGTGCATCGTCGACCCGATGCCGTGGCCCCCGAACTCGGTGTTGACCGGGTAGCCCGCCGCCTCGAGGACGGAGCCGATGGCGTGGGAGACGTCGCCGACGCGGGCTCCGGGGACGGCGGCGGCGATCCCCGCGGACAGGGCGCGCTCGGTCGCCCCGATCAGCGCGACGCTCCCCGAGGGCCGGGCCCCGCCCACGAGGAAGCTGATGGCCGAGTCCGCGGCGAGCCCGTCCCGGGACACGGCGAGGTCCAGCGTCAGCAGGTCCCCGTCGGCCAGCTCGTAGTCGTGGGGACGCCCGTGCAGCACGGCGTCGTTGACGGCGGTGCAGATGTAGTGGCCGAACGGCCCGCGCCCGAACGACGGCGCGTAGTCGACGTAGCAGGACAACGCCCCGGCCTCCAGGATCATCTCCCGCGCCCACCGGTCGACGTCCAGGAGGTTCGTCCCGACCGCGATGCGGCTCCTGAGGCCCTGCAGGATGTCGGCGACCAGGGCGCCGGTGCCCTTCGCCCGGGCCACCTCGGCGGGGTGCAGGATCTCGATCACGGGCGTGCTCCTCCGTCGTCCAATAACTATCCCGGCCATGGTATCCCGGCACTAGAGTGGGGCCATGGTCAGGCTCCCGCTCACTCCCGCCGAGGTCGAACGCGGGCAGCGCCTCGGCGCCCTGCTCCGCCGGGGCAGGGGGGAGCGCTCGATGCTGCAGACCGCGCTCGACGCGGGGGTCTCCCCCGAGACCCTGCGGAAGATCGAGTCCGGTCGCGTCGCCACCCCCGCCTTCCCGACCATCGCGGCGATCGCCGACGTGCTCGGACTGTCCCTCGACGAGGTGTGGGCCGAGATCAGCCGGCCCCGCGTCGAGGCCGGCACCACGGGGCCGGGCCCCACCGCCCCCGAGCGGCTGGCCTCCTAGGCCGCGGCCCCGGCCGCGGCCGGGTGCCGCCCGGCACGGGAAGCCGGAGGACCGTGGGAGAGTGGGGGCATGCGCGCAGTGGTGATCGACGCCGTCCGGGCCCGGCCCGAGGTCCGCGATGTGCCCGAGCCCTCGGCCCCGCCGCACGGGGTGGTCGTCCGGGTGCGGGCCACGGGCCTGTGCCGCAGCGACTGGCACGCCTGGGCCGGGCACGACGACATCACGTGGCCGCACGTGCCCGGGCACGAGCTGGCCGGGGTGGTCGCCGCGGTGGGCGAGGGCGTGCGCCGGTGGCGGACCGGGGACCGGGTCACCGTCCCGTTCGTCTGCGGCTGCGGTCGCTGCGAGTGGTGCCGGGCCGGGAACGCGCAGGTCTGTCCCGCGCAGGAGCAGCCGGGGTTCACCCACTGGGGGTCCTTCGCCGAGCTCGTGGCCCTGCACGCCGCCGACACGAACCTCGTGGCCGTCCCCGAGCACGTCGACCTCGCCACCGCGGCCGGACTGGGGTGCCGGTTCGCCACGGCGTACCGGGCCCTGGCCGCGCGGGCGCGCGTGGCCGAGGGGGAGTGGGTGACCGTGCTCGGCGCCGGCGGCGTGGGGCTCAGCGCGGTGCTGATCGCCCGCGCCCTGGGCGCCCGGGTGATCGCGGTGGACCGCAGCCCCGAGGCGCTCGCCCGCGCCCGCGAGCTCGGCGCGGAGCACACGCTGCGCGCGGACGGGACCGACGTCCCCGAGGCCGTCGCCGACCTCACCGGCGGCGGCAGCCACGTGGCCGTCGACGCCGTGGGCAGCGAGCAGACCTGCGCCGACGCCGTCCTGAGCCTGCGCCGGCGGGGACGGCACGTCCAGATCGGCCTGTTGCCGCCGGTCGAGGGCCACCCGCGGGTCCCGATGGCGCGGGTCATCGGCTGGGAGCTCGACCTGCTCGGCAGCCACGGGATGGCGGCGGCCGACTACCCGGCCATGTTGTCGCTGATCGAGCGAGGCGTGCTGCGGCCCCAGCGGCTCATCGGGCGCACCATCGGTCTCGAGGCCGCCGCGGCGCTGCTGCCCGTGTTCGACCGGGCGGCGCCCGCCGGCATCACCGTGGTCGACCCGGCGCTGTAGACGTCCTCGCGGGGCGCCGCGCCGGGGGCGTGCCGCTGCCCGGACCGGTGGGTTCCCGCACGTGCGCCGGCGGGCGCGGGGAACTCAGCCCTCGCAGTCGCTGCAGTAGCTGGTGCCCGCGCTGGTGCGGGCGAGCTGGGAGCGGTGGCGGACCAGGAAGCAGGCGCCGCAGGTGAACTCGTCGCTCTGCTCGGGGATGACGGCCACGGTGAGCTCTTCGTGCGAGAGGTCCGCCCCGGGCAGGTCGATGCCCTCGGCGGTGTCGAAGTCCTCGGCGTCGATCACCGCGGTCTGGGTGGCGGCGCTGCGCTGGACCTGGATCGCTTCCAGGGACTCGTTGGCCGGCTCGTCCTCGGGGCGAGTGCGCGGAGCGTCGTAGTCGGTGGCCATGATGTGGTGCGTCCTCCTGGGAAAGGCGTTGCTGTGCAGGGCTGCCCTGCACGGAAGGACCAAAGTGTAACCGCACCCGGTGGTGATCCGCTGGGTCCGGGGCGACGGCCCCTCCCCGGCGCCCCGCGGTGCTGGTGCGGCGCCCCCGGGGACGGCGATACTGGGGCCCATGGACGCCGAGCGAACCGACCGGCCCGTGCCGCTGTGGTCCGCCGCCCGCGGGGACGGGTCGCCGTTCGTGCTGCTGCACCCCGGCGGCACGGACTCCCGGGCCCTGGAGCAGCTGGCCGCGGAACTGGCCGGCCGCTACCGGGTGCTCACCCCGGAGCAGCGCGCCCACGGCCACACCCGGGACCCGGGCGGTCCGCTGTCCTACGCCGCGATGGCCGGGGACACGATCGCGTTCCTGGAGGGGGAGGCGGGGGCCCCGGTGCACCTGCTGGGCTACAGCGACGGGGCCGTCGTGGCCCTGACCGTGGCGCTGCGGCGTCCCGACCTGGTCCGCGACCTGGTCGTCGCCGCCGGCGTCCACCACCACAGCGGCTGGGCGCCGGGAGTCCTCGAGGACGAGGCGCCGGCGCCGCGGTCCATGGTCGACGCCTACGCCGAGGTCTCGCCCGACGGGCGCGGGCACTACGAGCAGGTGGTGGAGAAGCTGCGGAGGATGCACGCGGCGGAGCCGGTCTTCACGGACGCGGACCTGGCGGGCCTCGACCGTCCCGTGCTGGTGCTCCTCGGCGACGACGACGAGGTCCGGCTCGAGCACGCGGTGGCCATGTACCGCGCCCTGCCGCACGGCGAGCTGGCCGTGGTCCCGCACGCCTCCCACGGGGTGCTGGTGGAGAAGCCGGGGCTGTGCGCGCGGCTGATCACCGACTTCCACGCCGCCGACAAGCCGGCGACCGTGGCCCCGGTGCGGCGCCGCGGGAAGGGCTGACCGGAGCCCGGCGCCGGGACCCGTCCCCGCCCGGCTCAGCGCAGGGCGGCGCGCACCCCCGGGCGCACGGCCACCACGAGCCACGCCACGTCCACCGCGAGCTTGAGCGCGGCGGTCAGCAGCTGCAGCGGCTGCGTCCCGGACGGGACGACCGGCACGGCGAGGGACAGCAGGAGGCTGGCCACGGTGCCGAGCACGGCCATGGACGCGAAGACGATGCCGAGGATCCAGGCCCACTGCCGCTGCTCGCGCAGCGGGAAGAAGACGAGGGCGTACAGTCCCGCGTTGACGGCCACGCCCACCACGGCGCTCGCCAGCACGAAACCCGTGCCCGGGAACATGCCCCCCGAAGCGGCGGCCACCTGCTCCGAGGACGTCAGGTAGCCGATGACGCTGCCCAGCACCCCGATCGCGAAGGACGCCGCCGTGAGCCGCAGCAGCAGCCGGAGGTCCGGGGTCCTCGGCGGGACGGGCCGGGCCGCCCACGGGCCACCGGGGCCGCGGTGCGGGCCGTACGGGTACTGGGTCATGGCGGTCGGCTCCTCACGGCGGGACGAGCCCGGTCCAGGGCCCACCCCGAAACCTATCCGCTGATCCCGCCCGCCGGACCGTCCGCGGCCGCGAAGGGACCGGCGAGTCGTCGTGCCGCGCTCCGCGGCGCCCGCGGTCCGGGGCTCAGCCGCGCGGGCGCAGCGGGACGGTGGGCAGGGCGGGGGCCGGCAGGGGAGCGGGCTGTCCCTCCGGATAGGGACCGAACCGCGGGTCGGCCCGCCCGTCCGGCGCCGGTTCGGCCCCGATCTCGGCCTGCCAGGCCGCCCGGTAGGCGGCGACCTCCGCGTGGCTGCGGCCCACGAAGTTCCACCACATCACGATCTGCTCGCCCAGGGGCTCCCCGCCGATCAGCAGTGCCCGCACCGGCCGCGGCCCGGCCTCCAGGAGCAGGCGCCCCTGGCCCGGGGGCAGGTAGGCCAGGTGGTCCGCCGGCACCGGGGCCCCGTCGAGGGCGAGGTCGCCGGCGTCGAGCAGCACCCCGTGCTCGAAGGCCGGGTCCACCGCCAGCTCCAGCCGGGCGCCGGCGTCCAGGGCGATCTCGGCGGCCAGCAGGGGCGGGGTGTGGGTCCGCACCGGGGAGACGGACCCGGCGAGGGACCCCAGGTACACCCGCAGCAGGCTGCCCGGCCCGGGCACGGGCTCCGGGGCGTAGTGCTCGAAGGTCGGGGCCGTGTGCCGGGTCCGGTCCGGCAGCGCGTACCACAGCTGCACCCCGTGCAGGAGCCCGGTGTCCGGGGTCGAGAACTCCTGGTGGGAGATCCCGCGCCCGGCGACCATCAGGTTGACCTCGCCGGGGCGCACGGTCGCGCGGTACCCGGCGGAGTCCCGGTGGGCGATCGCCCCGGTGAAGAGCAGGCTCACCGTGGCCAGGCCGGTGTGCGGGTGCCGGGCCACCCGCATCCCCCCGGACGCTGCGACCGGGTCCGGGCCGTAGTGGTCCAGGAAGCACCAGGAGCCGATCAGGCTGCGCCGGCGCTGGGGCAGGGTCCGGCGCACGGTCATCGCCCGGGGCCCGCCCAGCGGCACGTCCCGCGGCGGGAGCAGCTGGGGGCCGCCCCCGCCCTCGGCGCAGACGACCTCCTCGGGGTGCGCGTCCAGGTTGGTCATGCCCCGCTCCCGGGCACGTGCGCCGGGGCGGGGGTGGCCGGGGCCGGCACCGTCGCCGGGGCCGCCCTGCCGGCGCCCCGCGGGCGGACGGGATGGCGGGAGAGGATCGAGATCCGGTTGAACGCGTTCATCGTCACCGCGGCCCACTGCAGCGCCGAGAACTGCTCGTCGGTGAGCGCCGCCCGGGCCGCGGCGAGCTCCGCGGTGCGCTCCGGTTCCTCGGGCAGGACCGTGGCCGCCTCCCCGACGGCCAGCGCCGAGCGCTCGAGCTCCGAGTACAGGGCCTCGGCCTCCCGCCAGGCGGTCAGCACGGCGAGCTGCTGGGAGCTCACCCCGGCCTTCACGGCGTAGCGGACGTGCAGGTCCAGGCAGTAGGCGCACCCGTTGAGCTGGGAGATCCGCACGTTGACCAGTTCGAGCACCGCCCGGGGGATCCCCGCCGCCTCGGCGGCGTCGGCGACCGTGCCGGCCAGCCCGTTGAGGGCGCGCCAGGAGTCCGGGTCGGACTTGTCGAGGAAGAAGCGGTCACGGGCGGTCATGGATCCTCCTCGCCGTCGGTGCGGCCCGGTGCGTCGGTCCGCGGAGCCGTGTCCTCAGCAGACACCTCCGCCGCGGCCCCGTCAAGGGCGGGCGTCCCGCGCCGGCGGCGGCTCGGCCCCGCGCCACGGCGGGGCGCTCCCGCGCCGGCGCCCGGTGTCCCGGTCCGCTCAGCCGGCGACCAGCGCCGCGGTGGCCGCGGCGATCGCCTGCTCCTCGTCGGTGGGCACCACCAGCACCTCGAGCGCCGAGCCGGGGGCCGAGATCCGCCGGGTCTCGCGGGAGCGGGCGGCGTTGGCGTCGTCGTCGAGCCGGACCCCCAGGGCGCCGAGCCGGTCGCAGACCCGCTTCCGGAACGGTGCGGCGTTCTCCCCGATCCCGGCGGTGAAGACCAGCGCCTGCGCCCCCTCCACGGCCACGTGGTAGCCGCCCACGTACTTCGCCAGGCGGTAGGCCGCCATCTCCAGGGCCAGCTCGGCGCGCTCGTCGCCGCGGTCGGCGGCCTCCTGGACCGCGCGCATGTCGTGGTCCCCGGCCACGGCCCGCAGCCCGGACTCCTTGTTGAGCACGGCGTCGAGCCGCTCGGGGGTCATGCCCGGGTCCCGGCGCAGCACGGCGGTGACCACGGAGGGGTCCAGGTCCCCGGTGCGGGTGCCCATCACGAGCCCGGCCAGGGGCGTGTAGCCCATCGAGGTGTCGTAGGACCGGCCGTCCCGGATCGCCGTGACGGAGGCGCCGTTGCCGAGGTGGGCGACCACGGCGCGGAACTGCTCGCGCGGGATCCCCAGGAACGCGGCGGCCTGCCCGGTCACCCAGTCGTGGGAGGTGCCGTGGAAGCCGTAGCGGCGGATCCCCCACTGCTCGTAGAACCGCTCCGGGACCGCGTAGCGCCACACGTGCTCAGGCATGGTGCGGTGGAAGGCGGTGTCGAACACGCACACCTGCGGCAGGTGCGGCCAGGTCCTCTGCACGGCGCGCAGGCCCAGGACCGCGGCGGGGTTGTGCAGCGGCGCCAGCGGCACGAGCCGCTCGATGTCGCGGATGATCTCCGGGGTCGCGAGCACCGGTGCGGAGAACCGCTCGCCGCCGTGCACCACGCGGTGGCCGGCGGCGTCGACGCTCCGCCCGTCCAGCTCGGTCCCGAGGCGCCCGGCGAGCAGCTCGAGGGCCTGCGTGTGGTCCTGGATCCGGGAGCTGCCGATGTTCTCGATCAGCCCGGACGTGAGCACGGTGCCGCCGTCGGCGCCCGGCTCCAGCTCCCGGACCTGGTACTTCAGCGAGGACGAGCCGCAGTTGACGACGAGCACGAGCATGGTGGGCCTTCCGGGGCGGTCGGGAGCGGGGCGGTCGGGGCGGGCGGCGGGGTGCCGGCTCACAGGTGCTGGGCCTGGATCGCGGTGATCGCCACCGTGTTGACGATGTCGTCCACGGTGCACCCCCGCGAGAGGTCGTTGACGGGCTTGCGCAGCCCCTGGAGGACCGGGCCCACGGCCACGGCCCCGGCGGACTGCTGGACGGCCTTGTAGGTGTTGTTGCCGGTGTTGAGGTCCGGGAAGACGAACACCGTCGCCCGTCCCGCCACGGTCGAACCGGGCAGCTTGGAGGCCGCGATCGAGGCGTCCACCGCGGCGTCGTACTGGATGGGGCCCTCCACCTCGAGGTCGGGGTCCGCCGCCCGCACGATCTCGGTGGCCGCGCGGACCTTGTCCACGTCCTGGCCGGAGCCGGAGCCGCCGGTGGAGTAGGACAGCATCGCCACCCGCGGCTCCACCCCGAACTGGCGGGCGGTGCGGGCGGAGGCGAGCGCGATGTCCGCGAGCTGCTGGGCGTCCGGGTTCGGGTTGACCGCGCAGTCGCCGTAGACCAGCACGCGGTCCTCGAGGAGCATGAAGAACACGGAGGAGACGATCCGCACACCCTCGGTGGTCTTCACGAACTCCAGGGCCGGGCGGATGGTGTTGGCCGTGGTGTGCGCGGCGCCGGAGACCATGCCGTCCACGTCCCCCATCTGCACCATCATGGTGCCGAAGTAGGAGCCGTCGAGCATCCGCTCCAGGGCCGCCTCCGGCTGCACGCCCTTGTGGGCGCGCAGCCGCACGTACTCGCCGGCGTACTTCTCGCGCAGCGCCTCGTCGTGCTCGAAGTCGATGAGCGTGAGCCCCTCGTCGTCGAAGTCGAGGTTGATGCCCTCCGTCTGGCACAGCGCGGCGATCCTGGCGGGGTCGCCGAGGATCGTGAGGTCGCAGAAGTTGCGGCGGTGGATCATCTCGGCGGCGCGCAGGATCCGGGGGTCCTCGCCCTCGGGCAGCACGATGTTCTTGCGCTGCGTGCGCGCCGCCTCGACGAGTTCGTGCAGGAAGCGCAGCGGTGTGCGCCGCAGCGGGCGCGGCAGGCCGAGGCGGCTGACCAGCTCCTCCTCGTCCACGCGCCGGGCCCACTCGCCCAGCGCGGCCGCGACCTTGCGCGGATGCGCCCCCGAGAGGGTGCCGCGGGAGCGGGAGACCGCGCGGGCGGCGCTGTAGGTGTCCAGTCCCGTGGTGAGCACGGGGAACGGCGCCGCGGCGGTGAGCTCGTGGATCCGCCCCTCGGTGCCGAAGCCGCCGGTCAGCAGCATCCCCGAGGGGGCGGGCAGGGCCGGGGACAGGGCGGAGGCCAGGGACGCGACGACGATGTCGGAGCGGTCCCCCGGCGTGATGACGAAGTCGCCGTCGGCGAGCTGCTCGAGGTAGTGGGCCACCGTCATCGCGGCGATCTTCACGCCCTTGACGTCGCGGTCCAGGGAGACGGCGGAGGGCCCGTCCCCGAAGCCGTGCCGGTCCCGCAGCTCGGCCACGGTGGGCGCGGCCACCGCGGCGTTCTCGGCGATCACGTAGACGGGCAGCCCGCGCGCGCCCCGGGAGGCGTTGGCGGTGAGCCGGTCGACCCACTCGGGCCGGGCCCGGTTGACGATGACGGCGAAGATGTCGCACCGGGCCTGGTGGAGCTCCGAGCGGGTGACCTCGATCGCGTTGAGGACGTCCTCGGGGGACTCGGACTCGTCCGCGCCGATCACGGCCAGTACCGAGGCGCCCAGGTTGTTGGCCATCCGGGCGTTCATGTCGAACTCGGCGGTGGCCGCGTTGTGCGCCAGCAGGTCGGTGCCGTCCACCACGATCACGTCGCAGTGCCGGGCCATCTCGCCGTAGACGCTCACGGCCATCGAGTCGAGCTCGTCGTGGTCCCCGGCCGCGAGCAGCTCCCGGGTGCGGGCCAGCGAGAGCCCGCCGCGGCACCGTTCGTCGGGGAGGTCGAAGTTGCGCTGCACGAGCTGGACCATGGGGTCCTCCGCCGGGCTCCGCCCCAGGTGGACGGGCCGGAAGTAGCCCAGCCGGTCGGTCCTGCGGAACAGCGAGTCGGCCAGCCCGAGGGCCACGAGCGACTTGCCGGACTGCGGCGTCATGGCACTGACGTAGATGCCTTGGGTCATGGTGTGGCGTCCTCCGGTGGGCGGGCTCGGGACCGACGTGCTGGCCCCAGTCTAGGGTCCGCCCGGCCCGGCGGCCGGGGCGCTCCCCGCTGCGGGACGGGTCGGGGCGGCGCGGCCGTCGTCGTCGCGGCGCGGGGTTCTCCGGGGGCGCCCCGGGGTGGGAGACTGGGGGCATGCTGGTTGCCTTCTCCGTCTCCCCGTCCGGTGGCTCCGACGCCACCGGCTCCGTGCACGACGCCGTCGCCGCCGCCGTCCGGGTGGTCCGCGACTCCGGACTGCCGCACGAGACCGATGCCATGTTCACCACGATCGAGGGCGAGTGGGACGAGGTCATGGACGTCGTCAAGCGCGCCACCGAGGCCGTCGGCGCCTACGGGCCCCGGGTGTCCCTCGTGCTCAAGGCCGACATCCGTCCCGGCCGCACCGGTGAGCTGACGGGCAAGGTGGAGCGGCTCGAGGCCGCGATCCGGCGGCAGGCGATCGAGTCCTGACCCGCGCCGCCCCGGCCGTGCGGGTGCGCCCCGCGGGCGCCGCCGACGCCTCCGCGTGGACCGCCCTGCACCGGCGCTGCCTCGACGAGACCTACCGCCCGCTCTTCGGCGACGCCTTCGCCGACCGGCAGCGCGACGCGGCCGACCGCACGGCCGGCCACGACCGCGCTCTGCTGGCCGATCCGCGCGTGCGCACCCTCTGGGCGCTCGACGACGACGGGGCCGCCCTCGGGCTGGTCTCCGCCGGACCGGCCCCCGCCGCGTGGGAGGCCCGCGCCGGGGTGCCCGCCCCGGTGGTCCCCCGGCAGCTGTTCCAGCTCTACACCCTCGCCGCCACGCACGGCACCGGCCTGGGCGCCGCGCTGCTGGAGGCCGCGCTCGGGCCCGCGGACGCCTACCTGTGGATCATGGACGGCAACGACCGCGCCGAGCACTTCTACGCCAAGCACGGCTTCCGCGCCCGGGACGAGTCCTTTCCCGCCGGCGGGCCGTGGACCGGGCAGCGGATGCACCGGATGGTGCGGACGGGCCCGGCGTGAGCCGCGCGGCCCGCCGCGGGCGCCGGGCGCCGGAGCCCGCCGCCCCGGGCGGCCCCGCGGCCGGCAGCTACGAGATCTCCACCGGCACCGCCGAGCTGGTGCCCGACGAGTACGCCTCCGGCTCCTGGGTGCTGCACGTCAACGGGGTGCCCTCCTCCCACGTGGACCCGCAGCACCCCGAACGGCTGGACTTCGAGTACATGCGCTGGATCGCCGCGCTCGTCCACGCCCACGTCGGCGCGCACCTGGACCCCTCCGCGCTGCGCGTGCTGCACCTGGGCGGGGGCGCCTGCTCGATGGCCCGGTACCTCGCCCACGCCTATCCGGAGGCGCGGCAGGTCGTCGTGGAGCTCGACGGGCGGCTCGCCGAGCTGGTCCGGCAGTGGTTCGACCTCCCGCGCGCCCCGCGGCTGCGGATCCGGGTGGGGGAGGCCCGCGCCGTCACGGAGTCGCTGACCCCGGCCACCCGGGACGTGGTGGTCCGGGACGTGTTCGCCGGCTCCACGACCCCGGCGCCGCTGACCACCGTGGAGTTCGCCCGGCACGTGGCGCGCGTGCTGGCCCCGGACGGGCTGTACGTGCTCAACTGCGGGGACACCCGGGACCTCGCCGGGGCCCGGGCCGAGCTGGCGGCGCTGTCCGAGGTCTTCGAGCACGTCGGCGCCGTGGCCGACCCGGCGATGCTCAAGGGCCGCCGCTACGGCAACATCGTGCTGGCCGCCTCCGCCGTGCCGCTGCCGGCGGCGGGCTCGCCCGCGGCGGCCGCGCTCGGCCGGGAGCTGCTCGGCGGGGCGGTGCCGGCCCAGTACAAGGACGCGGCCTGGGCCCGCTCGTTCGTCGCCGGGACGCCGCCGCGCCGCGACGACGCCCCGCCGCGGGCGCCGCACGCTCCGTGACGCGCCCCGCCGCGGGACCCGGGGACGCGCCGGCCACCGCCGGGTCGTGCTCGGCAGTGCGCCGCCGAAGCCGCTAAGCTTGCTTGGTAACCGACGAGGGTGTCCGAGGAGGTGGTGTCAGGTGCGCAACGAGCTGAAGGCGCTGCGGGCCGCCCGGACGCTGTCGCAGGGACAGCTGGCCATCGCCGTGGGGGTCTCCCGGCAGACGATCTACGCGGTGGAGAACGGCCGCTCCGAGCCGTCCCTGTCCGTGGCCCTCGCCCTGGCGCGGTTCTTCGGCCGGCCGGTCGAGGACGTCTTCCACGACGACGACGGTCCCACCCCGCCCCGGAGCTGACGGGGCCGGGGCCGGCACCGGCCGCACCCGAGGCGGGGGAGACCCCGGTCGGCGAGTTCGGCGGCACCGCCCGGGACGGCCATCGCCGGCGCCGGGCGGGATCCGCCGCGCCGTAGGGGGCTCAGACCACGCTCTCGCCCGCCGGGGACGGGGTGGGACGGGGCCGCCGCGCCGGCGGCACGGACGGGTTGAAGTGCGTGCTGGTCGGCCCGTCGTTGGCCGCCGCCACCAGCTCGGCGGCGACGTCGCGCAGCTTGACGTTGCGGTGGTTCGAGGCCGCGGTCAGCAGGGCCACGGCGTCGTCCTGGGTGCAGCCCTGGCGGGCCATCACCAGGCCGATGGCCATGTCGATCGTGGTGCGCGAGGCCATCGCCGCGGCCAGGTCGGTCTGCGTCTCCCGGTGCCGGGCCAGGCGCAGGGCCAGGCGCAGGGCCCGGGAGGCCAGCTCGACCTCCCGCTCGATCGCCGCGGTGACCGGGGCGTCGAACGGGCGCAGCGTCCCGGAGTAGACGTTCAGTGCCGCCCGGGCCCGGTCCTCCAGCGTGAAGGGCGCGGCCAGGACGGAGCGGACCCCGTGCTGGGCGGCCGCCCGGCTGTAGGCCGGCCACTGCCGGTCGGTGCGGGTGTCGGCCAGCAGCACGACCCGGTGCCGGTCCGCCGCGCTCAGGCACGGCCCGCGGCCGAAGGCGTACTGGACTTCGTCCAGGGCGGCGGCCCGCCCGTGGCTGGCCACCACCGTGGCCGCGGCGGCGCCGCGCAGCAGGGTGACCGAGCACCACAGGTCGTCGGCGCCCTCCGCGAGGTGCCGTGCCGTGCTGCGCACGAACTGCTGGAGGAACTCCGTGAGGTCCTCGGAGGCCAGCAGCAGGTCCTCCAGCTGCACGGAGCGCGTGCCCGCCGACATCGAATCCACCATGGGCAGGCCCACCCGTTCCGTCCTGTGTGCGGACCCCCTCGCCGCAGTCGAGGCCGGCACGTGCGCGTGCCGGCGGCTGAACTGTACCAGCAGCCCCGGCCGGGTGCGGAGGCGGGCGCGGGCGCGGTGGCGCGCGGCGCCCGGTGCCCCGGCGGCCGTCCCTCGGCCGCCGCGCACGCTCAGGAGGCCGCGCGGCTCCCCTCGGCGGAGGCCACGAACTCCCGGGCCAGCGCCACCAGCTCCGCGGTCCGCTCGATCTGCGGCATGTGCCCGGTGTCCGGGAACACGTGCAGGCGGGCCTCGGGCAGGGCCGCGGCCGCAGCCTCGGCGTGGTGGGCCGGCAGCACGGCGTCGGCCTCGCCCCACAGCACGAGCACGGGCAGCCCGGAGGCGCGGATCCGCTCAAGCAGGGCCCGGCGCCAGCCGGGCAGCACCCCCACCACCGGCAGGCCGATGCTGCGGTAGGTGCCCAGGAAGGTCGCCCGGAAGTCCGGCTGGGCGCCCACCCGCGCCGCGTGCCGGAGGAGCTCGGGCGTGGCCAGCGCCGGGTCGAAGAAGCAGTTCCGGTTCGAGCGCACCGCGGCGGCCCGGGCCAGCGGGCGGAACCGGCGGCCCACCAGGGGCAGGCGGGACAGCGCGGCCCAGAGCATCGGCAGCGGGGAGACGTTGGCCTCCCGGCCGAACCCGGCGCTGTTGGCCAGCAGCAGGCTCGCCACCCGCTCCGGGTGCTCCGTGGCCACGGTCATGGCCACGGCTCCGCCCAGCGAGTTGCCCATCAGGTGCACCGGGCGCTCCTCGCCCACCGCGTCGAGCACCCCGACCACGGCGCGGGCGAACGCCCCGAGCCCCGGCTTCTCCGGGCCCGCGGGGCTCAGCCCGAAGCCGGGCAGGTCGGTGCTCAGCACGCGGTGGTCCCGGGCGAGCAGCTCGTGGGCGGCCGACCAGTCCTCGAGGCTGCGCCCGATCCCGTGCAGCAGCACCACGGGCGGGGCCTCCTCCGGCCCGGAGAGGCGGATGCGCACGGGCCGGCCGGCGACCTGCACCGTCGTCGTGGCCCCCGGGGCGGCGGGGCGCGAGGGGTGCTGCTCGGTCATGCGGGGGTCTCCCGGGGTGCGGCCGCGCCGCGGGCGGCGGGGTGGGGGATCAGCTCGAGGGTCCGGGACAGCGGCGTGCGCAGGGTGGTCGCCGAGTCCAGCAGGTAGTTCTGCCGCACCCGCCACGGGTGGGAGTCGCCCTGGCGGGGGAACGCGTCGATGGAGCGCCGGACGTAGCCGGAGCTGAGGTCCAGCAGGGGGTGCCCGGTCATGCCCGGGGCGGCCCGGGGCACGGCGGCGGCGGCGCGGTGGTGCGCCAGGTGCCGGAGCACCTTGCAGACCAGGCGGTGCGTCAGGTCCGCCCGCAGCGTCCACGAGGCGTTGGTGTAGCCGATGCACAGCGCGAAGTTGGGCACGCCCGTGAGCATGGCGCCGTTCCAGACGAACTGCTCGGACAGCTCCACCGGGACGCCGTCCACGGTGGGGGCGATCCCGCCGAAGGGCAGCAGCTTCAGCCCCGTGGCGGTGACCACCACGTCGGCCTCCAGGACCCGGCCGCTGCTCAGCCGGATGCCCTCGGGCACGAACGTGTCGATCGTGTCGGTGACCACGTCGGCCCGGCCCCGCCGCAGGGCCGTGAACAGGTCCGCGTCCGGCACGGCGCACAGCCGCTGGTCCCAGGGGTCGTAGGACGGGGTGAAGTGCTCGGCCACGAGCTCCTCCGAGCCCAGGACGCGCGCGGCCCGAGAGGTGAAGAACGCCCGCGCCGCGGCCGGGCGGCGCCGGCAGAACTGGTGGACGGCCGTGCTGAACAGGATGTTCTTGGCCCGGATCAGCCGGTGGGCCAGGGCCGGGGGCAGGCTCCTGCGCAGGGCGTCGGCGCGCCGGTCCCGGCCGGGCACGGCGCTGATCCAGGTGGGGGAGCGCTGCAGCATCGTCACGCCCGCCGCGTCCGCGGCCATGGCCGGGACGAGGGTCACCGCCGTGGCGCCGCTGCCGATCACCACCACCCGCTGCCCGCTCCAGTCCAGCTCCCCGGGCCAGAACTGCGGGTGCACCACCCGGCCCCCGAACTCCTCGATCCCCGGCAGCACGGGGTCGTGCCCCTGCTCGTAGTCGTAGTACCCGGCGCAGGAGTACAGGAAGGAGCACGTCATGGTGTCCCTCCGCAGCCCGCCCTCGTCGTCGCGCTGCTCGAGCCCCAGGGTCCACCGGGCGTCCGCGGAGGACCAGTCGGCCGAGACCACCCTGGTGCGGTAGCGGATGTGCCGGTCGATGCCGAACTCCGCCGCCGTCTCCCGGATGTAGGCGAGGATCGACGGGCCGTCGGCGATGGACTGCGGGTCCCGCCAGGGCTTGAAGGAGTAGCCCAGGGTGAACATGTCGGAGTCGGAGCGGACGCCGGGGTAGCGGAACAGGTCCCAGGTCCCGCCCATGCCGGCGCGCGCCTCCAGGACGGCGTAGGACAGCCCCGGGCACTCGGTCTGCAGGCGGTAGGCCGCACCGACGCCGGACAGGCCCGCGCCGACGACCACGACGTCGCGGTGCTCCGCCCCGGCGGGGTCCTCGGGGAGGGGGGAAGTGGCTGACATGGCTCCAGGATCTCCCACGGCGCCCGGCCGCACTTGACGCTGCACGACGATTGCTTGACCCTGGGCGACATGTCCGTCATCCGATCCGCGGGGCTGCGCGGCTTCCGCGCCGCGGTCGCCGAGCTCGGGGGCGACGCCGAGGCGCTCGCCGACGCCGCCGGCCTGCCCCGGGCCGCCCTGGACACCGACGACCTGATGGTCCCGGAGCGGGCCGTCGGGCGGGTGCTGGAGGCCGCCGCCCGGGAGCTGGCCTGCCCCGACCTGGGGCTGCGGGTGGCCGCCCGCCAGGACCCGGGCGTGCTGGGCCCGCTGGCGCTCGCCGCCCGCCACTCCGAGACGGTGCGCGACGCCCTGGAGTGCGTCTCCCGCTACCTCTTCGTGCACGCCCCCTCGCTCGAGCTCGCGCTGGTCGAGGACCCCTACGGCGCCCGGGGGGTGACGGCCGTGCGCTACGGCGGGCCCGCCCCTGCCGCCCGGGACGGCAGCCCGCAGGGCACCGACCTCGGGCTGGGGCTGCTGCACCGGGCCCTCACCTCGCTGGCCGGCGGGCGCTACGGGCTGCGCACGGTCGAGCTCGACCACCGCCCCGCCGCGCCGCTGCGGGTCTACGAGGAGTTCTTCGGCGTGCCGGTGCGCCCGGGCCGGCCCGAGGTCCTGCTGCGGATCCCCATGAGCACGCTCGCCCGGCCGCTGCACGGGGACGCCGGCGTGCGGCAGGTGGCGCTGGCCTTCCTCGACGCCCAGATCCCGGGGGCGGGCTCGGCGTGGGCGCCGCGGGTCCGCGGGGTGCTGGTGCAGCTGCTGGGCACCGCCGCCCCGGAGCTGGAGGCGGTGGCCCGCGTCCTGGACCTGCACCCGCGCACCCTCCAGCGCCGGCTGGCGGAGGAGGGCACCACCTTCGGCGCGGTCCTGGACGAGGCCCGGCGCAGCGCGGCGCTGCGCTGGCTCACCGCCACGGACGTCCCGCTGGGCCGGATCGCCGGGCTGGTGGGCCTGTCCGAGTCCTCGGCGCTGACCCGGTGCGCCCGCCGCTGGTGGGGCGCCCCGCCGCGGGACGTGCGCCGCAGGGCGGTCCGCACCGGCTGAGCGTGTCGCGCGGCGTCAACTTCCTGTCGCGGCAGGTCAAACCCGGCCCGGGGCGCGCGCCCCACACTGGAGCCCGGTCCCGTTCCTCGGTCCCGTGTCCCTCGTCCCTCGTCCCAGGAGCAGCCCGTGTCCCCCTCCGCACCCTTCCGCTTCCCCGGCGCCACCGCGGTGCTCACCGGCGCCGCCGGCGGCATCGGCGAGCAGCTGGCCCACGGTCTCGCCGCCCGCGGCACCCACCTGGTGCTCCTCGACCGGGACGAGGCCGGGCTCGAGGGCGTCGCCGGCACCATCCGCCGGCGGCACCCGGAGCTGCGGGTGTCCACCGTGGTGGCGGACCTGGCCGAGCTTCCCGCGCTGCCCGGCGTCGCCGAGCGGATCCTGGCCGAACACCCGCGCATCGACCTGCTCGTCAACAACGCCGGCGTGGCCCTCGGCGGCACCTTCGAGCAGGTCTCCGCCGAGGAGTTCGACCGCCTCATGGACATCAACTTCCGGGCCCCGGTGGTCCTCACCCGCCGGCTGCTGCCCGCCCTGCTCGCCACCCCCGGCAGCCACCTCGTCAACCTCTCCAGCCTGTTCGGGCTCATCGCCCCGCCCGGGCAGGTGGCCTACTCCGCCAGCAAGTACGCCCTGCGCGGCTTCACGGAGGGGCTGCGCCACGAGCTGGCCGGGCGGGTGGGCGTCACCGTGGTCCACCCCGGCGGGGTGCGGACCCGGATCGCCGAGTCCGCCCGCACCCCGGCCGGCGTGCCGGCCGCCCAGGCCGCGGCCGGCCGCGAGGACTTCGCCGCGCTGCTGAGCTATCCGGCCGAGCGGGCGGCCGCGGACATCCTGGGGGCGGTGGAGCGGCGCCGGGGCCGGCTGCTGGTGGCCCCCAGCGCGGTGCTGCCGGACCTGGTGGCGCGGCTGTTCCCGGGCACGTACTGGCCGGTCCTCCAGCGCGCCCGCCCGCTCCTGCAGCGCCTTTCCCGGCGGCGGCCCCGGGCCTAGGCTGGGCCCATGACCAGCACCCTGTCCTCCGTCGTCGTCGACTGCCGCGACCCCGCGGCCCTGGCCCGCTTCTGGTGCGCCGCCCTGGACTACGTGGTCCACGGCGAGGCCGAGGGCTACGTGGGGATCGCGCCCGCGGCGGGCACGGGCCCGCACCTGGACTTCCTGCTCGTGCCGGAGCCGAGGACCGCCAAGAACCGGCTACACCTCGACCTCCGGGCGGCGGACACCGACCAGGACCGGGAGGTGGCGCGGCTGGAGTCCCTCGGGGCGCGCCGGGTGGACGTGGGGCAGGGCCCCGAGGTGACGTGGGTGGTGCTGGCCGACCCGGAGGGCAACGAGTTCTGCGTGCTGGCCGACCTCGAGGACGCCTGAGCCGGCCGGCTCAGGCGGGGCTGCCGTCCACGTAGAACCACCGGCCGTCCTCGCGCACGAACCGGGAGCTCTCCCGCTGCCGGCCGCGCCCCCCGGAGCCGTCGCGCCAGTGGGCGCTGAACTCCACCCGGCCCTCGCGCGCGAAGGGCCCGCCGCCGTCGGCGGCGTGCACGTCGAGCCGGTACCAGTCCACGTCCGGGTCCAGCGCCACGGAGCCCGGACGCGTGCCGGGGTGCCAGGTGGCCAGCAGGTAGGCCTCGTCCCCGGCGGCGAAGGCGCTGAAGCGGGAGCGCATCAGCAGCTCGGCGGTGGGCGCGGTGCGGCCGCGGTGGAAGCGCCCGCAGCACGCGCCGTAGCTCTCCCCGGTGCCGCACGGGCAGCGGGCGTCGTCGTCGATCATGCCCCCATCCTCCCCCGCCCCGCGCGCGGCCGCAGCCCGCGGGGGGAGCGGGGGGAGGAGGAGCCGGTCAGGCGAGCCAGCCCTCCACCACGCCCTTGCCGAAGAACACCACGAAGGCCGCGGCCACCACGTACATCAGCGCGTGGACCTCGCGGCCGCGGCCCTGCACCAGGCGGATGAAGACGTAGGAGACGAAGCCGGCGCCGATGCCGTCGGCGATCGAGTACGTGAAGGGCATGACGGCGAAGGTCAGGAAGGACGGCACGGCCAGGCCCCAGTCCTCCCACTCGATGCGCACCACCTGCTTGGCCATGAGGAAGCCGACCACGACCATGGCCGGGGCCACGGCCTCGAACGGCACCACGTTGACCAGGGGCGTGATGAACATCGCGAGCAGGAACAGCACGCCGGTGACCACGTTGGCCAGGCCGGTGCGGGCGCCGTCGGCGATGCCGGTGGAGGACTCCACGAAGATCTGGTTGGAGGACACGGAGCCCGCGCCGCCCGCGATCGCGCCCGCGGCGTCCACGAGCAGCACCCGGTCCACGTTCTCGATCTGCCCGTTGCGGCCCACCAGGCCGGCCTGCTGGGAGAGCCCCACCATGGTGCCCATCGCGTCGAAGAAGATCGAGAGCAGGATCGTGAAGACCAGCAGCAGCGCCGCGAGGGCGCCGAGGCTGCGGAACGCCTCCAGCGGGGCGACCGCGCCCACGAGGGAGAGGTCCGGGAGGGCGACGAAGGACGTGGGGGCCGCGGGCACCACGAGCGACCACCCGGTGGGGCTCTCCACCGAGGAGCCGGACGGGACGACCGCCTCCAGCACGTGGGCGAGGGCCGTGGTGAGGACCACGGCGATCAGGATCGCGCCGCGGACGTTGCGCACCATGAGGGCCACGGTCAGCAGCAGACCCACGACGAAGGTGAGCATGGGCCAGCCCAGCAGCGTCCCGCCGTCACCCAGCTGCACGGGCACGGTGGTGCCGGCGGCGTCCGGGATGCGGCGCACGAAGCCGGCGTTCACGAAGCCGATCAGGGCGATGAACAGCCCGATGCCCACGACGATCGCGGTCTTCAGCGACGGCGGCACGGCGTTGAACACCGCGGTGCGGAAGCCGGTGAGCACCAGGACGAACATGATCACGCCCGCCCACACGACCAGCCCCATCACCTGCGGCCAGGTCAGCTCCGGGGTGGTCACGATCGTCACCGCCAGGAACGCGTTCACCCCCAGGCCGGTGGCGATCGCGAACGGCGAGCGCGCGACGAGGCCCATCAGGATGGTCATGACACCGGCCACGAGCGCCGTGACGGCCGCGACCCGCTCGGCGCCGAGGGTGTTGCCCGCCCCGTCCGGGCCGTAGCCCAGGATCAGCGGGTTGAGGACCACGATGTAGCTCATCGCGATGAACGTGGCCACGCCGCCGCGGACCTCGCCGGTCACGGAGGAGCCGCGCTCGCTGATCCGGAAGAAGCGGTCCAGGCCGTTGCGCGGCGGACGGGAGGGGGTCTCCGTGGGAACGGAGGCGGAGGATGCCATGGCGGTCCTAAGGGCACTCGACGGGACAGGGCGGGCTCGACGGCGGCCCCGGAGCAGCGGCCGGATCCGCGTGCCACCGGGGGAACATTACCGGTCCCGCCCGGCGGTGTCGCGGTGCGCACCCGGACCGGGACGACGCCGCCCCCCGCCGGGCGGAACAGGCGCCCGGCGGATCCCGTTGCACCTGGCGGCGGCCGCACCGCGCGTGCGGCGCCGGACCCCGCGCCCAGCACGACGGAACAGGAGTAGAGCCATGACCCAGCCCTCATCGATCCCTCCCACCTCCTCCGGCAACTTCCGGGTGCTGCGGACGGTGCCCACCTACGCCGAGGCGCAGCAGATCGTCGACGCCCTCTCCGACGCGGGGTTCCCGGTCGAGCACGTGCGCGTGGTCGGCACCGGGCTGCGCTCGGTCGAGCAGGTCACGGGCCGGATGACCAACGGGAGGGCCGCCCTCTACGGCATGGCCTCCGGGGCGTGGCTGGGCCTGTTCGTGGGGCTGCTCCTGGGCCTGTTCACCGTGGGCGGCTGGCTGTCCGTGGTGCTGTGGGGCGTGGCGCTGGGCGCCGTCTGGGGCCTGGTCCTCGGTCTCGTGGGCCACGCGGCGACCGGCGGGCGCCGCGACTTCCGCAGCGTCCAGGGCCTCGAGGCCGACGCCTACGACGTCCTGGTGGACGCCGAGCACGTCGACGACGCCGCGGCCCGGCTGGCCGGGGGCCGGCCCACCGCCTGAGGACACCCGAACCCTATTGCACATCCCGGCTCCGGTGTCCAGCTCTGTGTCACGTCAGGTCCGTTCATGGCGGTTTGTGACGGTCGGCGTGACTGTCCGGGGCGAGCCGCGAACAATCGAGGGCATGACTCAGACGACCCGTGCGCCCCGCGCTGCCCGGAAGCCCAAGCCCGAGGGGCAGTGGAAGGTCGACGGCCGCGAGCCCCTCAACCCCAACGAGGTCTTCAAGCAGGCCGACGACGGGCTCAACGTGCGCGCCCGCATCGAGGAGGTCTACTCGAAGGAGGGCTTCGACTCGATCGACCCCCAGGACCTGCACGGGCGGTTCCGCTGGTGGGGGCTCTACACCCAGCGCAGGCCGGGCGTGGACGGCGGGAAGACGGGGTCCCTGTCCGACGCCGAGATCGAGGACAAGTACTTCATGATGCGCGTCCGGCTCGACGGCGGGGCCCTGACCCGCGAGCAGCTGCGCGTGCTCGGGCAGATCTCGGCGGACTTCGCCCGGGACACGGCCGACATCACCGACCGGCAGAACATCCAGTACCACTGGATCGACGTCAAGGACGTCCCCGAGATCTGGCGGCGGCTCGAGGACTCGGGCCTGGACACCGTCGAGGCCTGCGGCGACGTGCCGCGCGTGCTCCTGGGCTCCCCGCTGGCCGGGATCGCCGAGGACGAGATCATCGACCCCACCCCGGTGATCGAGCGGATCAAGTCCACCTGGATCGGCTCCCCGGAGTTCTCCAACCTGCCGCGCAAGTTCAAGACGGCGATCACCGGCCACCCCTCCCTCGACGTCGTCCACGAAATCAACGACATCTCGCTCGTCGGCGTGGTCCACCCCGAGCTGGGCCCGGGCTACGACCTGTGGGTCGGCGGCGCCCTGTCCGTGGTGCCGCGCCTCGGGGAGCGCCTCGGGGCCTTCGTGACCGAGGAGCAGGCCCCCGAGGTGTGGGCCGGGGTCACCAGCATCTTCCGCGACTACGGCTACCGGCGCCTGCGCAACCGCGCGCGCCTGAAGTTCCTGATGGCCGACTGGGGCCCCGAGAAGTTCCGCCAGGTGCTCCAGGACGAGTACCTGGGCTACGAGCTCGCGGACGGGCCCGCGCCCGAGAAGGCCGCCGCCCCGGGCGACCACATCGGCGTGCACCGGCAGAAGGACGGCCGGTACTACATCGGCGTGGCCCCGCGCGTGGGCCGCGTCTCCGGGCGGAAGCTTCTGGAGCTTGCCGACGTTATGGAGAAGTACGGCTCCGACCGGCTGCGCACCACCCCGCACCAGAAGCTCGTGCTCCTCGACATCGAGGAGGGCGACGTCGAGAGCGCCGTCGCCGACCTCGACGCCCTGGACCTGCAGGCGCGGCCCTCCGCGTTCCGCCGCTCGACGGTGGCCTGCACCGGCATCGAGTTCTGCAAGCTCGCGATCGTCGAGACCAAGCAGACCGCCTCGGAGACCATCGACGAGCTCGAGCGGCGGCTCGACGGCGTGGAGCTGCCCCACCCGATCTCGATGCACGTCAACGGCTGCCCCAACTCCTGCGCCCGGATCCAGACCGCGGACATCGGGCTCAAGGGCCAGCTGCTGCCCACCGAGGACGGCGGGCAGAAGCCCGGCTACCAGGTGCACCTGGGCGGCGGGCTCGCCGCCGACGACCGGGCCGAGGCCGGGCTGGGCCGCACCGTGCGCGGCCTGAAGGTGTTCCAGGACGACCTGGCCGACTACGTCGAGACGCTCGTCCGTCGCTTCCTGGCCCAGCGCACCGAGCACGAGACCTTCGCCGAGTGGACCCACCGGGTCGAGGAGAGTGAACTCGCATGACCAGCACCGACACGGGCACCCGCCCCGCGCTGCGCGACGAGCAGCAGCTGCGCGCGCTCGCGGCGGAGGGCGCCGCCGCGCTGCACGCCGAGCTGGACGCCGAGGGCCGTGTGCCCGCCGCCGGCGAGGCGTCCACGGAAGAGGCGATCCGCTGGGTCGCGGAGAACTTCGACCTGCGCAACGTCACCGTGGCCTGCTCGATGGCCGACGCCGTGCTGCCGGCCCTCGTCGCCGAGCAGCTGCCCGGCGTGGACGTGCTCTTCCTGGAGACCGGCTACCACTTCCCGGAGACCATCGGCACCCGCGACGCCGTGGCGCACATGCTCGACATCACCGTGGTCGACGCCCTGCCGGAGCTCACCGTGGCGGAGCAGGACGAGAAGCACGGCAAGGACCTCTTCGCCCGGGACCCCGGCCTGTGCTGCGCGATCCGCAAGGTGGCCCCGCTCAAGAAGTCCCTCGAGGGCTACGAGGTCTGGTTCACCGGCGTGCGCCGCGACGAGTCCTGGACCCGCACCAACGCGCCGATGGTGACCTTCGACGAGACGCACAAGCTCGTCAAGGTCAACCCGATGGTCCGCTGGACCCTCGACGAGCTGGTCCAGTGGTCGCAGGACCACGGAATCCCGACGAACCCGCTGATGGCGGAGGGCTACCTCTCCATCGGCTGCGCCCCCTGCACCCGTCCCACCGCACCGGGCGAGGACCCGCGCGCGGGCCGCTGGTCCGGCCAGGACAAGATCGAGTGCGGGATCCACCTGTGAGCGCACCCACGACGACGGAGGCGAACGTGACCACCCCCAGCACCGCCCCGGCCCCCGCGGAGGCCGGCGTGCACAGCAGCCTCGACGCGCTCGAGGCCGAGTCCATCCACATCCTGCGCGAGGTCGTGGCGGAGTTCGACCGCCCCGCCATGCTGTTCTCCGGCGGGAAGGACTCGGTGGTCATGCTGCACCTGGCCGCCAAGGCCTTCTGGCCGGGCCGGATCCCCTTCCCCGTGCTGCACGTGGACACCGGGCACAACTTCCCCGAGGTCCTCGACTTCCGGGACCGCACCGTGGCGCGGCTGGGCATCCGGCTGGTCGTGGCGTCCGTGCAGGACTACATCGACGACGGCCGGCTGCTCGAGCGCGCCGACGGCACCCGCAACCCGCTGCAGACCGTGCCCCTGCTGGACGCCATCGCCGAGAACCGGTTCGACGCCGTGTTCGGCGGCGGCCGCCGCGACGAGGACAAGGCCCGCGCCAAGGAGCGGATCCTGTCCCTGCGCGACGAGTTCGGCCAGTGGGACCCGCGCAACCAGCGGCCCGAGCTGTGGAACCTCTACAACGGCCGGCACACCGCCGGCCAGCACGTGCGGGCGTTCCCCATCAGCAACTGGACCGAGCTGGACATCTGGCGCTACATCGAGCGGGAGAACATCGAGCTGCCGCCGATCTACTACGCCCACGAGCGCGAGGTGTTCCGCCGCGACGGGATGTGGATGGCCGTGGGCGAGTTCTCCGCCCCCTCCGCCGCCGAGGCGGTCGAGCGGCGCAGCGTGCGCTACCGCACCGTGGGCGACATGTCCTGCACCGGGGCGGTGCTCTCCGACGCGGGCACCGTGGCCGACGTGGTGGCCGAGGTCGCCGTGTCCACGCTGACCGAGCGCGGGGCCACCCGCGCGGACGACAGGATCTCCGAGGCCGCCATGGAGGACCGCAAGAAGGACGGGTACTTCTAGACATGACTTCCCCCAGCACCGTGACCCCGCAGGCCTCCGCCGCCGAGCAGGTCCCGACCATCGACCCCGGCTCGCTGTTCCGCTTCGCGACCGCCGGGTCCGTCGACGACGGCAAGTCCACCCTGGTGGGCCGGCTGCTGCACGACGCGAAGGCGATCCTCGCCGACCAGCTCGAGGCCGTGGGCCGCACCTCGGCCGAGCGCGGCTTCGGCGGCGGCACCGGACGGCTCGACCTCGCCCTGCTGACCGACGGGCTGCGCGCCGAGCGGGAGCAGGGCATCACGATCGACGTGGCCTACCGCTACTTCGCCACCGACCGCCGCTCCTTCATCCTCGCCGACTGCCCCGGCCACGTGCAGTACACGAAGAACACGGTCACGGGGGCCTCGACGGCCGACGCCGTCGTGCTGCTCGTGGACGCCCGGCACGGGGTGGTCGAGCAGACCCGCCGGCACCTGGCCGTCGTCTCGCTGCTGCGCGTCCCGCACGTGGTGGTCGCGGTGAACAAGATCGACCTCGTCGACTACGACCGGGAGGTCTTCGACCGGGTCGCCGCCGACGCCACCGGCATCGCCGCCCGGCTGGGGATCGAGGACGTGCACGTGGTGCCCGTCTCCGCCCTCGAGGGCGACAACGTGGTGGAGCCCTCCGGGCGCACCCCCTGGTACACCGGGCGCCCGCTGCTGCGCGTGCTCGAGGAGCTGCCCACGGTCGACGAGTCCGGGCGCGGCACCGCCCGCCCCTTCCGCCTCCCCGTCCAGTACGTCATCCGCCCGCAGGGCGGCACGGCGCCCGGCGCGGACGCCGAGGCCCTGCGCGACTACCGCGGCTACGCCGGGCAGATCGCCTCCGGCACGGTCGCGGTCGGCGACGAGGTCGTGGTGCTGCCCGCCGGGCGGCGCACCACGGTCACCGGCATCGACGTGGCCGGCACCGCCCCGGCCCCGGGCGCGCCCCTGCCCGGCGAGCAGCTCCCGGAGGCCGCCGCCCCGCTGTCCGTGACGCTGCGGCTGGCCGACGACATCGACATCGCCCGCGGCGACCTCCTCGCGAGCGCCGACGACGAGCTCCCGGAGCCCACCCGGGACCTGGTCGCCTCGGTGGCCTGGCTCGGCGAGCGACCCCTGCAGCCGCGCGCCCGCGTGCTCGTCAAGCACGGCGCCGCCACGGTCCAGGCCATGGTGCAGGACCTCGACGGGCGCCTGGACCTCGAGGAGCTCGAGCTGCGGGACGCCGCGACCCTGGAGCTCAACGACATCGGACGGGTCCGGCTGCGGCTGGCCTCCCCGCTGCCCGTCGACCCGTACGACCGGCTGCGGCGCACCGGCGCCTTCCTGCTCGTCGACCCCGCCACCGGCAACACGCTCGCCGCCGGACTCGTGCGGGACGCCTGAGGTGGACCGGCAGCAGCCGCCGGCCCTCACCACGGTGACGGCCGGCGACGGCGGGCGCCCCGCCGCGGGCCGCCGTCGCCCGGGCTGGCCGCTGGTGCTGACCGCCCTCGCCCTCCTGGCCGCCCTGACGGTCGCCGCCACCGTGCTGCGCGCCAACGGGACGCTGGCGGCCTGGGAGCGGACCGCGGTGGAGACCTCCGACGCGGCCGAGCTGCGGCTGGGCTACTTCGGCAACCTCACGCACGGACCGGCCCTCGTCGGGCTCGAAAACGGCGACTTCGCGGAGGAGCTGGGGGACACGACGCTGTCCACCCAGGTCTTCAACAGCGGCCCCACCGCGGTGGAGGCCATGAACGCCGGGTCGATCGACGCCGCCTTCGTGGGCCCCAACCCCGCGATCAACTCCTTCGTCCGCTCCCAGGGCCGCTCGCTCGCCGTGGTCGCGGGCGCGGCGTCCGGCGGGGCGCAGTTCGTGGTCGGCCCTGGCGTCACGAGCGCCGAGGACCTGGCCGGGCGCACCGTCGCGAGCCCCGAGTACGGGGGCACGCAGGACGTGGCCCTGCGCACCTGGCTCACCGAGCAGGGCTACGAGGCGGACGGCGACGGTGGGCGCGCCGTGGCCATCACCCCCATGGCCAACGGCCAGACCATCTCCATGCTGCGCCAGGGACGCGTGGACGGGGCCTGGCTGCCCCAGCCGTGGGCCACCCGCGCGGTGCAGGACGGCGCCCGGGTCCTCGTGGACGAGCGCGACCTCTGGGCGGACGGGCGCTATCCCACCACCGTCCTGGTGGTGCGCAAGGACTACCTCGAGCGCCACCCGGGAACGGTCGAGGAGCTCGTGCGGGGCCTGCAGCGGTCCGTGGACTGGCTGGACGAGCACGAGGACGACCCCGCGCTGCTGGCCTCGACCCTGAACCGGGGCCTCGAGCGGGCGCAGACCGAGACCCTGCCCGAGGAGACGGTCGCGGGCGCCCTCGAGGCGATCGAGTGGACCACGGACCCCCTCGCGGACGCCTACCCCCAGCTGCTGGCCGACGGCGTGGCGGCGGGCACCACGGACGACGCCTCCCTGGACGGCCTCGTGGACACCACGGCCCTCGACCGCGTCCGCGACGGCTCGGAGGAGCGCTCATGAGCACCGCGACCACCACCGCGATCCGGCTGCAGGGGCTGGGCAAGAGCTTCTCCCCCGAGGACGGGCCGGTCCTGCAGGACGTGGACCTCGACGTGGAGCGCGGGCAGTTCGTCGCGTTGCTCGGCGCCTCGGGCTGCGGCAAGTCGACGCTGCTGAACATCGTGGCCGGGCTCGAGGAGCCGACCGCCGGCTCGGTGACCGTCCCCGCGGAGGGAGCGGCCCTGATGTTCCAGGACGCCGCGCTGTTCCCGTGGCTCACCGCGCGGCGCAACGTGGAGCTCGCCCTGGAGCTGCGCGGCGTCCCCGCCGCGCAGCGGCGGGCGCGGGCCGAGGAGCTGCTCGAGCTGGTCCGGCTGCCGCACGCGGCGGACAAGCGCCCGCACGAGCTCTCGGGCGGGATGCGCCAGCGCGTGGCCCTGGCCCGGGCCCTGGCCCAGGAGCGGGAGGTCCTGCTCATGGACGAGCCGTTCTCCGCGCTGGACGCCATCACCCGGGACCTGCTGCACGAGGAGCTGCTGCGCGTGTGGCGGGCCACCGGGCGCACGATCGTGTTCATCACCCACAACGTCGCCGAGGCCGTGCGGCTGGGCCAGCGGGTGCTGCTGATGTCCTCCCGCCCCGGTCAGGTGGTCCAGGAGTGGGACACCCGGCCGTGGAAGGACCCCGAGTCCTACGGCTTCGAGGGCAGCGCCCAGTCGCTCGACGACACCCTCGCCGAGCTGACCCGCACCATCACCGCACGTCTGCGTGAGGAGATCAGCCGCCATGCGAAATGACACCGCCCCGCCCGAGGTCCCGGCCGCGCCGCCGGCCCCGCCCCGCGCGCCCCGGGCGCCGGAGCGCACGGCCTCCGGGCCGCTCCCGGTGCCGCCCGCCGGGCGGGACGGCGCCGGCGAGGAGCTCGCCGGCCTGGACGCCCTGCAGACCGAGCGCACGCGCAGGACCCCGGCCGGGGTGGTCTTCCGCACCAAGGTGGCCCCGCCGCTGGTCGCCCTGCTGGCCGGGCTGCTGCTGTGGCAGCTGCTCGTCGCCCTCCTCGGCCCCCGGCCGGACGTCATGCCGGGCCCGCTGGACGTCGGGCGGCAGTTCGCCGCGCTCCTCGCCGACGGCACGGTCCTGGGCGCCCTCGGCACGAGCCTGTGGCGGGGGATCAGCGGCTTCCTGGTGGCCGCGGCGGTGGCCACGCCGCTGGGGCTGCTCATCGCCCAGCGGCGCGCCCTGCGCGACGCCGTGGGCCCCATCATCTCGGGCCTGCAGGTGCTGCCCTCCATCGCCTGGGTGCCCGCCGCGATCATCTGGTTCGGGCTCTCCGACGCCACCGTGTACTTCGTGGTGCTCATGGGCGCCATCCCGTCCATCGTCAACGGCATGCTCGCGGGGGTGGACCAGATCCCGCCCCAGCTGCGCCGGGCCGGGCACGTGCTCGGGGCCCGCGGCTGGACCATGGCCAGCAAGGTGGTGCTCCCCGCGGCCCTGCCCGGCTACGTCGCCGGGCTCAAGCAGGGCTGGGCCTTCTCCTGGCGCTCGCTGATGGGGGCCGAGCTCATCGCGATCGGCGGCTCGATCGGCTTCGGCCTGGGCTCCCTGCTGGAACAGGGCCGCACCGTCTCCAACATGGCGGTGGTGATGGTCGCGGTCCTGTCGATCCTCGCCGTCGGCATCCTCGTGGAGCTGCTGTTCTTCAACCCCGTGGAACGCCGGCTGCTGCGCGGCCGGGGGCTGCTCGGCCACCGGTCGTGAGCATCCTCACCCAGGAGATCCTGGGGCGACTTCACTAAACTTGGACCCGGTCTACGACGCGCGCGGTGCACGCCGTGCGCGCAATCGAAAGGAACCCTGTGGCTGACACCACCACCCGCCCCCTGCGCGTCGCCGTGATCGGCGCCGGCCCGGCCGGCATCTACGCCGCGGACATGCTCACCAAGTCCGAGCCCGTGAAGAACGGGGAGCTCGAGGTCAGCATCGACCTGTTCGACCGCTACCCGACCCCGTTCGGGCTGATCCGCTACGGCGTGGCCCCCGACCACCCCCGCATCAAGGGCATCATCACCGCGCTGCGCGCCATCCTGGGCCGCGGCGACATCCGCTTCTTCGGCAACGTGGAGTTCGGCCGGGACCTGACCCTCGCCGACTTCGGCGCCCACTACGACGCGGTGATCTTCGCGACCGGCGCCGTCTACGACGCCCCGCTGAACATCCCCGGCAACGACCTCGAGGGCGTCCACGGCGCCGCCGAGTTCGTCGCCTGGTACGACGGGCACCCGGACTTCCCGCGCACCTGGCCGCTCGAGGCCCGGGAGGTCGCGGTCATCGGCAACGGCAACGTGGCCCTCGACGTCGCCCGGGTGCTCTCCAAGCACGCCGACGACATGCTCGTCACCGAGATCCCCGGCAACGTCTACCAGGGCCTGAAGGCCTCCCCGGTCACGGACGTGCACATCTTCGGCCGCCGCGGCCCCGCCCAGGTGAAGTTCACCCCGCTGGAGCTGCGCGAGCTCGCCAAGTCGCGCGACGTCGACATCGTCGTCTACGACGAGGACTTCGACTACGACGAGGGCTCCGAGCAGGCCATCGCCGAGAACAACCAGGTCAAGGTGATGGTCAAGACCCTCGAGAAGTGGCGGGCCGACGACTCCCCGAGGACTGCCTCCCGGCGCCTGCACCTGCACTTCCTGCAGAGCCCCCGCGAGGTCCTGGGCGAGGACGGCCGGGTCACCGGGCTGCGCATGGAGCGGACCCGGCTCAACGGGGACGGCTCCGTGTCCGGGACCGGCGAGTACGTCGACTACCCGGTGCAGGCCGTCTACCACGCCGTCGGCTACCTGGGCTCCCGGCTGCCGGAGCTGCCCTTCGACGACGGCCGCGGCGTGATCCCCAACGTGGAGGGCCGCGTCCTGGCCGAGAACGGCACGGTGCTGCACGGGCTCTACGCCACCGGGTGGATCAAGCGCGGACCGGTGGGGCTGATCGGCGCCACCAAGTCCGACGCCCTGGAGACGGTCACCCACCTGCTGGAGGACCGCCCCGTGCTGCCCGGCGCCACCCGCCCCGACCCCGAATCCGTCAACGAGGTGCTCGAGGCCCGCGGCGTCGAGTACACCACGTGGGAGGGGTGGCTGGCCCTGGACGAGTACGAGCAGGGGCTGGGCCAGTCCTCGCACGACGCCGAGGGCAACCCGCGCGAGCGGGTCAAGGTGGTCGAGCGCGAGGAGATGGTCAGCGTCTCCCGGGAGGGCGCGCCCGAGCCGGTCTCCTCGACCGTCTGAGCCGAACGGGCCCCGGGGCCGCGTCCTGCCCGAGCAGGACGCGGCCCTCCGCGCGTCCCGGGGGCGGTGCCGGCGCCGTCCGGGAGGGTCAGAGCCCCAGCAGCCCCCGGACGTGGTCGTTGAGGAAGACCCCGTCCGGATCGGCGGCGGCGCGGGCGTCGAGGAAGTCCTGGAAGCGCGGGTAGACCGCGTGCAGGTACGCGGCGTCCCGGGTGTGCACGGTGCCCCAGTGCGGGCGCCCGCCGTGGTCCACGAAGATCTCCTCCGCCGCGGCGAAGACCTTCGGGTCGTAGCGCCGCCAGTACTGCCGCAGCGCGATCCAGGCGGTGTCCCGGCCGTGGGCGGGCGCGAGCCAGGCGTCCTCGGCGGCGGAGCAGCGCACGTCCACGGGCAGCGAGAAGGCGTAGCCGCGGCGCTCGACGAGCGTCTGCAGCTCCCGGAAGGCCACGCCCAGCTCCTCCACGGGCAGCGCGTACTCCGTGGAGACGAAGCGGACCCGGCGCGGGACGGTGAACACCCGGAAGGAGAGGTCGCTGTACTGCCGCGGGCTGTTCGTGAGGGCGTCGACCCGGTTCAGCCCGGGCGTGGAGCGCGGCAGCGCCGTGGCCAGCTGGTTGAGCCCGGCCGTGAGGGTGTTGCGCAGCAGGACGTCGTCGATCCGGCGCACGGTGCGCGCCACGGGGGAGCCGGGCCGGGTGTAGGAGTCCGGGAGCTTGTGCAGCCGGGTGAGGATGCGGGTCTGGGCGGTGGCGGTCCCCGGCATCCAGTAGAACTCGAAGTGGTCCGCCCCGGCCATCCGCGACCCCACGCTGTCCACCAGCTGGCCGAGCGGCTCCCGGATCTCGGCGGCGTGCAGCCGGAACGCCGGCTCGCAGGCCAGGGTCACGCTCGCGAGGACCCCCAGGGCGCCCAGCCCGGCCCGCGCCGCCTGGAACAGCTCGGGGCGCCGCTCGGCGGAGCACTCCACGAGCTCGCCCCGGGCGGTGACCAGGGTCAGGGCCACCACCTGGGCCGAGAGGGAGCCGAAGGCCAGGCCGGTGCCGTGGGTGCTGGTCGAGACCGCGCCGGCGATCGTCTGCCAGTCGCTGTCCGGCAGGCTGGTCATCGCCAGGCCGTGGGCGTCCAGCTCCTTGCTGAGCGCCCGGATCGTGGTGCCCGCCAGGACCGTGGCCCGGCGCTGCTCGACGTCCACCGCGGTGAGCCCGGTCAGCGCGGTGAGCTCGACCATCACCTCGGGCGCCAGGGGCAGCGCCGAGAAGCTGCAGCCGGAGCCCACGGCGCGCACGCCCAGGCCCCGCCGTGCGGCGGCGGCCACGCCCTCGGCGAGCTCCGCCACCGAGGACGGGCGCAGGACGTGCCGGGGGGTGACGGCGTGCGTCCTGCCCCACGTGGCCCACTCGGCCGTCCCGATCTCCCCGGGCAGGGCGTCGGGCAACGAGACCTCGCTCATCGGCGGGACCGTCCTTCCTCGCAGGCGGGTGCACAGTGCGCCCTCATCTTCTCACCCCGGACCCCGATCGGCCGCCGCCGGGAGCGCCGGCCGCGGCCCGTCCGCGCGTACCATCGGAGGCGGAGCCCCGGTCCGCGACGGAGCCGCCGGGGCGGAGGCCGCGCACAGGAGGCAGCACCATGACCGAGCACCCGTCCCCGGAGCGCGAGGAGCGCCGCGACACCAGCCTGGGGGAGGAGGCCGTGCGCCGGCGCTCCGCGGCCGGCGGGGGGCAGCGCCGCGCCCGGGACGCCGCCGGAGAGGTCGTCGTGGGCGTCGACGGCTCCGAGCAGAGCCTCGGCGCCCTGCGCTGGGCGGCCCGGGAGGCCCGCCGCCGCGGCCTGCCCCTGCGCCTGGTCACCGCCTACAGCGTGCCCGTGTTCTCGGGCTCCGGGTTCGACACCGGCTACGCCACCGTGGACGAGGCGGCGCTGACCCGGGGCGTCGAGGAGCTGCTGAACCACGCCGCGGACCAGGTCCGCCCCGTGGGGGTGGAGCTGCGCGCCACGGTCGAGACGGGCGACCCCTCCGGCGCCCTGCTCGAGCTCAGCCGCACGGCCGAGCTGATGGTCCTCGGCTCCCGCGGCCGGGGCGGGCTGCTGGGCCGGCTGCTGGGCACCGTCTCCACGGCGGTGCCGGCGCACGCCCGGTGCCCCACCGGGGTGGTGCCCCTGCCCTGGTCCCAGGAGCACCAGGGCGCGGAGGAGCTCACCACCGACCGGGCCCTCGTGGACCGCGTGGTCGTCGGCTCGGACGGCTCGGCGCAGGCCCGGGCGGCCATGCTCTACGCCGCCGAGGAGGCGCGCCTCCTCGGGGTCCCCCTGACCGTGGTGTGCGCGCTCCCGCCCGTGAGCGGGGCCCTGGCCTGGATGCCCACGGCCGTGGACTTCGAGGTGATGTACGAGGACGTCGCCCGGGCCCTCGGCGGCGGGGTGGCGTGGCTCAGGAGCTGGTTCCCGGACCTCGAGATCGGTTCGGAGCTGGCCGACGGCCCGCCGGTGCAGGTCCTGGTGGAGCAGACCCGCAGGAACTCCCTCGTGGTGCTCGGCACCCGGGGGCGGGGCGGCTTCGCGGGCATGCTGCTGGGCTCCACCTCCCAGGGGGTGCTGCACAACGCGGCCGGCCCGGTGCTGATCGTCCCGGACCGCTACGACCAGCGGATCGAGACCCGCAAGGACTTCGACCTCGACGACGTCCGCCCCTGGGACGCCTGAGGAGGCCGGCTCAGCCCCAGCCCAGCTCGTGCAGCCGCTCGTCGTCGATGCCGAAGTGGTGGGCGACCTCGTGGATGACGGTCACCGTGATCTCCTCCACGAGCTCCTCCCGCCCGGCGCACATGCGCTGCAGGGGGCCGCGGTAGACGAAGATCCGGTCCGGCAGGGACCCGGCCCCCCAGCCGCCGTCCCGGGCGGTGAGGGGCACGCCCTCGTAGAGCCCGAGCAGCTCCGGCGCGTGCCCGGGCGGCTCCTCCTCGACGAGGATCACCACGTTGTCCATGGCCCGGAACAGCTCGTCCGGGATGAGGTCGATGGCGTCGTCGACGGCGCCGTCGAACTCCTGGCGGGTCATCTCGATCACCCTCCCCTTCCTACCCCACGCGCGCCCCGGGCGCACCGCGGCCCCGCGATTGTGCGAACTCCCGGCGAAGCCCTAAGCTGTACCCGGTTTCTCCCGTGCCGGAGCCATCGGACGTCGCGTCCGCGGCCCCCGGCGCGGGCGTTCTGGCCCCCATCGTCTAGCGGCCTAGGACACCGCCCTTTCACGGCGGCGGCACGGGTTCGAATCCCGTTGGGGGTACGCGAAGAAGGTGGGCCGCCCACCGATTTGCACAACCGGCGAGGAATGCTGGTAAGATCAATCCTCGTTGGAAACAGCAAGGCCCTGTAGCGCAGTTGGTTAGCGTGCCGCCCTGTCACGGCGGAGGTCGCGGGTTCAAGTCCCGTCAGGGTCGCTCAGGCGGCGTTCACAGCGGAAGAGGTCTTTCCGCGGTGCGACGCCGTCGCGGCATATCCGCCCCGGATGTGCCGGGGCTCTGTAGCTCAGTTGGTAGAGCGTACGACTGAAAATCGTAAGGTCACCGGATCGACGCCGGTCGGAGCCACCACCGAAGAACCGCCGTCCCCCTCGGGGGCGGCGGTTCTTCTCGTTCCCGGGCGCCTTGCCGGCTGCCAGCCCGCGCCGAGGTTCGCTCCGTATCCTGGAGCCGTGACCCGCCCGTCCCGCCGCCCGAGCGCACCCGGCGCAGTCCTCGCTCCGGCGGTGCTGTGCCTGCTCGCCCTGACCGGCTGCGGCACCGGCCAGCAGCAGCCGGGGCTCGTCCTGGAGCCGGTCCCGGGCCCCTCCACTCCGGCTCCGGCCGCCTCCGGGGACTCCCCGGGCCCGGAGACCTGCTTCGACGTCGCCGGCGCCTACGCCGCCCTGCTGCTCGTGCCGCTGTCCACCGACGGGCCGGACCCCGGCTTCGACCCCGGCCGGGCCGCCGACTCCGTGCAGGAGCTCGCCCCCGGCATGCCCCCGGACCTCCGGCCGGCCTTCGACACCGCCGTGGCCGACCTGCGCGCCGCGGGGGACTCGCTGCAGCCGGTCGAGCTCGCCGGTCTGCAGCGCACCCTCGCCCCGGTCGACGACTGGCTGCAGCGGCGCTGCGGCGGTCCCGCCCCCACCTCCTGACCGGCCCCTCCTGATCAGCTCCCTGCCTATACTGGCCGCGGGCCGCCCGGGCCGGGGGGCCGAACGGAGGGAGCGACCATGAGCGAGCAGCAGCGGGAGCAGGAGCCCGGCCACGGTCCGGTCGGGGACCAGCGTGAGGACGGCGTGGTCGTCGAGCCCGGCGCCGAACTGGACCGCGACCTGGCGCGGCAGGGCCTCGAGGACGAGGAGGGGCGGGCATGACCGCCGCCTCCCGCCCGGACGTGCTGCTGCGCGCCGCCGGGATCGGCGCCGCGGCGGGCGTGCTCGGCGCCGCCGGGATGGTGGTGGGGGAGAAGGCCGAGCAGGCCCTCACCCGGCGCCCCGACTCCTACGTCCCCGGCCGCGCCCTGCTGACCCTCCTGGGGCGCCACCCCGGCGACGACGAGCGGCCCCGGGGCTGGAACTCCGTGATGCACTACGGCACCGGGGCCGCCCTGGGCGCCCTGCGCGGCGTGTGGGCGGTCACGGGTATCCGCGGCGGCTCCGCGAACGCGTGGCACACCGTGGTCCGGCTCGCCTTCGACCAGACCGTGGAGAACGCGACCGGCGTGGGCGCCCCGCCGGCGACCTGGCCCGCCCAGGAGCGGGCCGTCGACCTCGCGCACAAGGCGGTCTGCTCGGTGCTGACCGGGGCGCTGGCCGACCGGCTGCTCGCCCCGGTGCTCGCCTCGGAGCGGGGCCGCACCAGCCACTGACCCGCCGCGGGTCAGTCCGCCAGGCGCACCCACACCGCCCGCTCGGGCCGCAGCGCGCCGTCGGCCACGGCGTCCTCCCGGCTGGCCACGAGCAGCTCGCCGGCGGGCAGCGGCACCGGCTCCGCGCCCAGGTTCGCCGCCACCAGCACCCGCCGCCCGTCCCCGGCGGTGCGCACGAAGGCGAGCAGGCCCGTCGCGGCGTCGTGCGCCTCGTGCCAGGCGAACGCGCCCCGGCCCAGGCCGAGCTCCCGGCGCAGGGCGATGGCGGTGCGGTACAGCGTGTGCGTGGACCCCGGAACGCCCACCTGCCGGTCCGCCGCGAGCTCCCCGAAGGCCTCGGGCTGCGGCAGCCACGGCTCGGGGCCGAAGCCGTGGCCGGGCTCCCCGGCGGCCCAGGGCAGCGGCACGCGGCAGCCGTCGCGGCCGATCTCCTCGCCCCCGGTGCGGGCGAACGCCGGGTCCTGCCGCAGCTCCGCGGGCAGGCCCGTGTGGTCGGGCAGGCCCAGCTCGTCCCCCTGGTACAGGTAGGCGGAGCCCGGCAGCGCCAGCTCCACGAGGGCCGCGGCGCGGCCCCTGGCCAGGCCCTGGTCGTGGTCGGGCTGCTCGCTGTGCGCGTCGATCCCCTTGGGATAGGCGATCGGGTCCGAGAGCCCGAAGCGGGAGACGTGCCGGACCGTGTCGTGGTTGGAGAGCACCCACGTGGTGGGCGCCCCGACCTTCGCGGACTCCGCCAGCGAGTCGCCGATCGCCCGGGACAGCCGCGCCCAGTCCCACCCGGCGACCAGGAAGTCGAAGTTGAAGGCCTGGTGCATCTCGTCGGAGCGCACGTACATGGCCAGCCGGTGAGCCGGCTCGACCCACGCCTCGGCCACCATCATCCGGTCGCCGTCGTACTCGGCGAGCACCCGGTGCCAGTCGCGGTAGACCTCGTGCACGCCGTCCTGGTCGAAGTAGGGGCTGCCCGTGCTCATGGGGGTGTCCGGCTCGTCGTGCTCCCGGGCGCCGTGCTCGCCCTCGACCATGCGCACCTGGTGGTCCCAGTCCGGCAGGCCCTCGGCCTTGACCAGGCCGTGGGCCACGTCCACGCGGAAGCCGTCCGCGCCGCGGTCCAGCCAGAAGCGCAGGACGGAGCGGAACTCCTCCCACACCTCCGGGTTCTCCCAGTTGAGGTCCGGCTGGGTGCTGTCGAACAGGTGCAGGTACCACTGCCCGTCCGGCAGCCGGGTCCACGCCTCGCCGCCGAACACGGAGCGCCAGTTGTTCGGCGGCAGCTCGCCGTGCTCGCCGCGGCCCTCCCGGAACATGTACCGCGCCCGCTCGGGGCTGCCGGGCCCGGCCGCCACGGCCGACCGGAACCACTCGTGCTCGCTGGAGGTGTGGTTCGGCACGAGGTCCACGATCAGCCGCATGCCCAGCTCGGCCATGCGGGCGCGCATCCGGTCGAAGTCCTCGAGCGTGCCGAAGCGGGGGTCGATGTCCCGGTAGTCGGAGACGTCGTAGCCGGCGTCGTGCTGGGGGGAGACGTAGAACGGGGACAGCCACAGGGCGTCCACGCCCAGGTCCGCCAGGTAGTCCAGCCGGTCGATGATGCCGGGGATGTCGCCCATGCCGTCACCGTTGCCGTCGTTGAAGGAGCGCGGATAGATCTGGTAGATCACCGCGGAGCGCCACCACTCCCCGGCGGGGCTCGTGCGGGGCGTCTCGGCCTGCTGCGTCATGGGGGTTCCTCGGGGTCGTCCGGTTGGGAGGTGTCCGTCCCCCACCTTGCCAGGCCGCCGGGGCGGTGTCAGCCCGGACGCGCCCGGGACGCATAGCACATCCGGGACGGGCGGCGAAATCCGCGCCGCTTCGTGACGCGCCCCGCCGCCGGAGTGGACCCGGGGGTTAGGTTTCCCTAACCTCGTGCCGGGGGTTTTACCGAACTCCTCCATGTCCTTATTCCCTGCCGCCCCCCCGGGCGGCGACCTGAGGTGGTCTCGTGCGCACTCCGCTCCGGTCCGCGGTGCCCGTCGGGCTCGCGGCTCTTCTCGCCCTGTCGGGCTGTGGCTTCAGCGGCGAGGACGGGGGGAGCGCCCCGGCCGCCGACCGCGACCAGCGGATCGTGGTGGACAACTTCCGCGCCCCGGTCGCCGACTGGGCGCTGGAGAGCGACGCCGCTTACATCCTGTCCCTGTCCGGGTGCCTCGAGACCCTGACCCGCTACGACGAGGCCGAGGGCGAGGTCGTGCCGGCGCTGGCCACGGAGTGGGAGCAGGTCGCGCCCCTGGAGTGGGAGTTCACCCTGCGGGAGGGCGTGCGCTTCCAGGACGGCACCGCGCTGACCGCCGACGCGGTGGTGACCTCGCTGCGGAGCGTCCTCGACGCGGAGGTGCCGGCCCGCGCCTTCAGCCCCACCGTGGTCAGCGGCGTGGAGGCCGTCGACGAGCGCACGGTGCGGATCACGACCCCGACCGAGAGCCCGCTGGTGCCCTACCGCCTGGCCAGCGTGAACACCGGGGTGCTGGCCCCGGCGGCCTTCGAGGGCGACTCGGTGGACCCGTTCGGGCACTGCACCGGGCCCTTCACCCCGGTCTCGGAGCAGCCGAAGCAGTCGCTGACCGTGGACCGCAACGAGGACTACTGGGGCGGGGAGGTCCAGCTGGCCGGCGCCGAGGTCCGGTTCATCACCGACGGGGCGACCCGCGCCACGCAGGTCCAGACCGGGGAGGCGGACGTCTCCCTCTCCATCCCGGCGGCCAACGTCGCCGCGCTGGAGGCCGACTCCGCCGTCGAGGTCCTCAAGGCCGAGTCCCCGCGCACCGCGACCCTGTACATGAACAACGGCCGGGCACCGTTCGACGACGTCGACTTCCGCAGGGCCGTCCGCTCGGCCCTGGACCTGGACGCCCTGGCGGCCAGCGTCTACGAGGGGGCGGCCCTCCCGGCGACCGGGCCCTTCGCGCCCTCCGAGCCCTGGGCGATCGAGGGCGCCGAGGCCCCGCAGCAGGACCTCGACGCCGCCAAGGAGCTGCTGGCCTCCGCCGGCTACACCGCGGAGCGGCCGCTGGAGATCATCGCCATCGTGGAGCGGTCCGAGTTCGCCGACGTGGCCACCGTCATCCAGGAGAACCTCAAGAGCATCGGGGTCCCCGTGACCATCACGACCACGGAGTACGCCGCCGTGGAGCCGGAGCTGCTGGCCGGGGACTACGACATGGTGCTGAGCCAGCGCAACCGCCTGATCGACATCGCCGACCCGATCGGCTTCCTCACCGCCGACTACACCTGCGAGGGCACGTACAACCTCAGCCACTTCTGCGACGAGGACTACGACCGGCTCGTGGCGCAGGCCGCCGGGACCGCCGACCCCGAGCAGCGCTACGAGCTGTACGCCCGGGCCGGTGAGATCCTCGAGGAGCAGGCCGTGAACGTGTGGCTGGTCAACGAGCAGGCCACCGACGCGGTCCGCGCCGACCTGCAGAACTACCAGCAGGACCCGCTGTCCCGGTACGTGCTGCGCGCGGAGACGACCAAGCCCGCCGCATGAGCGCCGCCGGCCCCGCCGGGACCCCGGCACGACGGGAAGGACAGGACCGCCGATGACGGCTTTCCTCGCCCGCAGGGCGGCGACCCTGGGCGTGACCGTCCTGGTGGCGTCCTTCGTGGTCTTCCTCATCCCCTACGTGACCCCGGGGGACCCGGTGCGCAAGATCATCCGCTCGCGGGTGGCGGGAGACGTGATCGACGACTCCGTCGCCCAGGGGCTGGCGGCCGACCTGGGGCTGCAGGACCCCCTGGTCGTGCAGTACCTGCGGTGGCTGGGCCGGCTGCTGGGGGGCGACATGGGCCTGTCCTACGCGAGCCGCACCCCGGTGGTCGAGCAGGTCCTGCCCGCCCTGGGGATCACCCTGAGCCTCGTGGTGATGACCCTCGGGGTGGCCGCGGCGGTCTCGGTGGTCCTGGGCGTCGTCGCCGCGCTGCAGGAGGGCCGGGCCGCCGACCGGGTCATCACCACGGTCACCCAGGCGTTCATCGCCGTGCCGGAGTACTGGCTCGCCCCGGTGCTCGTGCTGCTCTTCGCGCTCAAGCTGTCCCTGCTGCCCTCCGCCGGATGGGCGGGGCCGTCCTCCGCGGTGCTGCCGGTGGCCGTCCTCGCGCTGCGCCCGACGAGCTACTTCACCTCCGCCGTGCGCGAGGGGATGCTCGACGCCCTGGGCGCGGAGCACGTCGTCGCCGCCCGCGCCCGCGGGCTCAGCCGCGCGCGCACCGTTCGGCGGCACGTGCTCCCCAACGGGCTGCTGCCCCTGACCACCCTGGTGGCCGTGTGGTTCGCCGGGCTGCTGGGCGGCTCCGTCATCGTGGAGGTCGTCTTCGCCATCCCCGGCATGGGGCGGCTGCTCTACGACGCCGTGCGCAACAGCGACATCCCCCTGGCCCAGGGCGGCGTGGTCGTCGTCGTGGGCCTGGCCGTGGTGCTGACCACCGCCGCCGACCTGGTCCACGGCCTGCTCAACCCCCGGCTCAGGGGGCGCCGTGCGTGAGCGCCGCGCCCTCGTGTGGGCCGCGGCGGCGGTCCTGGTCCTCGTGCTGCTGGCCGTCCTCCTCGCGCCGTGGCTCGCGCCCCACCCGCCGGCCGAGCAAAACCTCACGGCCCGGCTCGCCCCGCCGAGCGCCGACCACTGGCTGGGCACCGACCACCTGGGCCGGGACACGCTGAGCCGGCTGCTCGACGGCGGGCGGTTCTCCCTGACCGTCGCCGCCCTCGCCACGGTGCTGACCGGGGTGATCGGCACCGTCATCGGGGTGCTCAGCGCCCGCCGCCGGGGCTGGCTGGACGAGCTGTTCACCCGGACCAGCGACGTCCTGCTGGCCCTGCCGGAGATGGTCGTGGCCCTGTTCCTGGTGGCCGTGCTCGGCCCCGGCCACCTGTCCCTGCTGCTGGCCCTCACGGTGACCGGCTGGACGCCGTTTGCCCGGCTGGCCCGGGCCCTGACCTACGACGTCTCGGCGCGCGGCTTCGTGGAGGCCGCCCGGGTGCTCGGGTGCTCCCCGGCCTTCATCGTGCGACGCCACGTCCTGCCGCACCTGGCGGGACCGCTGCTCGGCCAGGCCACGCTGCGCTTCGGGCAGTTCCTGATCACCGTGGGGGCCCTGTCCTACCTGGGGCTGGGGGTGCAGCCGCCGCAGTCGGACTGGGGGGCGATGCTGGCCGCCGCCCAGCCGTACGCGGCCCGGTCCCCGCTGACCATCCTGGCCCCCGGGCTGGTGGTCTTCGTCGTCGCGCTGTGCGTCACCCTCGTCGGCCAGCGTCTGGCCCGGGCGACGAGCACGCGCATGGTGCTCTCCTCCGCACCCTCCCGGACGGCCCCGGATGCCTGAGGGGCTCAGCGTCGAGCAGCTGCACGTCAGCCACCGGGGGCCCGCGGGGGTGCCCCGGCCGGTGCTGTCCGGGATCGACCTCTCCGTGGCGCCGGGGGAGTTCGTGGCCCTGGTCGGTGCCTCCGGCAGCGGCAAGACCATGACGGCCATGGCCGTCCTGGGCCTGCTGCCCCCGCAGGTGCACCTCGACTCCGGGGCGGTCCGGCTGGGCGGGACCGACCTCGCCGGGGCGGGGGAGGCCGAGCTGAACCGGGTGCGCGGCGGGCGGATCGGCATGCTGTACCAGCAGCCGAAACGGATGTTCAACCCGCGCCGCACCGTCCTCGAGCACCTGCGGGAGCCGCTGCGGCTGCACGGCGGGCTGCGGGGCCGGGCCGCCCGGGAGCGGGCGCTCGAGCTGCTGTCCGAGGTGGGGTTCCGGGAGCCGGAGACCTGCGCACGCGCCCACCCCCACCAGCTCTCCGGCGGCATGGCCCAGCGGGCCATGGTGGCCCTCGCCCTCGCCGGCCGGCCGGAGCTGCTGCTCGCGGACGAGCCGACCTCCGCCCTGGACACGGTGCTCGAGCGGCAGATCCTGGAGCTGCTCGACCGGGAGCGGCGCGACCGCGGGCTGGGGGTGCTCTACATCAGCCACAACCTGGCCACCGTCGCCGCCTACGCGGACCGCGTGGTGGTGCTGGACGCCGGGCGCGTCGTCGAGGCGGGCCCGGCCGGCGCCGTGCTCAACCAGCCCCGGAGCGCGTGCGCCCGGGCCCTGCTGGAGGCCGCGGCACTCACCCCCGCCGACACGCCGCCCCCCGCCGCGGGAACGGGCGCCGCGCTGGCGCTGGACCGCGTCACCAAGACCTTCGGCACGGGCCGGCGCCGTGGGCGCCCCGCCCTGGAGGAGGTCACGCTGGAGCTGCGGGAGCGGGAGGTCCTCGGGATCCTGGGCCAGTCCGGCTCCGGGAAGAGCACCCTGGCCCGCCTGGTCGTCGGGCTGGAGACCCCCGACGCCGGACGCGTCACGCGGGCGCCGGGAGCGGCCGGCACGGCCGTGCAGCTGGTCTTCCAGGAGCCGCACGACTCCTTCGACCCCCGCATGCGGCTGCGCACCAGCCTGGAGGCCCCCCTGCGGCAGCACCGGGAGCTGCCGGCCGAGGAGCGGGAGGCCCGCCTGCTGGACGTGGTGCGGGAGGTGGAGCTCGACCCCGAGCTGCTGGAGCGGTACCCCGGCCAGTGCTCGGGCGGGCAGCTGCAGCGGCTCACCATCGCCCGGGCCCTGCTGCTGGAACCGTCCGTGCTCATCTGCGACGAGGCCACCTCGGCCCTGGACGCGGCGACCCAGCGCACGGTCCTGGACCTGCTGCTGCGGCTGCACCGGGACCGGCCGCTGTCGCTGGTCATGATCTCCCACGACCTCGGCGTCATTCGCTACATGAGCCACCGGGTCGCGGTGCTCCACCGCGGGACCCTCGTCGAGCTCGCGCCCACCCGCGAGTTCTTCGCCGCGCCCCGCCACGAGCACAGCCGGCAGCTGGTGGCGGCGGCCCTGCCCCGGGTGTGCGCGATCCTGGACCACCACACCCTGCCGCCGGAGCACCGCGATGTCCCCGCCTGACCGCCGGGCCGAGACGCACACCCTGCTCGGGGCCCAGCTGGTGTTCAACATCGGCTTCTACGCCGTCATCCCCTTCCTCGCCGGGGCCATGGGCACCGAGTACGGCCTCGACGCCGCCGCGGTCGGGCTGGTGCTCGGGGCCCGCACCTTCAGCCAGCAGGGCATGTTCCTGTTCGGCGGGCTGCTGGCCGACCGCTGGGGGGCCCGCCGGGCCATCCTCACCGGCTGCCTGGTGCGGATCCTGGGCTACGCCACGCTGGCGGCGGCCGCGGACCTCCCCCTCTTCCTGCTCGGCGCGGTCCTCACCGGCGCCGGGGGCGCCCTGTTCTCGCCCGCGCTGCAGTCCCAGCTCTCCCACGCCGACCGGCCGCCGGCCGGAGGCCCGGGAGCCGGGGGCCGGCGGTCGGTGTTCGTGTGGCTGGCGATCACCGGGGAGCTGGGTGCCGTCCTGGGCCCGCTGCTGGGCACGGCCCTGCTGGGCTGGGGCTTCGACGCGGCCCTGGCGGCCGGGATCGCGGTGTTCACCGTGGTGACCGTCCTGCTGTGGTTCCGCCTTCCCCGCGATCCCGTCCGGCCGCCCCGGGACGCGGAACGTGCGGGCGCGGACCGGTCCGGGCCGGCCCTGGGTTGCCTGCGCAACCGGCGCTTCGTCGTGTTCTGCCTGCTCGCGGGCACGAACATGCTCGCCTACAACCAGCTCTACTTCACCGTTCCCGTCGACCTGGGCCGGCGCGGCCTGGACGCGGCCTGGCTCGGGGGGCTGTTCCTGCTCGCCTCCGTCCTGACCCTGCTGCTGCAGCTGCCGGTGTCCGGGCTGGGCCGGCGGCTGGGGCCCGGGCGTGCCCTGTCGGCCGGCTTCCTCCTGCTGGCCGCCGCGTTCGCCGTCGCCGCCGTCACCTCGGTGCCCGCGGGAACCACCGGGAGCTCCGTGCTGCCGGTCATGGCCGCCGTGGCCGTCCTGATCCTGGGGCACATGCTCCTCACCCCCACGATCCTGTCCCTCATCCCCGGCTTCCTCCCCTCCGCGGGGACCGGCGCCGGGCGCGGCGCCTACTACGGGCTGGCCGCCACGTGCGGCGGCGTCGCCGTGCTCGTGGGCAACGCCGGGCTCGGGGTCCTGCTCGAGCTCACCGACCGCCACCAGTGGTGGCCCGGCACGCCGTGGATCCCCCCGGCCCTGCTCGCCCTGCTGGCCGCCGCGGCCCTGCCGCGCGTGCTCCGCGGCCACGGCGCCGAGCGGCCGGCCGCCACGACGGTGCCGTCCGACCGAGCCTCCTGAGCCGGATCGGGCGGGACGGCCCGGACGGGACGGCCCGCCGTCCGCTAGCCCTCCCGGGGGCCGGCCAGCTCGTCGTCGACCCAGCGCGGCGCGGCCGCGACCCAGCCCGCCGCGACGAGCACCAGGCCCGTGCCCATCAGCAGGACCAGGGGGACCGTCCAGCTGCCGGTGGCCTCGTGCAGGGCGCCCACGGCGAACGGGCCGACCGCGGCCAGCAGATAGCCCACGGGCTGGATGAACCCGGAGAGCCGGGCGGTGATCCGGGGATCACGGGTGCGGGCGGTGAGCAGGGCCAGGGCGGTCGGGAAGGCGAACCCCCCGGTCCCCAGCAGCAGGGCCCAGACCCAGGGCGCCGTGGTGGGCGCGAGCATCAGCCCGAGGTAGCCGGTGACCATGCAGACCCCCAGCCCCGCGATCCAGCGCCGCAGGTGCGGGGAGCCGGCCACCAGCAGGGGCATGAGCAGCCCGCCCGGGATGCCCATGGCGGCGATCAGGGCCATCAGCAGCCCGGCGCGCGCCTGGTCCAGCCCGCCGTCCCGGTAGATCTGCGCCACCCAGCCGAACTGGACGTAGGCGTGCATCGACTGGATCCCGAAGTACACGCACAGGGCCACGGCGGTGCGGGAGCGGACGATCGCGGCTTTCGGCCCCCCGGGCAGCGCCCGGGACGGGGCCGTGGCCGCCTCGCGCCGGTCCCGCACGGCCACCGGCAGCCAGGGCAGCAGCGCGAGCAGCGCCATCAGGCCCCACACGCCCAGGGCGGCCCGCCAGCCCTCGGGGCCCCGGGCGGTCAGCGGCCCGGCCGCCAGCAGGGGCAGGGTGGCGCCCACGGCCAGGCCGGTCGAGTAGACGGAGTTCAGCGCGGCGGTGCGCTGCCCGCCGTGGCGCTTGATGAAGGCCGGCACCAGGATGTTGCCCACGGCCATGCCGGCGAAGCCCAGCACGGTCAGGGCGAGGAACACCGGCACCGAGCCGGTGACTACCCGCCCCAGCAGCCCGGCGGCGACCAGGGCGAGGCCGACCGTGACGGCGCCGCTGATCCCCGTCCGGCGGGACAGCGCGGCCGCCCCCGCCCCCGCCACCGCGAAGGTGAGGCCGGGCAGGGCGGTGAGCACCCCGGCCATCGTGGGGCTCAGCCCGAGGCCCTGCTGGATCTCGGCCAGGACCGGGCCCACGGACGTGGCGCCGGGACGGAGGTTGACCGCGACCAGCACGACCGCGACCACCACCAGCCAGGGCGGGACGCGGGCAGGAGCGGGGGAACGGTGCGGGGGCGGGGTGGGCGGGTTCACCGGGCAGTTCTACCACGGCATCCCTCGGACCGGCGGTCCCCGCCGCGGGGCTCAGCTGGCGGTCTCCAGGTGGGCCAGGGGCAGCCAGCGGTGCATGAGCCGGCGGAACGCCACGGCGGCGCCGTTGGCGTACCGGGACGCCAGCAGCTCCACGGCGTCCTGGAAGTCCAGCGGGCTCTCGTCCGGCTGGAACGGGTCGGCGATCGCCCCGTAGTGCAGGACCACCAGCGAGTTGGCGGAGAACGCGCCGAGCCACCGGCCGAGGTGCGTGAGGTCGTCGGCGAGCTCCTCGAGGTCCTCGCCCCCGGCGTCCTCGACCACCTGCGCCGCGTGCGCCACCCGCAGGGTCGCGGTGTCCACCGGCACGGCGCACCGGTGGACGCGGTTGCCGTGGTGGAAGCTCTCGGTGTGGTCCTCCGGCGCGAACAGCGCGAACCACGCCATGGGCACCGTGAACGCCGACTGGCGGGCGTGGACGGGCACGAAGTGCTCCCGGGTGACCTGCTCGCCGGCGGCCCGCACCACGTCCTCGGGGATGAGCAGGTTGGGCAGCGGCTGCCCGCCCTCCTCCTCGGCGAGCGCCACCAGCCGCAGCGAGCGCCGCAGCCGCTGCGGCGGGTGGTACACGGGGAAGTCCCCGACGCCGGCGGCCAGCATGTCCCGGCCCCGGGGCGCCGCCGAGAAGGGCAGGGTCCACAGGGGCTCCACCGCCGGCGGCAGGGGCTCCCCGCCCGGCTCGGCCAGGCGGGCGAGCTGCTCGGTGAGCTCGTTCACCCCGGCCTCCTCGGGCGTCAGCGCCCGGGTCAGCAGCGGCGCGTACACGGCGTCGAGCTCCTCCGCGGGCACGTAGACGCGGAGGGCGAACTGGTGGGGGACCCCCGTGGCCGAGCGGAACGTCCGGCCGACCTGCAGCAGCTGGGCCACGGCGGCTCAGTCGATCTCGACGACGACGGGGGCGTGGTCCGAGGCGCCCTTGCCCTTGCGCTCCTCGCGGTCGATCACCGCGTCGGTGACCCGGGCGGCCAGGGCCGGGGAGTAGAGCTGGAAGTCGATGCGCATGCCCTCCTTCTTCGGGAAGCGCAGGCCCTTGTAGTCCCAGTAGGTGTAGACGCCCGGGCCGGGCAGCCGGGGGCGGACCACGTCCTGGTAGCCGGCCTCCTCGAGGAAGGCGCGGAAGGCGGCCCGCTCCGGCTCGCTGACGTGGGTCAGGCCGTTGTCCAGGAAGAACTGCAGGTCCCACACGTCCTCGTCCTGCGGGGCGACGTTCCAGTCCCCCACGAGGGCGACCTGGGCCCCGGAGTCCTCCTCGACCCACTGCCGGGCGTGGTCCTTGAGCACGCGCAGCCACTCCAGCTTGTACGGCATGTGGGGGTCGTCCAGGCCGCGGCCGTTGGGGACGTAGAGGGACCAGACGCGGACCCCGTTGCACGTGGCCCCGATCGCGCGCGCCTCCTGCACCGCGTCCTCGCCGGGCTTGCCGAAGGCCGGCTGGCCCGGGAAGGTGCGCTCGACGTCGTCGAGGCCCACCCGCGAGGCGATCGCCACGCCGTTCCACTGGCTCAGGCCGAAGTGGGCGACGTCGTAGCCCATGAACTCGAAGAGCTCCCACGGGAAGTTCTCGTCCTTGGCCTTGGTCTCCTGGATGGCCAGCACGTCCACGTCGGAGCGCTGCAGCCAGGCCTCCACGCGGTCGGCGCGGGCGCGGACGGAGTTCACGTTCCAGGTGGCGATCTTCATGGCCCCCACGTTACCGGGTGGCCCGGACGGCGACGCCCGCGCCCCCCGGGCGCGGCACCTCCTCCCGGGCCCGCTCCCGGGTCGTCCCCCCGAGTCGTCCCCCGCGCGTCGTCCTCCCGCGTCGTGCCGCCGCGCCGGGTGACGTGGGGCGTCCCCGGGATCCCGGCCCCGGGTAGTTGCAGATGCTAATTTCCTGCTGGCCCGCGCCCCCGGCGGAGCCGACCCCAGCAGGGAGAGACCCCCATGAACCTCGCACGGACCGTGCTCACCGTGACCACCGCCGCCGCGCTGCTCCTCGGCGGGACGTCGGCCGCGCTCGCCGCACCGCCTCCTCCCGCCCCGCAGGAGCCCGTCCACGCCGCCGGCGCACCGGCCGTGACGTTGGAGGGCGGCTCGGCCGCCGGGGCCGCTCCGGCCGCTCCGGCGGCGGCCCCCTCCACCGGCGGGACGGCCGGAGCGGCCTCCGCGGGCGTGCACCCCACCACGGCGGCGCACGTCACCGAGGCCTTCGAGATCGTCAACGAGCACCGGCGCCAGGCGAGGCGTGCCCCGCTGGTCTACAACACGGCCCTGTCCCGCAACGCCCAGCAGTGGGCCGAGACCATGGCCGGCGCCCGCAAGGAGTCGCGCAACCCGGACCCCTGGGCGGGCGCCCCGGCCGGCGGCGTCCGGATGGACCAGTACTACGGGAAGGGCGTCTTCACCGGCGCCTTCGCGGGCACCGACGCGGTCGAGGCGCTCACCCACTACCTGCTGGACTTCTTCCCCCGCAACGGCACCGACCAGTTCGCCCGGGACCTGACCCACCTCGGCATCGGCGTCAGCCACGTGGCCACGTCGGGCTCGGACGGGCCCGGGTGGGAGACCTACCTGACCGTCTACTACTACGCCTATCCGGCCGGGCAGGCCGTGCCCGGGACGTTCCCGACCCCGGCCCAGGGGTTCGTGCCCCCGCCGACCGCCCCCGCCTACGCCGTCCGCGGGGCGATCGCCACCAAGTACCAGCGCCTGGGCGGGGCCGCGGTGCTGGGGGAGCCCACGATGAACGAGCGCGGCGGCCTGGTGGACGGCGGGGTCTACCAGCAGTTCCGCAGGGACGGCCGCACCACCACCATCTACTGGGCCCCCGGCTACGGGGCGACGGCCGTGAAGAACTCCGGCTCGATCGGGCAGAAGTGGATCGGGGCCGGCCGGGAGCACAACTACGGCCTGCCGACCACGGACGAACGCCCCGTCGGCGGGGGCGCCCACCAGGTCTTCCGCCGCGACGGGCGCTCCACCCGGGTGCTGTGGAGCGCCGGCACGGGCTCCCGCGCGGTCAAGCTGTACGGGGCGATCGGCCGGGCCTGGACGTCCGCCGGCGCGGAGCGCGGCTACGGGTTCCCCGTCACCGACGAGTACCGCCACGGCGCCGAGGTGCGCCAGCGCTTCTCGAAGGGCCACACCGTCCACTACGCGGCCGGGCGGACCTGGGTCACCCGCTGACGGCGTCCCGGCGACGGCCGGGCCCCGCACCCCGGGCGGGTGCGGGGCCCGGCCGTCGCCGAAAGCCGGAGGTCAGTCGCGCCACCAGTCGTCGAGGACGGTGGCCGGGGTGGTGCGCTTGTGCCGGGTCGTGCGCCAGCGGTGCTCGATCTTCTCCGCCACGGCGTCGTCCACGTCGCGGCCCTCCAGATAGTCGTCGATGTCGTCGTAGGACAGCCCGAGCTCGGACTCGTCCGTCTGGCCGGGGGCCTCGTCGAGCAGGTCGGCGGTGGGCGCCTTCGCCCACAGGCGCTCCTCGGCGCCGAGGGTCTTGGCGAGGAGCCGGTTCTGCCGCTTGTTCAGCCCGAACAGGGGCAGCAGGTCCGCCCCGCCGTCGCCGTACTTGGTGAAGAACCCGGTCACGGACTCGGCGCCGTGGTCGGTGCCGATCACCAGGCACTGGTGCTCCCCGGCGATCGCGTACTGGGCGATCATCCGCACGCGGGCCTTGATGTTGCCCTTGTTGAAGTCGGAGATCCGCCGGTCGGTGGCGTCCTCGAAGCCCCCCTCGAAGCCGTCCACCGCCGGGGCGATGTCGTAGGTGACGGTGCGGTCGGCGGCGATGAAGCGCAGGGCGGCCTGGGCGTCGTCCTCGTCGTGCTGGACCCGGTACGGCAGGCGCACCGCCACGAACTGCGCCTCGCCGCCCTCCGCGCGCAGCCTCTCGGCGGCCAGCTGGGCCAGCCGGCCCGCCAGCGTGGAGTCGAGGCCGCCGCTGATCCCGAGCACGAAACCCCGGCTGCGGCTGGCCCGGAGGTAGTCGCAGAGAAATTGGACGCGCGCCTCGATCTCCTGCTGGGGGTCGATCTCGGGCTTCACGCCCATCTCGTCGATGATTGTCGCCTGGAGTTTCCGCATGCACCCATGCTAGTGCGAGGCGCCGACGGCGCCGCAAGGACACCGCGGGAGGCGCCGCGTAGGATGCGGGCCATGCCCCTGCACCGCTCCAGGACCCCGGCCCGGGCGCGCCGGCGCGCCCGCCCGGCCGCCGCCGCGGGCGTCCTGCTGGCCGGGGCGGCGCTGTCCGGCTGCGGGACCCCGGGCGCGCCGGAGCGCGTCGACGTCTACGCGGCCTCCTCCCTCACCGGGGCGTTCACCGAGCTGGCCGCGGCGTTCGAGGCGCAGCACCCGGGCGTGGACGTGGCCCTGAACTTCGCCGGCTCCGCCGACCTCGCCGTCCAGATCGCCGAGGGCGCCCCCGCCGACGTGTTCGTCGCCGCGGACGAGCCCACCATGCAGCGGGTCGTGGCCTCGGGCCGGGCGGTGGGCGAGCCGGTGGAGCTGGCGGGCAACCGCCTGACGATCGCGGTGGCCGAGGGCAATCCGCACGGGGTGCGCGCGCTGGCCGACCTGCGGCGGGCGGACCTGGCCACCGTGGTGTGCGCCGAGCAGGTCCCCTGCGGCCGGGCCGCCCGCGCCCTCCAGGAGCGCGCCGGGCTCGCCCTGCGGCCGGTGAGCGAGGAGAACTCCGTGACCGACGTCCTGGGCAAGGTCCGCTCCGGCCAGGCCGACGCGGGACTGGTCTACGTCACCGACGTGGCCGCCCACGAGGACGAGCTGGACGGCGTCCCGCTGCCCGGCGCCGCGGCCTCCGCGAACACCTACACGGTGGTGGGCCTGGACGGCGCGGCGCAGGACCGGGCCGCCGAGTTCGCCGCCTTCGTGACCGGCCCCGCCGGCCGGGAGCAGCTGCGGCAGGACGGCTTCGACGTGCCGGGCTGACCGGCGCCGACCGGCGCCGCCCTCCGCGATCCGACGACCACCACCGATTCCGACCACCACCGAGCCCGACGACGAGCACGCGAACCAGGAGACCAGCATGAGCGACCCGCACGGCACCGACTCCCGCGAGACCCCCCGGAACATCCTGGTCGGGACCCGCGGGCGGGTCGGGATCATCACCCTCCACCGGCCGAAGGCCCTCAACGCCCTCGACGAGGCCACCCTGCGCGAGGTCGTGGCCGCGTCCGCCGCGCTGGACGCCGACCCCGGGATCGGGGCGATCGTGCTGACCGGCTCCGAGAAGGCCTTCGCCGCCGGCGCCGACATCAAGGAGATGGCCGGGCGGGGCGCCGCGGAGATGTACCTCGCGGACTGGTTCGCGGGCTGGGAGGCCTTCACCCGGGTCCGCACCCCCGTGGTCGCCGCCGTGGCGGGCCACGCCCTGGGCGGCGGGTGCGAGCTGGCGATGATGTGCGACATCCTGCTCGCCGCGGACACGGCCCGCTTCGGCCAGCCCGAGATCAACCTCGGGGTGATCCCCGGGATGGGCGGGTCCCAGCGGCTGGCCCGCGCCGTGGGCAAGGCCAAGGCCATGGACATGGTCCTCACCGGCCGGACGATCGGCGCCGAGGAGGCCGAGCGGATCGGGCTCGTCTCCCGGGTGGTGCCCGCGGCGCAGCTGCTCGAGGAGGCGCTGGGCGTCGCGGAGACCGTCGCCGCGAAGTCCCTGCCCTCGGTGCTGGCCGCGAAGGAGGCCGTCAACGCCGCGTTCGAGACGACGCTGGCGCAGGGTGTGCAGTTCGAGCGCCGGCTCTTCCACGCGCTGTTCGCCACGGAGGACCAGAAGGAGGGCATGGCCGCGTTCACCGAGAAGCGCGAACCGCGGTTCACCCACCGCTGAGCCCGCCCCCGCACCCGGGGGGCTGCCCTCCGGGGGCGCTACCGTGGTCCCATGCCCACACCGCCGCACGACGCGTCCGCCTGGCAGATCCGCGAGTCCGCCCTCGACCCCGGGGCGCGCGGGGCCCTGGAGTCCGTCTTCGCCCTGGCCAACGGGTACGTCGGGGTGCGCGGCACCCTGGACGAGGCCCAGCCCAGCGCCTCCCGGGGCACCTTCATGTCCGGGGTCTACGAGTACCACCCGCTGTCCTACCCCGAGGGCGGCTACGGGCACCCCGAGCACGGGCAGGCCGTCATCGGCGTGGCAGACGGCAGCACCGTGCGCCTGCAGGTCGACGGCGTGCCGCTCGACGTCCGGGAGAACCCGCCGGAGGAGCACGACCGGGTGCTGGACCTGCGCGAGGGCACGCTGCGCCGGGAGACCGAGTGGCGCACCCCCCGCGGCGCCCGGATGCGCCTGACCTCCACGCGCCTGGTCTCGCTGGTCCAGCGCTCCGTCTCGGCCGTCCGCTACGAGGTCGAGGCCGTGGACCGCGCCGTCCAGGTCGTGGTGCGCTCGGACCTGGTGGTCAACGGCACCCCGCCCAAGGTGGACAACGCCGACCCACGGGTGGCCGAGGTCCTGGAGCGGCCCTTCCGGGCCCGGCTCGGCCGCCGCCACGACACGGGCGGGGTCCTGGTGCACCGCACCCACGGCAGCAGGATCGGCGTGGCCGCCGCCGTGGACCACGCCGTGGAGCTGCCGGACGGCGGCACCGTCAGCACCCGGGGCGACGACGACCAGGTCGTCACCACGCTCGTGGCGGAGCTGCGCCCCGGCGAGCGCGTGGGGTTCGTCAAGTACCTGTGCCACGTCAGCTCCACGGACGACCCGTCCGTGGACCTGCAGGAGCGGGCGCTCGCGGCGCTGGACGGCGCCCGGCACCGGGGCTGGGACGGCCTGCTCACCGCCCAGCGGGCCGAGCTGGACGAGTTCTGGGACGGCGCCGACGTGGAGGTGGACAGCGACCCGGAGCTGCAGCTGGCGGTCCGCTTCGACCTGTTCCAGCTCCTGCAGGCCGCCGCCTGCGTCGACGGCGCCCCGGTCGGGGCGAAGGGCCTCACCGGCGGCGGCTACAGCGGGCACACCTTCTGGGACATCGAGGGCTTCGTGCTGCCGGCGCTGGCGCTGCTGCGCCCGCTCGACGCCGCCCGGCTGCTGCGCTGGCGCTCCTCCACCCTGGACGGGGCGCGGGAGCGGGCGCGGGTCCTGGACCTCGCCGGCGCCTCCTTCCCCTGGCGCACCATCGACGGGCACGAGACCTCGGCGTACTGGCCGGCCAGCACCGCCGCCATGCACGTCAACGCCGGCATCGCCCGGGCCTTCGGCTGGTACGCCGACGTCACGGGCGAGGACCTCACCACCGTCGGCGGCGTCGACGTCCTCGTGGAGACGGCGCGCGTGTGGGCGGCCATGGCGCACGAGGACCACGAGGGCGCCGTCCACTACCGCGGGATGACCGGCCCGGACGAGTACACCGGGGTGGTCGACGACAACGTGTTCACCAACCTCATGGCCCGGCGCAACCTCCGGGCTGCCGCCGACGCGTGCGCGGCGCACCCCGAGCACGTGGGGCGGCTCTCCGTGACGGCGGAGGAGCTGGAGCGCTGGCGGGCCGTGGCGGAGGCGATCCACGTGCCCTACGACCCGGCGTGCGGGGTGCACCCCGCCAACGAGGGGTTCACGACCTACCGCGAGTGGGACTTCGAGGCCCGGCGGGACGGCTACCCCGTGGAGGAGCACTTCCACTACGCGAAGATCTACCGCCGCCAGGTCGTCAAGCAGGCGGACCTCGTCCTGGCCCTGTGGTGGTGCGCCGAGGAGTTCACCCCCGCGCAGACCGCCCGGGACCTGGAGTACTACGAGCAGCGCACCGTCCGCGACTCGTCCCTCTCCGCCTGCGTGCAGGCGGTGGTCTGCGCCCGCGTGGGCCACCTGGACCTCGCGTACCAGTACCTGCGGGAGTCCGCCCTCGTGGACCTGCGCGACATCCAGCAGGACGCCGGCCAGGGGCTGCACCTGGCCTCCGCCGCCGGGTCGTGGCTGGCCGTGGTCTGCGGGTTCGGCGGACTGGACACGGAGGGCGGGCAGCTGCGCCTGGCCCCGCGCCTGCCGGAGGACCTGCACCGGATCGCCTTCCGCCTCCGGTGGCGCGGCCACCGGCTCGGCGTGGAGACGACCCGCTCGGGCACCACCGTGCGGCTGCTGGACGGCGCGGCCGGTGAGGTGGCGCTGCGGATCGACGGCGCGCCCCTGACCGTCACGGCCGACCGCCCCGCGACCGCCCCGCTGCGCACCCCGCGCCCGCCCGGCCCCGTCCCGCGCCAGCCCCCGGGCCGCGCCCCGCGCGCCCCCCACCGGCCGTGACGCCCCCGCGCCCGCACCGGCTACCCTGGCCGGGTGGGTGAGATGTGGAGCGGGCCGGAGCCCGACGGGACCGAGCCCCCGCCGGACGCCCCGGACGGGCGGGCCCCGCACGGTCCCGGGGCGGCCGACGCGGCGGGACCGGCGGCGCCGGCGGCCCTCGAGGTGCTCACCCGCGTCTGGGGCTACGACGCCTTCCGCGGGCAGCAGGCCGAGATCGTCGAGTCGATCGTCCGCGGCGAGGACGCGCTGGTGCTCATGCCCACCGGCGGCGGCAAGAGCCTGTGCTACCAGATCCCGGCGCTGGTCCGGGAGGGCACCGGGGTGGTCATCAGCCCGCTCATCGCGCTCATGCACGACCAGGTCGACGCCCTCGAGCAGCTCGGGGTGCGCGCCGCGTACCTGAACTCCACCCAGACCGTCGAGGAGCGCCGCGCCGTCGAGGGCCGCCTCCTGGCCGGCGAGCTCGACCTGCTCTACCTCGCCCCCGAACGCCTGCCCGTGGCCGCCGACCTGCTCGACCGCGCCCGCATCGCGCTCTTCGCCGTCGACGAGGCGCACTGCGTGGCCCAGTGGGGGCACGACTTCCGCCCCGACTACCTCGGGCTGACCCTCCTGCACGACCGGTGGCCCCGGGTCCCGCGCATCGCCCTCACCGCGACCGCCACCGCGCAGACGCGCGAGGAGATCGTCCGCAACCTCCGCCTGGACGGCGCCCGCGTCTTCGTCTCCAGCTTCGACCGGCCCAACATCCAGTACCGCGTGGGGCCCAAGAAGGACGCCCGCCGGCAGCTGCTGGAGCTCGTCCGCACCGAGCACAGCGGCGAGGCCGGCATCGTCTACTGCCTCAGCCGCGCCTCGGTGGAGCGCACGGCCGAGTGGCTGGCCGCCCAGGGCGTGCCCGCGCTGCCGTACCACGCCGGGCTGCCCGCCGAGCTGCGCGCCCACCACCAGACCCGCTTCCTGCGCGAGGACGGGATCGTCATGGTCGCGACCATCGCCTTCGGCATGGGCATCGACAAGCCCGACGTACGCTTCGTCGCCCACCTCGATCTGCCCAAGAGCGTGGAGGGCTACTACCAGGAGACCGGCCGCGCCGGGCGCGACGGGCTGCCGTCCACGGCGTGGCTGGCCTACGGGCTGCAGGACGTCGTCCAGCAGCGGCGGATGATCGAGGACGGCGAGGGGGACCGGCAGCGCAAGCGCGCCCAGAGCCTGCACCTGGACGCGATGCTCGCGCTGTGCGAGACCGTGCAGTGCCGCCGCCAGCAGCTGCTGCGCTACTTCGGCGAGGACAGCGGACCGTGCGGCAACTGCGACACCTGTCTCAGCCCGCCCGAGGCCTTCGACGGCACGGTGCCGGCGCAGAAGCTCCTGTCCACGGTCGTGCGGCTGGACCGGGAGCGGGGCCAGCGCTTCGGCGCCGGGCACCTGGTGGACATCCTGCTCGGCCGGGAGACCGACCGGGTGGTGCGGATGCGCCACACCGAGCTCACCACCTTCGGCATCGGCACCGAGCTGGGCGAGCAGGAGTGGCGCGGGGTGGTGCGCCAGCTGCTGGCCCAGGGCCTGCTCCAGGTGCAGGGCGAGTACGGCGTCCTGACGCTCACCCCCGCCGCGGCGGAGGTGCTGCGCGGGCAGCGGGAGGTGCGGCTGCGCCGCGAGCCCGAGCGGTCCCGAACCGTCCGCGCGCCGCGGGCGGGCGCGGCACGGCCGGTCCTCGACGAGCCCCAGGAGGAGCTCTTCCAGCAGCTGCGGGCCTGGCGCGCCGGGGTGGCGAAGGAGCAGGGCGTGCCGGCGTACGTCGTGTTCAACGACGCCACCCTCGCCGCGATCGCCCAGGCCCGGCCGAGCACGCTGGGCGAGCTGCGCGGCATCTCCGGCGTCGGCGACGCCAAGCTCGAGCGCTACGGCGAGGCCGTCCAGCAGGTCGTCGCCGGCGGCTGAGCCCGCCTGGACCCGCGTGCCGCCCCCGGCGCGCAGGCCGGGTCCGCATCTGAGACCGAGGTCCCCGGTCGTGGACCGCAGATGCGGATAGCATGGCGCCATGACCGAGATCAGGATCGCCGACGCGGCCCGCTTCCTCGGCGTCAGCGACGACACCGTCCGGCGCTGGATCGAGCAGGGCACGCTGGGCAGCACCCGGAGCGCCACCGGCCAGAGCGTGGTGGACGGGCTGGAGCTGGCCCGCCTGCTCAAGGAGCGCTCCGTCCGGCCCGAGGACCCCGCCCGCGTCGCCAGCTCGGCGCGCAACCGGTTCGTGGGCCTGGTCACCGAGGTGGTGTCCGACACCGTGATGTCCCAGGTGGAGCTGCAGTGCGGCCCGCACCGGGTGGTCTCGCTGATGAGCACCGAGGCCGTCCGGGACCTCGGCCTGGAGCCCGGCCGTGTGGCCACGGCCGTGGTCAAGTCGACCGACGTGGTCGTCGAGACCCCCGGGACGTGAGGCCGTGGTGCAGACCGGGCCCTCCGGCGCCGGCCGGGTCCGGGCCGCCGTGATCCGGCGCCGCCCCCGCGGCTTCAGCACCGTGCCCGGCTGGGTGTGGGCCCCGGCGGCCCTGGGCGCCCTGGTGGTGGTCCTGCCGGTGCTCGGGATGCTCGCCCGGGTGGACTGGGCCGGGTTCCTCGGCCTGATCGGCTCGCCCTCGGCCCTGCGCGCCCTCGGGCTGAGCCTGCGCACGGCCGCCGCGAGCACCGCGCTGTGCGTGCTCCTGGGCGTGCCCCTGGCGCTGCTGCTGGCCCGCACCGAGTTCCCCGGCCGGCGTGCGCTGCGCGGCCTCGTGCTGCTCCCGCTGGTCCTGCCGCCCGTCGTCGGCGGCCTGGCCCTGCTGTACACGTTCGGGCGCCACGGCCTGATCGGCCGCCACCTCGAGCTCGCCGGGATCAGCATCGCCTTCTCGACCGCGGCCGTGGTGCTCGCCCAGACCTTCGTGTCCCTGCCGTTCCTGGTCGTCAGCCTGGAGGGCGCCCTGCGCACCGCGGGGGAGCGCTACGAGCGGGTCGCGGCGACCCTCGGGGCGGGCCCCGGCACCGTGCTGCGCCGGGTGAGCCTGCCGCTGGCCCTGCCGGGACTGGCCTCGGGGGCCGTGCTCGCCTTCGCCCGCAGCCTGGGCGAGTTCGGGGCCACCCTGACCTTCGCCGGCAGCCTCGAGGGCGTCACCCGCACCCTGCCGCTCGAGATCTACCTGCAGCGCGAGACGGACCCCGACGCCGCGATCGCGCTCTCGCTCGTGCTCGTGCTGGTCGCGGTGCTCGTGGTGGGGATCTCCGCGCCCGGCCGGCTCCGGGGTCCCGGACCGCGGCCCGGGGCCGGCTCCGGGGCCGGCCCGGGAGCGGCGGCGTGAGCCTGGAGGCCACCGTCCGGCTGCGCGCCCGGGACCTGGACCTGGCCGTGTCGGTCCCCGACGGGCAGACCCTGGCGGTCACCGGGCCCAACGGGGCGGGCAAGTCCTCGCTGCTCGCGGTCGTCGCCGGGCTGCTCGTGCCGGACACCGGCCGGGCCGCCCTGGACGGTCGGGTGCTGTTCGACCTCGACGCCGCCGGGCGCGGCCCGTGGGTCCCGGCGCACGACCGCGGGGTGGTCCTGCTCGCCCAGGACCCGCTGCTGTTCCCGCACCTGAGCGTGCTCGAGAACGTCGCCTTCGGGCCCCGCTCCCGGGGGGCGGGCCGGCGCCGGGCGCGGGCGGCGGCCGCGCAGTGGCTCGAGGCCGTGGGCGCCGCCCCTCTGGCGCACCGCCGCCCCGCCGCGCTGTCCGGGGGGCAGGCCCAACGGGTGGCCGTGGCCCGCGCGCTCGCCGCGGACCCGCGGCTGCTGCTGCTCGACGAGCCCTTCGCCTCCCTCGACAGCACCGCCGCCCCGGCCCTGCGCGAGCTCCTGCGGCGGGTGCTCGCCGGGCGCATGGCCGTGGTCGTCACGCACGACCCCGCCGACGTCGAGGCCCTCGCCGACGCCGAGGTCCGCCTCGAGCACGGGCGGGTCGCCGGCGCGTCCTGACGCGCTTCCCGGCGGCCCGGCACCGGCGCCCTCCGGTCCGGCCCGGACCCCTCGGGCCGGTCTCCCCGGGTCAGTCCTCCTCGGCCCGGCCGTACCGGGGCCGCTCCGCCCGGATGCCGCCCACGATCAGCAGGCCCAGCTCCCGGTAGGCGCCGGGACCCTCCACCCCGCCCAGGCCGGTGCGCTGCTGGATCCGGTCCATGGCCGAGGAGATCAGCTCCGCGATGAACCCGGTGGGCACGGGGCGGAACTCGCCCGCGGCCACGCCCTCGGCCACGAGCCCGGCGAGCTTGGCCGAGGCGATCCGCGTGTTGCGCTCGTAGACCTCCGAGGCCACGGGGGAGCCGGCCACGTCCTGCAGGAACCGGGCGGAAGCCGGCCGCAGCTGCTCGGCCATCGCCTCCAGGTAGGCGCGCAGCCGGTGCCCCGCCCCGCCCGGACCGCGCAGGGCCTCCTCGGTGCCCCGGCTGACCTGCCGGAAGAAGGCCACCAGCACCGCCCGCACCAGCTCCTCCCGGCTGCCGGCCAGGGCGTAGATCGTGGCCTTGGAGCAGCGCAGCCGCGCCGCGGCGCCGTCCATGGTGAACTCGCGGAAGCCCTCGCGCAGGAAGATCCCGAGCAGCTCGTCGAAGAGCTGCTGCTGGCGGGGCGTGCGGGCCGCGGCCCCGCGCGCCGCGGCTGGTGGGGTGATGTGGGTCACAGTACGATGTTACTCACCACCGTACTGTTCGACCCGGTCCCGGCGGGCCACCACTCCGCCCGGGCCGACGAGAGGACGTTCCATGACTCCGGTCCTGCGCGGGGAATCCCCGTCCGTGGAGCACGTCGCCGGCATCCGCTTCCCGGACGCCGACCTCTTCTCCTTCGCCGCCCTCCTGCCGCCCGCCGAGCGCGCCCGGCTGGCCGACCTGCACGCCTTCCTCCAGGACCAGGTCCGCCCCGCCGTCACGCCGTACTGGAACCGCGAGGAGTTCCCGGCCCACCTGCTCCCCGCCCTGGCCCGGCACGGGCTGGGGGAGCTGGAGCTCTCCGGGGCGAGCCGGCTGTTCCGGGGTCTGGCCTACGCCGAGGTCGCCCGGGCGGACGTGTCCCTGTCCGCCCTGGTCGGCATCCACAACGAGCTCATCCTCGGGCTGATCGACGCCCTGGGCTCACCCGAGCAGAAGGCGCGCTGGCTGCCGGAGCTGCGCTGCTTCCGCGCCCTCGGGGCCTTCGCCCTGACCGAGCCCGAGCACGGCTCCGACATCGCCGGGGGCCTGGCCACCACGGCCGTGCGGGACGGGGACGAGTGGGTGCTCACCGGGGCCAAGCGCTGGATCGGGGCCGGCACGATCGCCGACGTCGCCATCGTCTGGGCCCGGGACACCGCCGACGGCCAGGTCAAGGGCTTCCTCGTGGAGACCGACCGGCCGGGCTGGTCGGCCGCCAAGATCGAGCACAAGATCGGGCTGCGGATCATGCAGAACGCCGACATCGTCCTGGACGAGGTCCGCGTCCCCGCCGCCAACGCCCTGCCCGGGGCCGGCAGCTTCGCCGCCGCCAACGAGATGCTGCGCAACTCCCGGGCCTGGGTCGGCTGGCAGAGCGCCGGGGCGCAGCTGGCCATCTTCGACGTGGCCCGCGCCTACGCCCTGGACCGGACCCAGTTCGGCCGGCCGCTGGCCGGGTTCCAGCTCGTGCAGGAGCCGCTGGCCCGGATCCTCGGCAACGCCACCGCCTCCCTGGGGCTGATGGCCCAGCTCGCCCGGCTGCAGGAGGACGGCGCCTTCGACATGCCGCACGCCGCCCTGGCCAAGGCCACCACCACGTCCCTGGCCCGGGAGTCGGCGGCCCTGGGCCGGAACCTGCTCGGCGGCAACGGCGTGGTCACCGACCACGAGATGGCCAAGCTGTTCAACGACGTCGAGATCATCTACACCTACGAGGGCACCTACGAGATCAACGCCCTCATCGTGGGCCGCGCCGTCACCGGCGTCTCCGCCTTCGTCTGAGCCGCCTGCCCGAACCGCCCGGCCCGAACCGCCCGGCCGGGGCCGTCCGCCCCCGTGAAAGGACCCCATGGACGTCACCGACACCTCCGCCCTCGTCACCGGCGCCGCCTCCGGGCTTGGCGCCGCCACCGCCGCGATGCTCGCCGGGCGCGGCGCGCGGGTCGTGGGCGTGGACCTGCCCGCCGCCGTCGCCGCCGCCCCCGACGTCCCCGGCGTGCGCTACGCGGCCGCCGACGTCACCGACCGCGACGCCGTGCGCGAGGCCGTGGCCGCCGCGGCCGCGGCCGGGCCGCTGCGCACCGTCGTCAACTGCGCCGGGATCGGGCCCTCGGCCCGGGTGCTGGGCAAGCGGGGGGTGCACGACCTCGACCTGTTCGAGACCGTCCTGCGGGTCAACCTGCTCGGCACCTTCACGGTCCTCGCGCTCGCCGCGGAGCGGATCGCCGCCACCGACCCCGTCGACGACGACGGGCAGCGCGGGCTGATCGTCAACACCGCCTCCGTCGCGGCGTTCGAGGGCCAGGTCGGGCAGGCCGCCTACGCGGCGTCGAAGGGCGGGGTGCACAGCCTATGCATCACCGCGGCCCGCGACCTCGCCAGCTCGGGCATCCGCGTGAACACCATCGCCCCCGGCGTGATCGAGACCCCCATGCTCGCGGCGGTCGGCGAGGAGTTCCGGCAGGGGCTCGCCGCGGGCGTGCCCTTCCCGCGCCGGCTCGGCCGGCCGCAGGAGTTCGCCCAGCTCGTCGCGTCCTTCCTGGACAACGACTACCTCAACGGCACCACGGTCCGGATGGACGGCGCCCTGCGGATGGCCCCGCGCTGACCCCGGCACCGGCCCGGACCGCGGCTCCACCGCGGACGGGCCCACCAGGACGACGCCGCCCTCCCCGCCGGGGCGCCGGTCAGCCCAGGGAGTGCAGGCTGAAGGCCGCCAGGAAGCCCAGCGTGGCGATCAGCCCGGAGTACAGGGCGGCCTTCTCGAAGGCCTCCGGGATCATCGTGTCGGTGACCATCGCCAGGATGGCCCCGGCGGCCACGGCGTTGACGAAGGCCAGCGTGGCCGGCGCGGCCCCGTCCAGCAGCAGGTAGCCGAGCAGGGCCGCCAGCCCCGAGGCCGCCGCGATCGTCCCCCAGATGCCGAACACGTAGCCGGGGCCGCGCCCGGCCCGCTTCCAGCCCGCCGTGCTGGAGAGCCCCTCCGGGACGTTGGAGATGAACACCGCGGCGAACATCGGCAGGCTCAGCCCGCCCCCGCCCAGGAAGCTCAGCCCCAGCACCATGGACTCCGGGACCCCGTCCAGCAGCGCCCCGATCGCGATCGCCCCACCGCTGCCGCCGTGGTCGGCCTGCGAGGGCTGCTGATCCCCGGAGCGTTTGCGGTGCCGGGCGCCGTGTCGGGCCAGCAGGACGTTGAGGGCCACGTAGACCACCGAGCCCGCCAGGAAGCCCGAGGCGGTGGGTGCCAGGCCGCCCTCGTCCACGGCCTCCTGGACGAGCTCGAAGGCCAGCGCCGAGATCAGCACACCGGCGCCGAAGGCCATGACCACCGCGACCACCCGGGCCGGCACCCGCACGAACCACGCGATCGCGCTGCCCAGCAGCAGGGCGCCGCCCGCCAGCAGACCGGCACCACCGGCCAGGAGCCATTCCGGCACGGGACTCCTTCCGTCTCGATCGTCCGCATCCGTCCCGGCACAGCTCATACCCTTCCGGGCGGATCGTCAAACGCCGTCCACGCGCCCGGTGCCGCACCGGGGCCGGGCGGACCGCCCGGCCCCGGGCGGGGCACCGGCGGATCCGCGGCCCCATAGACTGGGGCCCATGACCACCGACTTCTCGCCCGTGGACCTCGCGACCGCCCGCGAACGCCTCCGCCGGCTGATCATCGACCTCGCCGTGGTGCACGGCAAGGTCACCCTGGCCAGCGGCATCGAGGCCGACTACTACGTGGACCTGCGGCGCGTGACCCTGCACCACGAGGCCTCCCGGCACGTGGGCCAGGTGATGCTCGCCATGCTCGACGACGCCGGGATCTCCTTCGACGCCGTGGGCGGGCTGACCATGGGCGCCGACCCGGTGGGGCACGCGATCATGTACGCCGCCGGGGACCGGGGGCGGGCGGTGGACGCGTTCGTGGTCCGCAAGGCCCAGAAGAGCTACGGGATGGGCCGGCAGGTCGAGGGCCCGCCGGTGGCCGGCCGCGACGTCGTCGTCGTCGAGGACACCTCCACGACCGGGGGCTCGGCGCTCACCGCGGTGGAGGCCCTGCAGCGGGCCGGCGCCAACGTGGTGGCCGTGGCCATCATCGTGGACCGGCGCACCGGCGCCAAGGAGCGCATCCAGGAGACGGCGGGCGTGCCCTGCCTCTACGCCTTCACGAAGGACGAGCTCGGACTTGACTGACCCCGCCGCCGAGGCCGCCGCGGCCGGGCCCGCGGTGGGCGTCGGCCCGTGGGAGGGCTCCTGGCCCGAGGGCGCGCAGTGGGACCCGGAGCTGCTGGCGCACGGGGACCGCCGCAACGTCGTGGACGGCTACCGGTACTGGACCGTGGAGGCGATCGTCGCCGACCTCGACACCCGCCGGCACGGCTTCCACGTGGCCGTGGAGAACTGGCAGCACGACCTCAACATCGGCTCCGTGGTGCGCACCGCCAACGCCTTCCTCGCCCGGGAGGTGCACATCGTGGGGCGGCGGCGCTGGAACCGGCGCGGGGCCATGGTCACCGACCGCTACCAGCACGTGCGCCACCACGCGAGCGTCGAGGAGTTCGCGGCCTGGGCGTCCGCCGAGGGGCTGCCCGTCATCGGGATCGACAACTTCCCGGACTCCGGGCAGCTGGAGACCTACGACCTGCCGGAGCGCTGCGTGCTGGTGTTCGGGCAGGAGGGCCCCGGCCTCAGCCCCGAGATGCACGCCGCGGCGGGGGCGACCCTGTCGATCGCCCAGTTCGGCTCCACGCGCTCGATCAACGCCTCCGCCGCGGCCGCCGTGGCCATGCACGCGTGGGTCCGCCGCCACGTGTACGGCCAGCCGCCGGGCTGAGGGCACGACCCGTGACGGCCGTCCGTCGTCCCCCGGCGGCGGTTTGGCTAGAGTGGGAGGCAGGCCACACCCGACCCGAAGGAGCCAGCATGCCCATCGCAACCCCTGACGTCTACGCCGAGATGATCGACCGCGCGAAGGAGAAGGGCTTCGCCTACCCGGCGATCAACGTCACCTCCTCCCAGACCCTCAACGCGGCCATCCGCGGCTTCGCCGAGGCCGGCTCGGACGGCATCATCCAGGCCTCCACCGGCGGGGCCGCCTACTGGTCCGGGGCCTCCGTCAAGGACATGGTCACCGGCTCGCTCGCGATGGCGGCGTACGCCCGCGAGGTCGCGAAGAACTACGACGTCAACATCGCCCTGCACACCGACCACTGCCCGCAGGACAAGCTCGAGGGCTTCGTGCTGCCGCTGCTGGAGGCGTCGGAGAAGGCCGTGGCCCGCGGCGAGGACCCGATCTTCCAGTCCCACATGTGGGACGGCTCGGCGATCGAGCTCGACGAGAACCTGAAGATCGCCCAGGAGCTGCTGGCCCGCACGTCCAAGGCCAAGATCATCCTCGAGGTCGAGATCGGCGCGGTCGGCGGCGAGGAGGACGGCGTCGAGAACGAGATCAACGAGAAGCTCTACTCCACGGTCGAGGACGGCCTGGCCACGGTGGAGGCCCTCGGCGCCGGGGAGAACGGCCGCTACCTCACGGCCCTCACCTTCGGCAACGTGCACGGCGTGTACAAGCCCGGTGGGGTCAAGCTGCGCCCGGAGCTGCTGCAGCAGATCCAGCAGGAGGTCGGGGCCAAGCTCGGCCAGGACCGGCCCTTCGACCTCGTCTTCCACGGCGGCTCCGGGTCCTCCGCGCAGGAGATCGCCGACGCCGTCTCCTACGGCGTGGTCAAGATGAACGTGGACACCGACACCCAGTACGCGTTCACCCGCCCGATCGCCGGCTTCATGTTCGCGAACTACGACGGGGTGCTGAAGATCGACGGCGAGGTCGGCAACAAGAAGAAGTACGACCCGCGCGTGTGGGGCGCCCTGGCCGAGGAGTCCATGGCCGCCCGCGTGGTCGAGGCCTGCCAGGACCTCGGCTCCGCCGGGACCTCCGTCAAGTAGCGCCACCACCCTCCGCGGTCGCGCGGGACCGACGGCGGCGCCCCGCCCGAGCGGGGCGCCGCCGTCGTCCGTCCCGCGTCCCGCACGCATCCCGCAGCTCCGCGCACCGAAAGGACCCCTCCCCATGAGCCTCACCGGCAAGAACCTGCTCGACGGCCCCGAGCCCACCCGCCTCTCGGCGGACCCGGCGCTGGCCGAACGCATCGAGGCGGGCGATGAGGCGGAGGACCTCGCGGCCCGCTTCCCGAAGGCGTCCCTCGCCTGGGCGATGTGCGCCGAGGACGCCCTCGCCGAGGGCCGGACGTTGGAGGGCTACGCGTTCGCCCGCGTGGGCTACCACCGCGGCCTGGACGCCCTGCGCGGCCACGGCTGGAAGGGCCACGGGCCCATCCCGTTCTCCCACGAGCCCAACCGCGGCTTCCTCCGCGCGCTGTCCGCCCTCGGCCGGGCCGCGGCCGCGATCGGCGAGTTCGACGAGGCCGAGCGCATCCAGACGTTCCTCAACGACTCCGACCCCACCGCCGCGGAGCAGCTGCAGCGCTGACCCGGCGGCGCGTGCCCGGGGACGTCCCCGGGC
>NZ_JBSJYX010000019.1:0-77899 GCF_053711175.1 Kocuria sp. KH4
ATCGTCCCCGGCGCCGCGGCCGTTCCCGGCGCACCCCCGGACCCGGGCCCGGGCCTCCGGGTTCGGGACGGGGCCGCCGGGTTCGTGGCCGGGCCGGGGATTTGAGACACTGGTGACCATGCGCCCCATCGGATCCTCCACCACGTCCCGCCCGTCCGACCCCGGGACCGGCAGCCGCACGACCCTCTGGGGCACGGTGATCGGCCTGGCCGTGCTCGTGGTGATCTTCGTGGTGGCGCTGCTGCAGGCCGCGAACGCCAACTCCTGGCTCGGCTGGGCGCTCGCGGGCATCGCGCTCGGGTGGCTGCTGCTCGCCACCTGGGTGGTGCTCATGGTCCGCAGGGCCGCCCGCTTCGGCCGCCGCCAGGTCGAGGAGGCCCAGGAGCAGCTGCGGACCGGCGCCGGACGGGCCCCCGCCGCCGCCCCGTCCGGCGCCACCCGCTCCCTGCGGGACGAGAAGCTCTCCCACAGCTTCCAGATCGTCCTCGTCCAGTCGAAGGTGATCAAGCAGGAGCTCGCCGGGCTGCCCGCCGAGGGCGTGGACCGCGAGGCCCTGGACCGGGCGCTGGACACGATCGACATCACCGCCGGCAACGGGATGAGCATGCTGCGCCAGGAGCCGCTCAGCGGCACCGTCGTCGACTGACCCGCGGCCCGCCCGCCCCCGCACCCCCGAACACGCCCCCCGTCCCGAAGGCCAGGTGTCCCTGCATGTCCCGCCCCGAGAACGTCCTGCGCGTCGCCACCGTCAACGTCAACGGCATCCGCGCCGCCTACAAGCGCGGCATGGCCGACTGGCTCGCCGGGCGCGACGTCGACATCCTGTGCCTGCAGGAGGTCCGGGCCCCGGACAAGGTCGTCCGGGAGCTGCTCGACGAGCAGGCCTGGGACGTCCACCACGCCGAGGCGGCGGACAAGGGCCGGGCGGGCGTGGCGGTCGCGACCCGCCGCGACGCCCGCGCCGGGGCGCTGCTGCCGGTGGCCCGGCGCGACTCCATCGGCCACGAGCACTTCGCGGCCTCGGGGCGGTGGGTCGAGACCGACCACGCCCTCGCCGACGGCGGCACGCTCACCGTGGTCTCCGCCTACGTGCACTCCGGGGAGGTCGGCACGGTCCGCCAGGACGACAAGTACCGGTTCCTCGACGTCATGACCGAGCGGCTGCCCGAGCTGGCCCGCACCCGGGAGCACGTCCTCGTGGTCGGCGACCTCAACGTGGGGCACACCGAGCTCGACATCAAGAACTGGAAGGGCAACGTCAAGAACGCCGGGTTCCTGCCCGAGGAGCGGGCCTACTTCGACCGCTTCTTCGGGGAGCACGGGTACAAGGACGTCGCCCGGGAGCTGGCCGGGCCCGTCCCGGGCCCGTACACGTGGTGGTCCTACCGCGGCAAGGCCTTCGACACCGACGCGGGGTGGCGCATCGACTACCACATGGCCACCCCGGGGCTGGCGGCCGCCGCCGTCTCCGCCGTGGTCGACCGCGCCCCCAGCTACGACACCCGCTTCTCCGACCACGCGCCCGTGGTGGTCGACTACCAGCTCTGACCCGCCCCACCCTCCCGCGCCCATCCGGCCCGACCGAAGGACCCCACACCGTGACCGCTGACCCCGCGCCGTTCGACGTCCGTTCCGCCTCCGGCAGGCCCCGAGTCGTGTCGGGGGTGCAGCCCTCGGCGGACTCCCTGCACCTGGGCAACTACGTGGGCGCGGTGCGCAACTGGGTGGACATGCAGGACGACAACGAGTGCGTGTTCTTCGTCGCGGACCTGCACGCCGTGACCACGGACCAGGACCCTGCGACCCTGGCCCAGCGCACCCGCGTCACGGCCGCCCAGTACATCGCGGCGGGCATCGACCCGGAGCGCTCCACGCTGCTCGTGCAGTCCCACGTCCCGGAGCACGCCCAGCTCGCGTGGGCGCTGAACTGCATCACCGGCTTCGGGGAGGCGTCCCGGATGACCCAGTTCAAGGACAAGTCCGCCAAGCAGGGCGCCGAGAACGCGACCGTGGGCCTGTTCGCCTACCCGGTGCTGATGGCCGCGGACATCCTGATCTACCAGGCGCACCAGGTCCCGGTCGGCGAGGACCAGCGCCAGCACCTCGAGCTGACCCGCAACCTCGCGCAGCGCTTCAACGCCCGCTACGGGGACACCTTCGTCGTCCCCGAGACCAAGATCCTCGCTGAGTCGGCGAAGGTCTACGACCTGCAGAACCCCACGGCCAAGATGTCCAAGTCCGCGGCCGCGGAGAACGGGCTCCTCCGGCTGCTGGACCCCGCGAAGCAGAACGCCAAGAAGATCAGGTCCGCCGTCACCGACGACGGCACCGAGATCCGCTTCGACCGCGAGGCCAAGCCCGGGATCTCCAATCTGCTCACCATCTACTCCGCGCTCACGGGCCGCCCGGTGGACGAGATCGTCGCGGAGTACGAGGGCCGGATGTACGGGCACCTCAAGGTCGGCCTGGCGGAGGTGGTCACCGAGACGCTCGAGCCCATCCGCACCCGTGCCCTCGAGCTGCTGGACGACCCCGCCGAGCTGGACCGCATCCTGGCCCGCGGCGCCGAGAAGGGCCGGGAGCTCAGCGTGGCGACCCTCGGCGCGGTCTACGACCGGATGGGCTTCCTGAGCCGGGCCGGGGGGCTGGGCTAGGCTGGGACCCGTCCTGTGAGGAGTTGACGTGATCCCGACGCACCAGTCTCCGACCATCCGCCCCGGCCAGGTCTACGCGGGCGTGGTCATCGAGCTGCCCGAGCCCGTGGGGCGGGAGCTGCAGGACTGGCGCGCGTCCTTCGGGGACCCGGCCTCCTACGCCGTGCCGGCGCACATCACCCTGATGATCGCCCCGCAGGCGGCGCACTGGGACGAGGTCGTCGAGCGGGTGCGGTCCGTGGCCCGGCACTGGCGGCCCTTCCGCCTGGAGATCAATGGCACGGGCACGTTCCGGCCGGTGAGCCCGGTGGTCTACCTGCGCGTCCTCGAGGGCGCGCAGCAGTGCCGCGCGCTGCACGAGGCCCTGCACGAGGAGCAGCTGGTCTCGGCGTCCCCCTTCGAGTTCCACCCGCACGTCACCATCGCCCAGGCCGTGGGGGAGGACGACCTCGACCGCGCCCAGGAGATGCTGCGGACCTACCGCGCCGGCTTCCTCGTGGACCGGATCGGCCTCTACGAGCTCGACGGCCACGGCGTCTGGCGGATCCGCGAGGAGTTCCCCTTCGCCGGCGCCGACCGCGACGCGCGCTGAACCGCCGGCCATGAGCACCCGCACGGGGCCCCGCACGGGCCCGGCGCCGCAGATGCCGCCTCGAGCGGCCGACCGACACGGGCTGCGCCGGGAGGCACTGCGCCAGGAGGCGCTGCTGCGCGAGCGGCGCGCCGCCGGCGCCGGTCCGGCGGCCCTGGCGGGCTCCGCGCTCGTGGTCGTGCTCTCCCGCTTCTTCACGCACCTGCCGGTGCGCGTGGTGATGCACTACCTCTTCCACGGCGGTCCCCTCATGGCGGCCGGGCTGTCCTTCGTGCTGATCTTCGCGTCCACCTCCCTGCTGGTCGGCGGCTTCGCCACGATCGGCATCTTCCTGGGCAACGACCCCGAGGTCCGCGACGCCGTGGTGCGCGCCGTCACCGAGCGGGTGCCGGGGCTGCTCGACACCGGCAGCGGGGGAGTGGTCCCCCTCGACCTGCTGGAGGACGCCCGCCCCTTCACCCTGGCCACGCTGATCGGCGCCGCCGTGCTGCTCTTCTCGGGCTGGCGCTGGGTCTCCGGGGTGCGCCTGGCGTTCCGCCGGATCTTCGAGGTGCCCCCGGCGCAGGGCATGCCCATCGCGGCCGTGCCGCGCGACCTCCTGGGCCTGCTCGTGCTCGGGGTGCTGCTGGCGCTGTCGGCCGTGGCCAACGGCGCCGCCTCGGGGCTGCTGGGCTTCCTGCTCGACGCCGCCGGCGAGCTGGGCTGGGGCCGGGGCCCCGAGTGGCTGCGCACCGGGCTGACCTGGGCGCTGAGCACCCTCGTGGTGGTCGTCCTGGACGCCCTGTTCGCCCTCGAGCTCGTCCGGGGGGTGGCCGGCCTCCGGCTGACCCGCCGGGCGCTGCTGGCCACGGTGCTCGCCGCGGCCGCCGGCAACTTCGCCCTGCGCTACGCCGGGGGAGCCCTGATCTCCGGGGCCACCGCGAACCCCTATCTGCTGTCCGTGGCCCTGGTGGTCGGGGTGCTCGTGTGGTTCTACCTGTTCAGCCAGGTCCTGCTCTTCGCCGCGGCGCTCGGGGCGATCGTGCAGGCGGACCAGCACGGCGGCCGGGTGCACCCCTCGGGGGAGGCGGTGGCCGTCACCGTGCTCCCGATGAGCTCGGTGCCCGGCCCCGGCCGCTGACTCCCTGCCGCCCCCCCCGAGGACGCCCGACGGCGCCCCGGAGGCATCCTGGGCAACCTTGGGGCGCCTGGAAGCACCACGGACGACGGCGGCCCGCCCCGTCGTCGGGGCGGGCCGCCGTCGGGGCCGTCGGGTCGCTCACATGGAGCGGCTGAGGATGGCGTTCTTGACCTCGGAGATGGCCTTGGTGACCTGGATGCCGCGGGGGCAGGCCTCGGTGCAGTTGAAGGTCGTGCGGCAGCGCCACACGCCCTCCTTGTCGTTGAGGATCTCCAGGCGCAGGTCCCCGGCGTCGTCGCGGGAGTCGAAGATGAACCGGTGCGCGTTGACGATCGCGGCCGGGCCGAAGTACTGGCCGTCGGTCCAGAACACCGGGCAGGACGACGTGCACGCGGCGCAGAGGATGCACTTGGTGGTGTCGTCGAAGCGCGCCCGGTCCTCCGGGGACTGGTAGCGCTCCATGGTCGGCTCGTTGCCGCCGGCCACCAGGAAGGGCATGATCTCGCGGTAGGACTGGAAGAACGGCTCCATGTCCACGATCAGGTCCTTCTCGCACGGCAGGCCCTTGATGGGCTCCACGGTGACGGGCTTGGACAGGTCCAGGTCCTTGAGCAGCACCTTGCAGGCGAGGCGGTTCTGGCCGTTGATGCGCATGGCGTCGGAGCCGCACACGCCGTGGGCGCAGGAGCGGCGGAAGACCAGCGTGCCGTCGATCTCCCACTTGACCTTGTGCAGGGCGTCCAGCACGCGGTCCGTGCCGTACATGGTGAGCTTGAACTCGTCCCAGCGCACCTCGTCGGAGACCTCCGGGTTGTACCGGCGGACCCGCAGGGTGAGGTCGAACGTGGGGATCTCCTGGTTGGCCTGCTGCTCCTCGGGCAGGTCCACCTGCGAGGCGGGCTCACCGCCCTCGGCGTTCGCGGCGGCGGGGTCCACGGCCGGGGCCGCGGCCTCGTTGCGCTCGTCGACGGACCCGGCGTCCGCGTCGGTCTTGTAGCCCGCGCGGTCGTCCTGGTCGTGGCCCGGCGCGCGGCCGTGCTCGGGGGCCCGGTCCTGCGGGTCGGCGTTGCGCCCGTCCTCGGGGCGGTCGGGAGTGTGTGCGGTGGACATCAGTACTTACGCTCCATGGGCTCGTAGCGGGTGAAGATGACGGGCTTCGTCTCCTGCCGGATGCCCCCGGTGGGGGAGGAGGGGTCGAGGTAGACCATCGAGTGCTTCATGAAGTTCTCGTCGTCGCGCTCCGGGAAGTCCTCCCGGAAGTGCCCGCCGCGGGACTCGTTGCGGTGCAGGGCCGCGACGGTCATGACCTTCGCGAGCTGCAGCAGGAAGCCGAGCTCCACGGCCTCGAGCAGGTCCAGGTTGAAGCGCTTGCCCTGGTCCTGGATCGAGATGTTCGCGTAGCGGGCCTCGAGGGCGGCGATGTCGTCCAGCGCCGTCTGCAGGGTCTCCGCGGTGCGGAACACCTGGACGTTGAGGTCCATGGTGTCCTGCAGGTCCTTGCGGATCGCGGCGACCTTCTCGGTGCCGGTGCCGTTGCGGGCGTTGTCGAGCAGCGCCACGGTGCTGTCCAGGGCGGTGTCCGGGACGGGCACGAACTCGGCCTGCTGCGCGTACTCGGCCGCGTAGATCCCGGCCCGCTTGCCGAAGACGTTGATGTCCAGCAGCGAGTTGGTGCCCAGGCGGTTGGAGCCGTGCACGGACACGCAGGCGACCTCGCCGGCGGCGTACAGGCCGGGGACCACGGTCTCGTTGTCCTGCAGCACCTCGGCCTTGATGTTGGTCGGGATCCCGCCCATCGCGTAGTGGCACGTGGGGAACACCGGGACCGGCTCGGTGTAGGGCTCCACGCCCAGGTAGGTGCGGGCGAACTCCGTGATGTCGGGCAGCTTCGCGTCGATGTGCGCCGGCTCCAGGTGCGTGAGGTCGAGCAGGACGTAGTCCTTGTTCGGCCCGGCGCCGCGGCCCTCGCGCACCTCGTTGGCCATGGAGCGGGCCACGATGTCACGGGGGGCGAGGTCCTTGATGGTGGGGGCGTAGCGCTCCATGAACCGCTCGCCGTCCGCGTTGCGCAGGATCCCGCCCTCGCCGCGGGCGGCCTCGGAGACGAGGATGCCCAGCCCGGCCAGGCCGGTCGGGTGGAACTGGATGAACTCCATGTCCTCGAGCGGCAGCCCGTTGCGGAACGCGATGGCCATGCCGTCGCCGGTGAGGGTGTGCGCGTTGGAGGTGGTCTTGAACACCTTGCCGGCCCCGCCGGAGGCGAAGACCACGGACTTCGCCTGGAAGACGTGCAGCTCGCCGGTGGCCAGCTCGTAGGAGACCACGCCCGCGACGCGCCGCTGGCCGTCGACCTCGGTCATGACCAGGTCCAGGACGTAGTACTCGTTGAAGAACTCCACGTTGTGCTTGATGCAGTTCTGGTAGAGCGTCTGCAGGATCATGTGCCCGGTGCGGTCCGCGGCGTAGCAGGCCCGGCGCACGGGCGCCTTGCCGTGGTCGCGGGTGTGGCCGCCGAAGCGGCGCTGGTCGATCTTGCCCTCGGGGGTGCGGTTGAAGGGCAGCCCCATCTTCTCCAGGTCCAGGACCGCGTCGATGGCCTCCTTGGCCATGACCTCCGCGGCGTCCTGGTCGACGAGGTAGTCACCACCCTTGATGGTGTCGAACGTGTGCCACTCCCAGTTGTCCTCCTCGACGTTGGCGAGTGCTGCGCACATGCCGCCCTGCGCCGCGCCGGTGTGGGAGCGGGTGGGGTACAGCTTGGTCAGTACGGCAGTACGAGAGCGCTGGCCGGCCTCGATGGCGGCGCGCATACCGGCACCACCGGCACCGATGATGACCACGTCGTACTTGTGAACCTGCATACCGGTTGTTCTTTCTGTTGGATGTTCAGTCAGATGTTCTCGGGCCCGGTCGCCTGCGGCCGGACGGCACGTGACGGCCCGCCGGGGAGCGGGCCGTCATGCGAGGGGTCTCAGCCCGCGGTGCAGAAGGACGCCAGCAGGGCCGGGTCCGCGCCGGTGGGGCAGGGCTCGAAGGTGAAGATCACCAGGGTGCCCAGCAGGATCACGAAGGCGGAGGTGGTGAAGAGGAAGACCTTCAGCCAGAACCGGGTGCGGTCCTTCTCGGCGTAGTCGTCGATGATCACGCGCAGGCCGTTGGTGCCGTGCAGCATCGCGAGCCACAGCAGGAGCATGTCGAAGACCTGCCAGAACGGGCTGGCCCACTTGCCGGCGACGAACGCGAAGTCCACCGCCTCGACCCCGCCCTCGGGGGAGACCAGGTTCACCCACAGGTGGACGAAGACCAGCACGAGCAGGACCACGCCGGAGAAGCGCATGAACAGCCACGCGAACATCTCGAAGTTGTTGCGCCGGGAGGAGGAGCGGTTGTACTTGACGCCGTTGACCTCGAGGTCCTTGCTCCGGGGGACCGAGATGCGTGCCTTGAGCGGAGTGCTCATTGTTTAACCCCCGAAGATGGAGAGGTGGAAGATGTTGGACAGGTGCCGGGCCAGGAACGGGACCATCACCACGAGCCACAGCCCGAGGACGCCCCAGAGCATCTGCTTCTGGTAGCGGGTGCCCTTCGACCAGAAGTCCACGAGGATGATGCGCAGGCCGTTGAAGGCGTGGAAGACGATGGCCGCCACCAGGCCGGCCTCGCCGAGGCCCATGACCGGGTTCTTGTAGGTCTCCATGACCGCGTTGTAGGCCTCGGGCGAGACCCGCACGAGCGCGGTGTCCAGGACGTGGACCAGAAGAAAGAAGAAGATGGCCACGCCGGTGATGCGGTGGGCGACCCAGGACCACTGGCCATGGGCCTGGCCGCGGTACAAGGTGCCCTTGGATGTCTTCGCCACTGAAAAACCTCCCTGAGTCGCTCGCCGTCGTGCGCTCTTGAAAACCGGGAATTCGCACTGCGCACGACGTGAGCGGAGCCCTCCGGCTCTGTGTCGGATGTTGCGCGAGTTCCTTTCCACGATACCAGCACGGGAGACGTTTACTGACAGCCTGTCCCCCGCCAGGACACGGATCTCGCCGTGGGCGGACGTGGTTTTCCGTGCCGCCCGGCTCGGCGTCGTATGGTGATGCGTGTGACCTCTCCCCTCGCGCACTTCCACCCCTTCATCCCGGCCGGAGGGGTCGGCTCCCGGCTCTGGCCGCTCTCCCGGGCCGACGCCCCGAAGTTCCTGCTGGACCTCACCGGGTCCGGCTCGTCGCTGCTGCGGGCTACCTACGACCGGCTGGCCGGGCTCAGCGGCGGCCGCGTCATGGTCGTCACCGGGCGCACCCACGCCCCCGCGGTCTGCCGGCAGCTGCCGGAGCTCTCCCCGGGCGACCTCGTGCTGGAGCCGTCCCCCAAGGACTCGGCGGCGGCCATCGGCCTCGCCTGCATGCTCATCGCGGCCCAGGACCCGGACGCCATCGTCGGCTCCTTCGCGGCGGACCACGTCATCGAGCCCGCCGAGGCGTTCCAGGACGTGGTCCGGGAGGCCGTGGCGGCCGCGGCCTCGGGGCGGATCGTGACCATCGGCATCCCGCCGAGCTCCCCGGCCACCGGCTTCGGCTACATCCGCGCCGGCGCGCAGCTGGGGCTGCCGGACGCCCCGCACGCCCTGCAGGTCGAGCAGTTCGTGGAGAAGCCGGACGAGACCACCGCGCGCGCCTACGTGCACAGCGGCAACTACACGTGGAACGCCGGCATGTTCGTGGCCCCCGCCTCCCTGCTGCTGCGCCACCTCGCCGCCAGCGAGCCCGCGCTGCACGCCGGGCTGGCCGAGATCGCCGGCGCGTGGGGCACGCCCGCGCAGGACGCGGTGGTCGACCGGGTCTGGCCCGGGCTGCCGAAGACGGCCATCGACTACGCCGTGGCCGAGCCCGCGGCGGCGGCCGGGGACGTGGCCATGGTGCCCGCGACCTTCACCTGGGACGACGTGGGGGACTTCGCCGCGATCAGCCGGCTCAACCACGTCGGCCCGCACGGGGACCCGCACGTGACCGTGCTGGGCGACAACAGCCGGGTGCTCGCCGACAGCTCCACCGGCATCGTCGTCTCCGACACCGGCCGGATGATCGCGCTGATCGGCGTGGAGGACATCGTCGTCGTCGACACCCCCGACGCGCTGCTGGTGACCACCCAGGAGCACGCCCAGCGGGTCAAGGACGCCGTGGCCTCGCTGAAGCAGAGCGGCAACACGGACGTGCTGTGAGCGTCCCGGGCCGCGCGCGGCCGGGAGTACCCTGGACAGATGCCTGACGCGCCATCCCCTGCCGCGGCCGTGGAGGCCGGCCTCCCGCCGGCCATCGGCCCCCTCCTCAAGCGGTACCTGCCGGACCTGATCGCCTTCCGGCGGGACCTGCACCGGCACCCGGAGCTGTCCTACCAGGAGTTCCGCACCACGGACCGGATCGTCGCCGCCCTGGAGGGCATGGGCCTGAGCCCCGTGCGGCTGGCCGACACCGGGTGCTACGTGGACATCGGGCACGGGCCCCTGGCCGTGGGCCTGCGCGCGGACATCGACGCGCTGCCCATCCAGGAGGCCACCGGCCTGGACTGCTCCTCCGTCAACGACGGCGTGGCCCACTCCTGCGGCCACGACATCCACGCGACCGTGATGGTGGGCGTGGCCCGGGTGCTCGCGGACCTGCACCGCACCGCGCACATCGCCGGCACCGTGCGGATCGTCTTCCAGCCCGCCGAGGAGCAGCTGCCCGGCGGCGCCCTCACGGTGATCCGCCAGGGCGTGCTCGAGGGCGTGCCGCGGATGTTCGCCCTGCACTGCGAGCCCAAGGTCGACGTGGGGCAGGTCGGGACCCGGATCGGGGCGATCACCTCCGCCTCGGACACCGTGCGGATCGAGTTCACCGGCCGCGGCGGGCACACCTCCCGCCCGCACCTGACGCAGGACCTCGTCTACGCGATGGCCCAGATCGCCGTGAACGTCCCCGCCGTGCTCTCCCGCCGGATCGACGTCCGCTCCGGGGTCGCGGTGGTCTGGGGACAGATGCACGCCGGGGTGGCGCCCAACGCGATCCCCGCCACGGGGTTCATGTCCGGGACCATGCGCTGCCTCGACGCCGACGCCTGGCACCGCGCCGGCACCCTGCTCGACGAGGTCGTGCACCAGGTCGCGGCGCCCTACGGGGTGGACGTGCAGCTGGAGCACATCCGCGGCGTGCCGCCCGTGGTGAACGGGGAGGTCGAGACCACCCTCATCGAGAACGCCGCGCGCGCGGAGCTCGGCGAGGACGCCGTGGTGCTGGTGCACCAGTCGATGGGCGGGGAGGACTTCGCGTGGTTCCTGCAGGAGGTTCCCGGGGCCATGATGCGCCTGGGCACCCGGACCCGGGGCGGGCACACCTACGACCTGCACCAGTCGGACTACGTGGCGGACGAGGCGGCCATCGGCTGCGGCGTCCAGGTCATGGCCAACACCGCCCTGCGGGCCGTCCGGCTGCACTCCCGGGAATCGCGCCCCGACGTCACGACCAATTAACGCCGGCCTCCGTCCACCGCGTTTACCCGTGGGTAGAATGACACCACGTCACGCCACCCCGCGTGGACGGGACCCGTTGCCCGCGGCCGGGTCACGCCTGTCTCCTGGAGGAACCATGACCTTCTCACCCCGGACGTCCCGAGGATCCCGCCCGCTCTCCGCCGCCGCGCTGCTCGGCGTCTCCGCCCTGGTCCTCGCCGGCTGCGGGGCCGCGCCCGAGGAGGGCGGGGAGGCGCAGGAGCAGGCCACCGACTTCACGGGCTGCATCGTCTCCGACTCGGGGGGCTTCCAGGACCGCTCGTTCAACCAGAACTCCTACGAGGGCCTGCAGGCCGCGCAGGAGTCCATGGGCATCGAGGTGCAGCAGGCCGAGTCCCAGGCCGAGACCGACTTCGTGCCCAACCTCAACTCCATGGTCCAGCAGGGCTGCGACCTGACCGTCTCCGTCGGCTTCCTCCTCGCCGACGCCACCCGCGAGGCCGCCGAGGCCAACCCGGAGTCGAACTTCGCGATCGTGGACGACGCCTCGATCGAGCTCGACAACGTCAAGCCGCTGGTCTACAACACGGCCGAGGCCGCGTTCCTCGCCGGCTACGTCGCCGCCGGCACCACCCAGACCGGCAAGGTCGCCGCCTACGGCGGCATGGACATCCCCACGGTGACGGTGTTCATGGACGGCTTCGCCGACGGCGTCGCCCACTACAACGAGACCAAGGGCGAGAACGTCGAGCTGCTGGGCTGGGACAAGGACGCCCAGGACGGCACCTTCGTCAACAGCTTCACCGACACCTCCGCGGCGAAGACCACCACGCAGAACTTCATCAACGAGGGCGCCGACATCGTCATGCCCGTGGCGGGCCAGGCGGCGCTGGGCACCCTCGACGCCGTGGTCGCCGCCAACGACGGCGGCGACGAGGTCCGCTTCGTGTGGGTCGACGCCGACGGCTACGAGACCCTGGACCAGGGCCAGCAGTACCAGCTCACCTCGGTGCTCAAGCAGATGAGCACCTCCGTGCAGGACGTCGTCGAGACGGCGGCGGAGGGCCAGTTCAGCAACGAGCCCTACATCGGCACCCTGGAGAACGACGGGGTGGGCATCGCGCCCTACCACGACCAGGAGGAGGCCGTGGGCGAGGAGCTCGCCGCCGAGGTCGAGCAGCTCAGGCAGGACATCATCGACGGCACCGTCACCGTCGAGTCCGAGAACTCGCCGCAGGCCTGATCCCGGACGTCGGCGACCACCGCACCCACCGCCGCCAGCCCGGCCCCCGGCCGCAGCTGGCGGCGGTGGCGTGCCCGCCCGGGGCCGCGCACGGCCCAGGAGGAGGACCACCATGAAGCTCGAGCTGCAGTCCATCACCAAGCGGTTCGGCGCCTTCGCGGCCAACGAGGACATCGACCTCGTCGTCGAGCCCGGGCAGATCCACTGCCTGCTCGGGGAGAACGGGGCCGGGAAGTCGACCCTGATGAACGTCCTGTACGGGCTCTACCGGCCCACCGCGGGGCGCATCCTCGTGGACGGGACCGAGGTGTCCTTCAAGGGCCCCGGCGACGCCATGGCCGCCGGCATCGGCATGGTGCACCAGCACTTCATGCTCGTGCCCGTGTTCACGGTCGCCGAGAACGTCGCCCTGGGGGCGGAGAGCACGAGGGGCGCGGCCCTGGACCTGGAGACCACCCGCCGCCGGATCCGGGAGATCTCCGACCGCTACGGCTTCCACGTGGACCCGGACGCCGTCGTCGAGGACCTGCCCGTGGGCGTCCAGCAGCGCGTCGAGATCATCAAGGCCCTCGTGCGGGAGGCCCAGGTGCTCATCCTCGACGAGCCCACCGCCGTGCTCACCCCGCGCGAGACCGACGAGCTGCTCGAGATCATGCGCCAGCTGCGCAGCTCGGGACGCTCCATCCTGTTCATCTCGCACAAGCTGCGCGAGGTCAAGGAGATCTCCGACGTGATCACCGTGGTCCGCCGCGGCCGGGTGGTGGGGCAGACCACCCCGGAGGCCTCGACCTCCGAGCTCGCCGCGCTGATGGTGGGCCGCGACGTCTCCCTCACGGTGGCCAAGGACCAGGCCGAGCCGGGGGAGCGGGCCCTCGAGGTCAGCGGGCTCACCGTGGTCGGCGACAACGGCGTGAAGCTGCTCGACGACGTCAGCTTCGACGTGGCCCGCGGCGAGATCCTCGCGGTGGCCGGGGTGCAGGGCAACGGCCAGACGGAGCTCGCCGAGGCGATCCTGGGCCTGCGGGAGCGGGCCACCGGCTCGATCCGGCTGGCCGGCACGGAGCTGCTGGGCCGGTCGGTGCGCCAGGTGCTCGACGCCGGGGTGGGCTTCGTCCCGGAGGACCGCTCCACGGACGGGCTCGTGGGGCCCTTCACCGTCGCGGAGAACCTGGTGCTGGACCTCTACGGCGACGACCGCTTCTCCCGCGGGCCCTCCCTGCGCCTGGGCGAGGTCCAGGCCAACGCCCGCCGCGCCGTCGAGCAGTTCGACGTGCGCACCCCGTCGGTGGACGCCCCGGTCCAGACCCTCTCCGGCGGCAACCAGCAGAAGGTCGTGATCGCCCGGGAGCTGTCCCGGCCCCTCCGGCTCTTCCTCGCCTCCCAGCCCACCCGCGGGGTGGACGTCGGGTCGATCGAGTTCATCCACGAGCAGATCGTGGCCGAGCGGGACAAGGGCGTGCCCGTGCTCATCGTCTCCACCGAGCTCGACGAGGTCTACGCGCTCGCGGACCGCATCGCCGTGTTCTTCCACGGCCGCATCATGGGCATCGTCGGCCCGGACACCCCGCGCGACGTCCTGGGCCAGATGATGGCCGGGGCCACCGCCGAGGAGGCCCGCGCCTCCGCCGCCCAGCACGGCGCCCAGCACGACCCGCAGCACACCGCCCAGCACACGAAGGAGCAGGCATGAGCGCCACCGGAGCGGCCCCCGCGGCCGCCGACCAGCAGAGCGCACCGCCGCCCACGGCCACCACCCCCGACGCGCAGCGGCGCACCTGGCTGGGCTCGGCGCTGCAGTCGGTGCTCGCGATCGTCGCGGCGCTGGTGCTGGGCGGGCTGCTGGTCGCCGTGACCGACGAGCGCGTCGCCGACGCCGCGGGCTACTTCTTCGCCCGCCCCGGGGACACCCTCGGGGCGATGTGGGCCGCCGCGTCCTCCGCCTACGAGGCCATGTTCTACGGCGCCGTCTACAACCCCAACGGCTCGACCTTCGCCCAGCGGATCTACCCGCTCACCGAGACCCTGACCGTGGCCACCCCGCTGGTCCTCGCCGGCCTCGGCGTGGCCGTGGCCTTCCGGGCGGGGCTGTTCAACATCGGCGCCCAGGGCCAGCTGCTGATCGGCGCGGCCGTGGCCGCGTGGGTGGGCTTCGCCTGGCAGCTGCCGGTGGGCGTGCACCTGCTGGCCGTGGTCCTCGCCGGCGCCGCGGGCGGGGCCCTGTGGGGCGGGATCGTCGGGCTGCTCAAGGCCCGCACCGGCGCCCACGAGGTGATCCTCACGATCATGCTCAACTACATCGCGCTGAACCTGGTGGCCTACCTGCTGACCCGGCCCGCGTTCCTGCGCCCCGGCTCCTCGAACCCGGTCAGCCCCCAGGTCGCCGAGACCGCGATGTTCCCGCGGCTGCTGGGGGAGCAGTTCCGCCTGCACTGGGGCTTCGTGCTCGCGATCCTCGCCACCGTGCTCGTGGCGTGGCTGCTCCACCGCTCCACGGTGGGCTTCGAGCTGCGCGCCGTCGGCGCCAACCCGCGCGCGGCCCGCACGGCCGGCATCTCCGTCACGCGCGGCTACGTCGTCGTCATGCTGCTCGCGGGCGCCCTGGCCGGCCTCGCGGGCGTCGCCCAGGTCGCCGGCACCGAGCGTGCCCTGACCTCCGGGATCGCCGCGTCCTTCGGCTTCGACGCGATCACGGTGGCCCTGCTGGGCCGGTCGAGGCCGTGGGGGACGTTCTTCGCCGGCCTGCTCTACGGCGCCTTCCGCGCCGGGGGCGTCACGATGCAGTCGATGACCGGCACGAACATCGACATCGTGCTGGTCGTGCAGTCGCTGATCGTGCTGTTCATCGCCCTGCCGCCGCTGCTGCGGACCGGTCAGGACCGGGCCCGCGCCCGGCGCGGACGGGGCACCACCACCACCGCCACCGAGGGGGCCCGGGCATGAGCTCGCAGGAACCGAACCCGCAGCACGAGAGCGCCCCGTGGGCCGGCGGCAGCACCGCCGCCGCCGGGACCGCCACCGACACCGCCCCCGCCGAGTCCGAGCTGTCCACGGCGGCGGCCAACGAGGTCGTGGGGGTGACCAGCTGGCGCACCCCGGTGGTCCTGGCCCTGCTGAGCGCCGTGGCCCTCGTCCTGTTCGCGCTCAACGCCCCGGACAACCGGGTCGCCTTCCGCGTCTCCGAGGACGGCGACCTCTTCCGGGTGCCGGACCTCGCGGTCAACGGCGTGGTGTGGGGCTGGCTCACCGTGGCCGTGCTCCTCGCCCTGACGGCCCTGGCCTTCGTGCGCGCCCGCGCCCGCGCGCAGCTGCCCCGCTGGGCGGTGCTGGTCTTCGGCTTCTTCTTCGTCAGCGGCTTCCTCGTGTGGGTCGTGGGCAGCTCGCGCACCCCGGACGTGTCCCTGTCGGGGCTGCTGGCCGGGTCCGTGGCCCTGGCCATCCCGCTGATCTTCGGCTCCCTGGGCGGGCTGCTGTGCGAGCGCTCCGGGGTCGTGAACATCGCCATCGAGGGCCAGCTGCTGTTCGGCGCCTTCTCCGCGGCGGTGGCCGGGTCCCTGTCCGGCAGCGCCTGGGTGGGGCTGCTGGCCGCCGTGGTCGGCGCGGGGCTGGTCTCCCTGGTGCTCGCCGTCTTCTCCATCACCTACAAGGTGAACCAGGTGATCGTGGGCGTGGTGCTCAACGTCCTGGTCTCCGGGCTGACCGGCTTCCTCTTCGCCACGGTCCTGGAGGCCAACGCGAGCGTGTTCAACTCCCCGCCGCGGCTGCCGCGCTTCGCCGTGCCCGTGCTCTCCGAGATCCCCGTGGTCGGTCCCATCCTCTTCGACCAGTCCGTGATCGGGTACCTGATGTACGTGGCGGTGGCCGTGGTGTGGTTCGCCCTGTACCGCACCCGCTGGGGGCTGCGCACCCGCGCGGTGGGCGAGCACCCCAAGGCCGCGGACACGCTGGGGGTGAAGGTCAACGCCCTGCGCTTCCGCAACGTCCTGCTCGGCGGCATGGTCGCCGGGATCGGCGGGGCGTTCTACACCCTGGTCTCCGTGTCCGCGTTCACCCGGGACATGACCTCCGGCGCCGGGTACATCGCCCTGGCCGCGCTGATCTTCGGCCGGTGGAACCCCATCGGGGCGCTGCTCGCGTCCCTGCTGTTCGGCTTCGCGTCCAACCTGCAGTCCATCCTGTCCTTCCTGGGCACCCCCGTGCCCAGCCAGTTCCTGGCGATGCTCCCGTACGTCGTGACGATCCTGGCCGTGGCCGGGCTCGTCGGCGCCTCCCGCGCCCCCGCGGCCTCGGGCCAGCCCTACACCAAGGAGTGAGCCGACCGTGACCGAGCACCAGCCCCCGGCGGGGACCGGGGCCGCCGCCCACGCCGTCCCGGAGGACGCCGCAGGGGAGGACGCCGCGGCGGGCGCCGTGGACTGGGCGCGGCTGCGCGCGGCCGCCGTCGCCGCCCGCGAGCACGCCTACGTGCCGTACTCGCGCTTCCCCGTGGGCGCGGCCGCCCTGACCGAGGACGGGCGGGTGGTCTCCGGGTGCAACGTGGAGAACGCCTCCTACGGGCTGACCCTGTGCGCGGAGTGCGCCCTGGTCTCGGCGCTGCACATGTCCGGCGGCGGCCGGCTCGCCGCCTTCGTCTGCGTGGACGCCCACGGGGACGTCCTGATGCCCTGCGGGCGCTGCCGGCAGCTGCTGTACGAGCACCGCGCACCCGGCCTGCGGCTGCTCACCGTCTCCGGGGTGCGGACCATGGCGGAGGTCCTGCCCGACGCCTTCGGCCCCGAGCACCTCTGACGGGCCGCGGGCGCCTCCGACGAGGCCCCGGACGAGCCCCCGGCGGCTCGCCGCGCCGCCGCCCCGAAACCCCCTCCCGAAAGGACCCCTCCATGACCGAGCAGTTCGACGCCGTCGACGTCATCCGCACCAAGCGCGACGGCGAGGCGCTCTCGCCCGCCCAGATCGCCTGGGTGGTGGACGCCTACACCCGCGGGGTCGTGGCCGAGGAGCAGATGAGCGCGCTGGCCATGGCGATCTACCTGCGCGGCATGGACCGGGACGAGATCGCGGGCTGGACCCGGGCGATGATCGCCTCGGGGGAGCGGATGGACTTCTCGCGCCTCGTGCGCTCCGGGGCCCGCTCGGCGACCAGCGACAAGCACTCGACCGGCGGGGTGGGGGACAAGATCACGCTGCCGCTGGCGCCGCTCGTGGCGGTCTACGGGGTGGCCGTCCCGCAGCTGTCGGGCCGCGGCCTCGGCCACACCGGCGGCACCCTGGACAAGCTGGAGTCGATCCCCGGGTGGCGCGCCGCGCTGAGCAACGCGGAGATGATGGACCAGCTGCGCGACGTCGGCGCGGTGATCTGCGCCGCCGGCTCCGGCCTGGCCCCGGCCGACAAGAAGCTCTACGCGCTGCGCGACGTCACCGGCACGGTGGAGTCCATCCCGCTCATCGCGTCCTCCATCATGTCCAAGAAGATTGCCGAGGGCACCCAGTCCCTGGTGCTCGACGTCAAGGTCGGCTCCGGCGCGTTCATGAAGGACCTCGCGTCCGCCCGCGAGCTGGCCCGCACCATGGTGGACCTCGGCACGGACGCCGGCGTCACGACCACCGCGCTGCTCACCGACATGTCCACGCCCCTGGGCCTGGCGGTCGGCAACGCCGTGGAGGTCCAGGAGTCCGTGGACGTGCTCGCCGGAGGAGGCCCGGACGACGTCGTGGAACTCACCGTGGCGCTCGCCGCGGAGATGCTGGCCGCCTCCGGGATCCCGGACGCCGACCCCGCCCAGGCCCTCCGGGACGGCCGGGCGATGGACGTGTGGCGGGCCATGGTCTCCGCCCAGGGCGGGGACCCCGACGCCCCGCTGCCGCAGGCCCGGGAGTCCGAGACCGTCACGGCCGAGGCCGACGGGGTGCTCACCGAGCTCGACGCCTACAAGGTCGGGGTGGCCTCCTGGCGCCTCGGCGCGGGCCGGGCCCGCCGGGAGGACCCGGTCCAGGCCGGTGCCGGGGTCCTGCTGCACGCCAAGCCGGGCGACGCCGTCCGGGCGGGCCAGCCGCTGCTGACGCTGCGCACCGACACCCCCGAGCGCTTCGCCCGGGCCCGGGAGGCCCTGGAGGGCGCGGCCGTGGTCCGGCCCGCGGCCCCGGAGGACCGTCCGGCCCGCGGGGTGGTCCTCGAGACCGTGCGCTGAGACCGCCGGGAGGGGTCCCGGCGGTCCCGCCTATACTGCGGAGAGAACCAGCGCGAAACGAGAACCGAGGGCGTGCGCACGCGCTCAGAAGGGTGGGTCCAGTTGGGTCTGCGAGGCATCTTCCGGAAGAACAGCGGTGACGGCACGGCGCCGGAGACGGCCCCGGAGGGCCGTCCGGCCGCTCCGCCCGCCGGGCAGACCGGTCCCGGCGACGCCGAGGGGCTCGCGGGCGCACCCGTCGCCCCGGGGCGGGAGCACGCGGCGCACGGCGCCGGGGAGGCCCGCCCGGTGCCGCCGGAGGGCCCGCTGGCCCTCCTCGTGGAGCGGCTGACGTCCCGCGGCGCCGACCGCGCCGTGCTCACCCTGGTCCAGCGCGGCAACACCATGACGCACCAGACGGAGCAGTCCGTGGGGGACGTGGCCCCGTCCGTGGAGTCGGGCACCGTGGACCAGGACTCGCCGCTCTTCGACCCCGTCGCCGACCTCTACAGCGAGGCCATGTCCTCCCCGCGGGGCGCGTGGCAGAACGCCCGCATCGAGGTGGGCCCCGCGCAGGACGGGGTCCGACCCGTCGTGACGACCTACGGCTTCGCCGACGGGGCCGAGGACGTGCAGACCTGGCGGTCGGGCCGGCCGACCCCGCCGCCCCCGGCGAGCGCCGTGGGCACGGACGGCGACGAGCACTCCGGTGACCCGGGCGCCGCGGGCGCCCCGGTGCAGGAGCCGCGGCCCCAGGAGCGGTGGGCCGAGGATCCCGCGGCCCGTCCCGGGACCGGCGCCGCCGGGTCCGCGGGGCAGGACGACACGGCCCCGGACCGCCCGGCGCCCGCCGAGCCCGCTCCGGTGACCAGCGGCACGCCGGTGATCACCGAGGTCGACGGCCCCGCCGGCTCCTCCGCCGCACCGGCCGCGGCCGGACCGGCACCGGGGACCGTCCCCGGGACCGAGGACGCGCAGCGCGTCCCCGACCACGTCGACCACGAGGAGTGGCACGAGGACGTCGAGCCGCCGGCCCCCACCGGTGCCGGCGCCGCCGCTGCCGCCGCGGTCGCGGCCGGCACCTCGGCCGGGGAGGACCAGGACACCTCGGCGCCGGAGACCGCCGTCTCCACGGACGTCGCCCCGTCCTACCGCGCCCCCTCCGGGGCCACGGACCGTCCCTCGCAGGACGCCCTCGCCCAGGGGAACCTCGTGCTCAAGGAGGCCGACGTCCTGCGCCGGCTCGCGGCGGCCCAGCGGCGCCTGTTCGGCCCGGACGGCTCGGCCATGGACGTCTCCACCGTCCTGGTGCGGATCCGCGCCCTCGGCACCTACTACGACGCCCTCACGCACGTGCGCAAGAACGGCTTCTGGGACCAGCGCCGCACCTTCGACCTGATCCCCGAGGACCTGCTGCACGTGCAGGAGTTCAAGGACGAGTCCTACGTGGAGGGCACCGGCGCGCCGCTGGCCATGATGTTCCGCTTCCGCCCGGGCATCCCCCCGGAGGTGTCCTTCGACTACGCGGACGAGGAGGCCTTCGTGCGCTACGAGGAGCGGCTGCCCGCCCAGAACTACCTCGAGGAGCTGCGCATGTACCCGCGGACCGGGGCGAACATCCCGCAGCACATGAACGAGGCCCTGCAGGACTGGAACTACTGAGCCCGTGATGCTGACGTCCGCCGAACGCGGTCCGGCCCGGGTGCCGGACCGCGTGCTCCGCGACCTGCCCAAGGTCTGCCTGCACGACCACCTCGACGGCGCCCTGCGCCCGGCCACGGTGGTCGAGCTGGCCGCCGCCGCCGGGCACCGCCTGCCGGCCGAGGAGCCCGAGGCCCTCGGCCGGTGGATCCGCGCCAGCGCCGACTCCGGCTCGCTGGTGCGCTACCTGGAGACCTTCGAGCACACCGTAGCCGTGATGCAGACCCCCGAGGCGCTCGTGCGCTGCGCCCGGGAGTACGTCGAGGACCTCGTGGCCGACGGCGTCGTGCACGCCGAGGTCCGCTGGGCGCCCGAGCAGCACACCGCGGGCGGGCTGTCGATGGCCGAGGCCGTCGAGGCCGTGCGGCTGGGGCTCTCCGAGGGGGTGCTCGCCGCGGAGGACGCCGGGCACATCGTCTCCGTCTCCCAGATCCTGTGCGCCATGCGCCACGCCGACCGCTCCCTCGAGGTCGCCCGCCTGGTGGTCGACAACCGGGACCGCGGCGTCGTGGCCTTCGACCTCGCCGGGCCCGAGGACGGCTTCCCGCCGGTGCGCCACCGCGCGGCCCTCGAGCTGCTCGCGGACGAGCTCGTGCCCGTGACCCTGCACGCCGGGGAGGCGGCGGGCATCGGGTCCATCCGGGACGCGCTGGCCACGGGCCGCGCCCTGCGGCTGGGCCACGGGGTGCGCATCGCGGAGGACATCGAGATCGAGGAGGAGGACGGCGTCGCCGTCGTCACGCTCGGCCGCACCGCGGAGTGGGTGCGGGACCGAGGCATCGCGCTCGAGATCTGCCCCACGTCCAATCTGCAGACCGGCGCGGTGGCCGCCTTCGGCGACGCCCCCGAGCGGCACCCGGTGGACATGCTCTACCGCACGGGCTTCACCGTGACCATCTCCCCGGACAACCGGCTGATGAGCGGCACGTCGGTCACCGGGGAGCTCGCCGCCCTCGTGGCGCACTTCGGCTACGGGCTCGAGGACCTGGAGCAGCTGCAGCGCAACGCGGCGGCCGCCGCGTTCCTGCCGCTGGAGGACCGCAGCGCCCTGGAGGGGATCATCACGGAGGGCTTCGACGGGATGCACGGATGAGCCAGGGACACGGCACGGACGACGTCCCCGCAGGACTGGGCGTGCCCGAGCGCACCGCGCAGCGCTTCGCGGAGCTCGTGGCGGTCATGGACCGGCTGCGCTCCCCGGGCGGCTGCGCCTGGGACGGCCAGCAGACCCACGAGTCCCTCGTGCGCTATCTCGTGGAGGAGGCCTACGAGGTGGTCGAGGCCGTCGAGGCCGAGGGCGGCCCGGCGGCGCACGCCGCGCTGCTGGTCGAGGAGCTCGGCGACGTCCTGCTGCAGGTGGTCTTCCACGCGCGCGTCGCCCAGGAGCGCCCGCGCGCCGAGGGCGGGTTCGACGTCTCCGACGTGCTGGAGGCGATCACCGCCAAGCTGGTGCGCCGCCACCCGCACGTCTTCGGCCCCGGGGCGTCCGGGGACGTGGCGGGGGAGCAGACCCTCGAGCAGCTGCACTCCCGCTGGGAGGACCTCAAGAAGGCGGAGAAGCCGGAGCGGACCGGGCCCTTCGACGGCATCCCGCCGCACCTGCCCGCCCTGGCCCTGGCGGAGAAGACCCTCGCCCGGGCCCGCAAGCACGACCTCGAACCGCCGGCCCCCGACGGGGCGGAGGGCGCCGGCCCCCGCACCGAGGAGGAACTGGGGGAGGCCCTGTTCGCGCTCGTGCGCACCGCCTCCTCCCGCGGCCTGGACGCCGAGCGGGCCCTGCGCGGGGCCGCCCGGGCCTACGCCGCCGCGCGGGACGGCGGCTGAGGCCGACCCGGACCGCCGCCGGCAGGGACCGGGCCGCCACAAGTCGCTAGGCTGGATCCGGCAGGGGCGCCCGGCCGTGACGGGGACGTGCCCCGGCCGGTGCCCGGCACCGGTCTCCCGCCCGCCCCGCACGTCCCACGCCCGCACCACCGCCAGCACGAACGCCAGCACCAACGTCAGGAGCACCACATGGCCATGATCACCGCAGTGCACGCCCGTCAGATCCTCGACTCCCGCGGCAACCCGACCGTGGAGGTCGAGGTCCTCCTGGAGGACGGCAGCTACGGCCGCGCGGCCGTTCCCTCGGGCGCCTCGACCGGCGCCTTCGAGGCCGTCGAGCGCCGCGACGGCGACAAGAAGGTGTACCTCGGCAAGGGCGTCCTCGACGCCGTGAAGGCCGTGGACGAGGAGATCGCCGAGGCCGTGATCGGCCTCGACGCCACCGACCAGCGCCTGGTCGACCGGACCATGCTCGACCTCGACGGCACGGACAACAAGGGCGGCCTCGGCGCCAACGCGATCCTCGGCGTCTCCCTCGCCGTGGCCCGCGCGGCCGCGAACGCCTCCGACCTGGAGCTCTACAAGTACCTGGGCGGGCCCAACGCCCACGTCCTGCCGGTGCCGATGATGAACATCCTCAACGGCGGCTCCCACGCGGACTCCAACGTGGACATCCAGGAGTTCATGATCGCCCCGATCGGCGCCGCCACCTTCTCCGAGGCCCTGCGCACCGGTGTGGAGGTCTACCACTCCCTCAAGGCCGTGCTCAAGGAGCGCGGGCTGGCCACCGGCCTGGGCGACGAGGGCGGCTTCGCCCCGAACCTGGAGTCCAACCGCGCCGCCCTGGACCTGATCTCCGAGGCGATCGAGAAGGCCGGCTACACCGTGGGCACCGACGTGGCGCTCGCCCTGGACGTGGCCTCCTCCGAGTTCTTCGAGAACGGCTCGTACACCTTCGAGGGCAAGCAGCTGAGCTCCGCGGAGATGACCGCCTACTACGAGGAGCTCGTGCGGGACTACCCGATCGTCTCCATCGAGGACCCGCTGGACGAGGACGACTGGGAGGGCTGGCAGGCCCTGACCGCCTCCGTGGGCACCCAGGTGCAGATCGTCGGCGACGACCTGTTCGTCACCAACCCGGAGCGGCTCGGCCGCGGCATCGCGGAGGGCGCCGGCAACGCCCTGCTCGTGAAGGTCAACCAGATCGGCTCCCTGACGGAGACCTTCGACGCCATCTCCCTGGCCCAGCGGCACATGTTCCACTGCATGATCTCCCACCGCTCGGGCGAGACCGAGGACACCACGATCGCCGACATCGCGGTGGCCACCAACGCCGGGCAGATCAAGACCGGCGCGCCGGCCCGCTCCGAGCGCGTGGCCAAGTACAACCAGCTGCTGCGCATCGAGGAGGAGCTGGGCGACGCCGCACGCTACGCGGGGGCCTCGGCGTTCCCGCGCTACACCGCGAAGTGAGCCGCCGCGGCGGCCGGGCCGGCGGGTCCGGCCGCCGCGAGGGCGGTCCGTCCCCGGACGGCCGCCCGCCGAGCGCTAGACTGGTCCCCGTCCCCGCCCGTTCCCCGTGAGGTCCCCATGCCCGCTCCCCGTCCCCGCACCACCCGCCTGCTCGGCGGCCGGGACGCCGCGCCGGGGACCCGCGGACCGGGCGGCGGCTCCAGCGCCGTGGGAGCGCCCACCCCCGCCCGCACCTTCAGCGGCCGTTTCCTGCTCCTGACGCTCGTGACCGTGCTCATCGTCTTCCTGGCGGCCCCGACCACCAAGATCTGGCTCGAGCAGCGCGCCGAGATCGCGGCCCTCGAGCAGTCCATCGCCGACATGGAGGCCGAGCAGGCGTCCCTGCAGGACCGGGTGGACCAGTGGTCGGACGAGACCTACGTCAAGCAGCAGGCACGGGACCGGCTCCTCTACGTCATGCCGGGGGAGCGGTCCTACCTCGTGGTGGGCGCCGAGGAGATGGAGGGCGCCGTGGTGGACTCCTCGGCGGCCCAGGTGGAGGCCGAGAAGCCCGCCTGGGTGGACGCCCTCTGGCAGTCCGTGGTCGCCTCCGCCTACGAGGACGCCCCGGCCGCACCGGAGGCGCTGGGCACCGAGGACACGAGCGGGTCCGGCGACCCGGACCCCACCGACGGGGCCGGCGCCACCGGTGCCGCCGAGGACGCCGGCGGGGCCGAGGACGCCGGGACCCCCGTCCCGGCGGACGGCGCCGCCGAGGGGAGCCCCGCCCCGACGGGCGGGACCGACGAGCCGCAGGACGCGGCGACGGACAGCCGCGGCACGGCCGCGGAGTGAGGAACGGCGTGAACATCCAGCACGGACACGAACCCGGCGGGACGACAGGCGGGCCGCGCGCCCCGCGGGGGCTCGGGGTGACGGCCGGGACGGTCGAGCCCACGGACCTGGACCTGCAGGTCCTCTCCCGCCAGCTCGGGCGCCCGGTCCGCGACGTCGTCGAGATCCCGGCGCGCTGCACCTGCGGCAACCCGCTCGTGGCGGCCACGGCGCCGCGCCTGGCCAACGGGACGCCGTTCCCCACCGTGTTCTACCTGGCCCACCCGGTGATCACGGCCGCGGTGTCCCGGCTGGAGGCCGGCGGACTGATGTACGCGATGTCCGACCGGATCGTGCAGGACGAGGAGCTCGCCGCCGCCCACCGCGCCGCGCACGAGGACTACCTCGCCGAGCGGGCCCGGATCGGGGACCGGGCGGGCACCGGTCCCGTCCCCGAGATCGAGGGCATCTCCGCCGGGGGCATGCCCGTGCGCGTCAAGTGCCTGCACGTGCTCGCCGGCCACGCCCTGGCGGCCGGCCGCGGCGTGAACGTGCTCGGCGACGAGACCCTGGACGCGATCGCCGAGTGGTGGACCCCCGGGACCTGCCGCTGCGACCCGGCCTGGCGCGAGGCCTGACCCCCCCTTCCGGGTCCGCTCCCGCGGCCCGGCCCTTCCCCCGCCCCCACCACCCCGAGGACGACCCATGCGCGTAGGCGCCATCGACTGCGGCACCAACTCCATCCGCCTGCTCATCGCCGACACCCGGGAGGAGGACGGCCGCACGGTCCTCGACGACCTGGTGCGGGAGATGCGCGTGGTCCGGCTGGGCCAGGGCGTGGACGCCACCGGCTGGCTGGCGGAGGCGGCCCTGGAGCGCACCTTCGCGGCCGCCGACGACTACGCCCGGCTCCTGGCGGAGCACGGCGTGGAGCAGCTGCGCTTCGTCGCCACGAGCGCCACCCGGGACGCCGGCAACCGGGACGTCTTCCTCGCCGGGATCCGCGAGCGGCTGGGCGTGAGCCCCGAGGTGATCACCGGGGACGAGGAGGCGGAGCTGTCCTTCCTCGGCGCGTCCGCGGCCGTGCCCGGGGCCGACCCGCGAGACCGGGTGCTCGTGGTCGACCTCGGCGGGGGCTCCACCGAGTTCGTGCTCGGCAACTCCCGGGGCGTGCGCGCCGAGCGCAGCGTGGACATCGGCTGCGTCCGGCTCACCGAGCGCCACCTCGGCGCCAACCCGCCCACGCCGGAGCAGCAGGCGGCCGTCCTGCGCGACGTCGACCACGCCGTGGACGTGGTCGAGCAGAGCGTGCCCCTGGCCGAGGCCACCCACCTGGTGGGGGTGGCCGGCACGATCACGACCGTCACCGCGCACGCGCTGGGGCTGCCCGGCTACGACCCCGAGGCGATCGACGGGGCCGAGCTCACGGCCGAGCGGATCGACCGGTCCTGCCGGGAGCTCACGGCCATGACCCGCCGGGAGCGGGCCGCCCTGCCCTACATGCACGAGGGGCGGGTCGACGTCATCGGCGGCGGAGCCCTCGTGTGGCGCCGGATCGTGGAGCGCGTCGGGGCCGCCACCGGCGGCCGGGTGCGCACGGCGATCGCCAGCGAGCACGATATTTTGGACGGGATCGCCCTGTCCCAGACCGGCTGACCGCCCCGACCCGGAAGGACCCATGGCCTCCACCCCCGCCCGCCCTGCGCGCCCGCGCGTGCCCGCGCGGTGGACGGCCGCGGCGGCGGCGTGCGCCGTGGCCGGCACCGCGGTGGCCGGGCCGGCCCATGCCCGGCCGCCCGCCCCGGCCCCCAGCATCCCGATCGAGGACCCCGTCACCCCGGCGCCCGGCGAGACCCCCGCTCCGGACACCTCCCGGATCGCCGAGGACGGGATCCGCCCCCTGCAGTACTGGCTGGACGAGTACGGGGTGCGCGAGGCCTGGAAGGAGTCGACGGGCGAGGGCGCACGGATCGCGGTCATCGACACCGGGGTGGACGGCTCCCACCAGGACCTGGAGGGCGCCGTCGTCGGCGGCACCGACGTCTCGGGCGGGGGCGCCGCCGACGGCCAGGAGGGCCTCGGCACGGAGCCCGAGCACGGGACCCTCGTGGCCTCCGTGGCCGCGGGCCGGGGCCACGCGGCCCCGGGCGGGCGCGACGACGCCGGACCGGGCCGCCCCGCCGGGGTGGTCGGCGTGGCCCCCGACGCCGAGGTGCTCGCCGTGTCCACGTGGCTGGGCGGCGAGACCGCGGAGGTCCGCAGCGTGGACGAGCAGCTCCCGGACGCCGTCCGGTGGGCCGTGGACCAGGGCGCGGACGTCATCAACATGTCCGTGGGCTCCAACACCACCTCCTGGCCCGAGAGCTGGGACGAGGCGTTCCTCTACGCCGAGGAGAAGGACGTGCTGATCGTCGCCTCCGCCGGCAACCGGGGCTCCGGGCTCGTCCAGGTGGGCGCCCCGGCCACCATCCCCGGCGTGCTCACGGTGGGCGGCGTCGGCCGCACCGGGGAGGCGAGCTGGGAGTCCTCCTCGCAGGGCATCTCCATCGCCGTCGCCGGTCCCTCCGAGGACATGGTGGGCGCCATCCCGGGGGACCGCTACGCCTCCTGGGCGGGGACCTCCGCGTCCGCGCCCGTGGTCGCGGGCACCGCCGCGCTGATCCGGGCGAAGTGGCCGGAGATGAGCTCCGCCCAGGTCGCCAACCGGATCATCTCCACCGCCCGGGACACCGGGGCCCCGGGCAAGGACCCGCTCTACGGCTACGGGGTGCTCGACGTCGAGGCCGCGCTGACCGAGGACGTTCCCGAGGTGGAGGCGAACCCGCTGGGCAGCATGCAGCAGTGGGTGCGGGTCCACCGGCGCAGCGCCGGGTCGAGTCCGGGCGCCACCCCGTCCGCGAGCTCCGCGCCCGCCACCGAGGAGGTCGAGGCCGAGGTCGCCCCGCCCGCACCGGTCGCCCCGATCGACGAGACCGGTCTGCTGCCCGTGGTGGTGCTCACAGGGTTCGGGCTGCTGGTGCTGGGGCTGACCGCCGGCGCCGTGGTGCACATCCGCCGCATCGTGCGCGAGGACGCGGACGGCGGGGCCTGAGCCGGTGCCGCACGCCCGGCCGGACACGGGGCGGGGCGTCCCGCCGGGGGACCGGGGCGGACAGCTTTCTGAGTAGACTCGGGGGCATGTCTTTCACTCAACTGGCCAAGGATCGTCCGCGCCTTCTGATCGTCGGCGGCGGCTACGTCGGCTTCACGGTGGCGCAGGAGCTGCAGAAGCGGATCAAGGAGTCCGGCGGGGTCGTGACCGTCGTCGACCCCAACCCGTACATGACCTACCTGCCCTTCCTCCCGGAGGTGGCCGCCGGCAACATCGAGGGGCGCCACGCCGTCGTCCCGCACCGTCAGCACCTGCGCGACTGCGAGCTCGTCGGCGGTCGCGTGATCGGCGTCGACCACGCCAACCGCACCGCGACCGTCCAGGGCGTCGACGAGGGCGAGACCTTCGAGCTGGCCTACGACGAGATCGTGGTCTCCGGCGGGTCCGTCACCCGTGCCTTCCCGATCGAGGGCCTCGCCGAGAACGGCATCGGCCTGAAGTCCGTCGAGGAGGCCGTCGCGCTGCGCGACTGGGTCCTCGAGCGCATCGAGTTCGCGTCCCTGACCTCCGACGAGGACGAGCGCCGCCGCGCGCTGACCTTCGTCGTGGTCGGCGGCGGGTACGCCGGCACGGAGGGCCTCGCCGAGATCGAGGACATGGCCCGCACCGCCGTGGAGCGCAACGAGCGCCTGCAGCCCTCCGACCTGCGCTTCGTGCTGATCGAGGCCATGGGCCGGATCATGCCGGAGGTCTCCGAGGAGCGGGCCGAGAAGGTCGTGGCCCACCTGCGCAGCCGCGGCATCGAGGTGCTGCTCAACACCTCCCTCGACTCCGCCGTGGACAAGCACCTGAAGCTGATCAACATGCAGGACAAGTCCCCGGCCGGCGAGATCGACACGGACACCCTCGTGTGGACCGCCGGCGTGCAGGCCAACCCCCTGGTGAAGAACACCGACTTCCCGCTGGACCAGCGCGGCCGCGTGCGCGCCGGGGCCGACCTGCGGATCACCGGCGACGACGGGCCCCTCGAGGGCGCCTGGGCCGCCGGCGACGTCGCGGCCGTCCCCGACCTGACCGGCGGCGGCGTCGGCGGCTTCTGCGTGCCGAACGCCCAGCACGCCGTGCGCCAGGCCCACGTCCTGGCGAAGAACGTCCTGGCCGCCCGTGCGGGCAAGCCGCTGGAGGACTACTACCACGAGAACCTCGGCGCGGTCGCCGGCCTGGGCCTGTACAAGGGCGTGGCCAGCATCAAGAACCTGCCGGGCATCAAGGGCAACGGCATCGAGTTCTCCGGCTTCCCGGCCTGGATGATGCACCGCCTCTACCACGGCTATGCGATCCCCACCGTGGAGCGCAAGGTGCGGGTGTTCTCCGAGTACGTGCTCAACGCCGTGTTCGGCCGCGACACCGCGCCGATCCGGCACGCGCGCGAGCCCCGGCTGAACTTCCAGGAGGCCACCGGCACCGCCCCGGCCGCCAGCAAGGCCAGCCTCTGAACACCGTCGTCCCACCCGCTCGACCCCGCCCCGGCACCGGCCGGCGGCGGGGTCGAGCCGTTCCCGGGCCCCTCGGCCGGCGGCGGGGTGGTCCGCAATGCGCACGCCTGCTGGTGGGGGCCCGCCGCGCTCCCTAGGCTGGCTCGACCGCAGGACACCGTCCCGCGGCCAGCGCACGCGACGAAGGGTGCACCCCCATGAACCACCACGTCTCCGTCCTCGTCCAGGTCGACCGGCAGAGCGCCGCCGTGCGCCTGGTCGTCGGCGGATGCCTGACCGAGCACAACCACCAGGCCGTGCGCCCGCTCGTCCTCCGGGCGCGCACGCTGATGCCCCCGGCGAGCGTCACGGTGGACCTGACCTGCGCCGAGCACGTGGAGGCCGCCGCGGTGGACCTGCTGCGCTGGGCCCTCGACGAGGACGCCATGCTGGAGCGGATCGGGCGGGTCGATCTCCTGCTCCCGGATCCGCTGCCCGAGCACCGGACCGCGCCGTCCGGCGGACGCGGCGGCCGGGACGCGGTGCCCGGGCTCGCCGCCTGAGCGGAGGGCTTCCGCCGAGAAGGACGTGCGCGAGCCGGGTGCCGGCCGAGCTGGTCACCCGGCAGCAGGGCCACGTCGAGCTCGAGCGCCTGCTCCAGCGGGCCGGCGCACGTCGGCGCGACACCGCCCGGCACGTCGAGCACGTCGCGGTCGTGCGCCAGGGTGAGCCCGGGGCCGCGCGCTCCTCGCGCGGCGGAGCGGGGCGCGCCGGGAACGGCCCGCCGGCCGGTTCAGGCGGCGAGCCATCCGGGAGCCCGCAGATGGTGGGTCATTCGTGCGGGCGCGTCCGGGTGTTCCGGCAGGACGCCGGACAGCAGCAGCTCCACCGGGCTCGTCCCCTCCAGCGTGGGATCGTCGTCGAGCGCTGAGCGCAGCTGCTCGACCGCATTCCTCTCGACGTGCTCGGCGGCGGTGAGGTCCACGCTGACCGTCACCGGCGGGATCAGGGTCCGGGCGCGGCGGACGAGCGGGTGCAGGGCGTGCTGATTGGCCTCGGTCAGGCACCCGGTCACCAGCAGCCGCACGTAGCGGCCCTCGAGGTCCACCTGGACGAGGACAGAGAGCTTGTGGTCCATGGGAGCATCCTTCTTCGCATGCATTCCGACGGCCGCCTGCTGGACCGTTGCCCAGCCTAGACAGGATGTGCCGGACGTCACAAGAAGCCTGTCCACAAAACGCCGGACAAGCTCCTGGCGCTGCGGCGACCGGCGCACACGGGCGGTCGGGACCGGTCGGACGCGCAGTGCCGGACCGCGGCGGCATGCCGCCGCGGTCCGGCGTCCCGGGGCCGTCCGCCGGTGCCCGTCCCGGCCCGAGCGCCGGCGACTAGGCTCGAGGCAGGTCGGCGGTTCCCCGGGCGCCGCGGCGGCCCGACGATGCGCCCGCGGCACTGCATCGTCCTCGGGAGCCCGGACGACGGTGGGCGGAGCCGGGCGCGCGACGAGAGGGGACGGCGATGCCGACGACGACGGTGGGGATCATGGCCGACCCGGGACTGCCGGAGAAGGTCGCGCGACGGGTCGCGGAGGACCTGCCCGGGGTGCTGTCGGCCCGCTCCGGCCCGGCCGTCGCCTGGACGGTGGAGGTCAGCCGGGAGACGCTGCCCCTGACGGAGGAGGGCAACATCCCGCTGCTGGCCCGGGCGGGACAGCTGCGGGAGCGTCACGGCTGGGACGTCGTCGTCTACCTGACGGACCTGCCCCGCTCCCACGGCGGGGCCCCGATGCTGTGCGAGCTCGGTACCGAGGCCGCCGCGGCCCTCGTCTCCCTGCCCGCCCTGGGCGTCGACCACTTCTCGCACAAGACGCGCCGGCTGCTGGGGGCGCTGGTCGACGCGCTGCAGCAGGGCACCGCCCAGTGCCCCTCCGCCCCGGAGGTCGTGGAGGCGCTCGGGCACGGGCAGGTCCGCTGCATGCCGCCGGACGGTCCCGGGGACGCCTCCTACATCGTGCTGCCCGGGAGGGTGAACCGGGTGCGGCTGCTGGCCGGCATGGTGCTGAGCAACCGCCCCGGACGGCTCCTCCCGGCGCTGTCCAGCTGCGTGGCCGCGGCGGCGGCCACCGGCGCCTTCGGCATCTTCTACGCCTCCATCTGGAACATGTCCGACGTCCTGCACCCGGCGCGGCTGGCGATGATCAGCGTGGTGGTCACGGCGGCGCTCAGCGGGTGGCTCATCGTGCACAACAACCTGTGGAGCCGCAGGAGGGACCCCGACGCGCCCTGGCAGGTCAGGTCGGACAACGCCTCCACCGTCCTCACCGTGTGGCTGAGCGTGGCGATGATGTACACGGTGCTCTGGACGCTGCTGTTCGGCGTGTCCCTGGCGGTGATCGCGGCCGGCTACCTCGAGAGCCAGCTCGGCCACCCGGTCACCGTCCTCGACTACGCACACCTGTCCTGGCTGGCCGCGTCCCTGGGCACCCTGGCCGGTGCCCTGGGCTCGAACTTCGACAGCGACGACGCCATCCGCGAGGCCACCTACAGCCGGCGGGAACACCAGCGGCGGCAGCTCGCGGACACCTACGACGGCTGAGACCGGAGCACGTCCGCGGCGCCGCGGGCGGCATGGATCTCCCGGGCGTCGAGCTCCACGGTGATCTCCTGGCACCGCTCCAGGGTCAGGGGGTGCGCCCCGCCCGGGACGGTGAGGTACTCCTGCTCGAGCTGGCGGGAGACCTTGCTGTGGAGCACGTGCAGCTCCGCCGCCGCCAGCTCGGTCAGATCCGCCGGGAACGCCGCCTCCGGCGGGAGGTAGGTGCTCGGCGCCGGGTCGCCCGGCGCACGGCCGTCGTCCCCGCCGTCGCTCATGCTGCGCGCCGGATGCCGGCGGCGCGCCCGGGACCGGGCGCCCCGGGGCGGCGCTGCGCCGGGGACGTCCGGGCGGTGGGTTCGAGAGGTGGGTGGGGCACGGCGGCAGCCTCCTGCGGGGTCGACGACGACGCGGCCGGCTGCTCGACCACCGTCGAAGGATACTCGATCCCGCCGGGTGGCGCCGCTCCGTCCGGCCGCGAGCCGGGGTAGGGTGGTGCGGCGCCCAGGAGGGCGTCACCGGCCCCCATAGCCCAATCGGCAGAGGCAGCGGACTTAAAATCCGCTCAGTGTCAGTTCGAGTCTGACTGGGGGCACTGGAGTCCGGGGACCGGGCTCGACGCATGAGTCGCATCGTGTACCTCCCGGACGGTCACCGCACCATTTGTGAACAGGAACGCTTGCCCGGGGGAGGGCAGTGCACCGGTGGTGTCTCGGCATCCAGGACGAGCCGGTCGGTCCGGCACGACCCGGCACGGGGAGGAAGAGGACAGCAGCACCGCAGCCTCCGGTCCACACCGACGCAGTCGGTGGGTGCGCGCGCCAGATCCCGGATCGCCGGACAGCTCGGTCAGTGGGTGCGTTCGTGGGCGTCCAGAGCCTGCAGGTAGCGCCAGCTGCGTCGGGCGCGAAGCACGGGGACCACGGCGATCAGCATCAGCAGGGCGGCGGTCACCGCCCACCAGCTCTCCGGGCGGACGAACCAGATGCCGATGATCCCTCCAACGGCGCCCCCGGTCAGCACCGCTGTCTCCAACTGTCCGCACGCCAGCGCGCCGGCGGCGGTCCGGGCGGACGGGTCCTCGGGGACGCGGCCCGAGCCTGCGGTGTATCCGATCCACCGCCGCAGGACCCTCTGGTCGGCGTGCTGATCGAGCCGCGGCCGCCGCGCCCGGGCACGATGCTGCACGACCAGAGCGAGTCCCATCAGCAGGGCCGGGGCGAACGGGATCCATCCGCCGCGCGCGTCCCCGGCGCCGTCCGGCTCCCAGTACGTCAGCAACGGCAGGCCCACCGTCAGGACCGCGGCCGCCGGCACCGTGTGGAGGAGGACCCGGCCGGGGGTGGGCACGGGGACGTTCCGGTGCGGCGGGACGTCGGAGGTCGCGGGGTGTGCGGGGTCGTCCATGCTCGAACGCTACCGATGACGGGACCGCGTTGGCGAAGCACATGAGGGGTAGTGACGGCGATGCGGTGACCGTGCCACGATACGAGCACGGGGAGGGGGCTGCCATGCTGAGAAGAGGTCGCAGGCCACTCGACGTCCTGGGACTGGTCCGTGACAGCACGGGTCGGCGGGGTGCTCGACGGTGAACGCGAGGGCACCGCGGCGCCGGTCACGACCGGAGACGGAGGCGCACGCGCGGAAGTTCTGGTTGGCGGCTGCGCTGCTGGGCTACCTGGCCGGCGTCGTGCTGATCGTGATGCTCGTCATGTCGTGGGACCGCTCGGGGTGGGCGATCGTCGTGCTGGTCATCCTTCTCGTCGGGGCCGGCGTGACGTGGTGGCAGCAGAGGCGCCGGCGCCGAGAACCGGTGGAGCCGCGGTGAGGAGCGGGCTCCGCCGGTTGCTTCTTCTCGTGGCGGGGGTGCTCTTCGTCCACGGGACGCTGGTCGCCTCGGACGGCAGCGGGACCGGCGTGGTGCTCCTCCTCGGGGCTGTGCTGATCCTCTCGGGCCTGGTCCTCGACCGCCGCAGCACGCGCGGTGGCCGCCAATAGGCGTGCGAGCGCCACGACGAGGGGGAGCAACGCGATGAGACCACTGCGGTATTCGATCAACATCACGCTCGACGGCTGCTGCCACCACGAGGCGGGTCTCCCGCCGGACGAGGAGTCGATGCGCTACTGGACCGCTGAGATGGAGCGAGCCGATGCCCTGCTCCTCGGCCGGGTGACCTACGAGATGATGGAGTCGGCGTGGCGGAGGCCCGCCACGGGCACGTGGCCCGACTGGATGGACGAGTGGGAGATCCCGTTCGCCGAGGCCATCGACCGGGCGAAGAAGTACGTCGTGTCGAGCACGCTGAGCAAGGTCGACTGGAATGCCGAGCTGGTGCGGGGCGACCTGGGACCAGAGGTCCAGCGGCTCAAGCAGGAGCCGGGCGAGGGCCTGTGGGTGGGCGGCGTGACGCTCCCCCGGGCATTGGCGGACCTGGGACTCATCGACGAGTACGAGTTCGTCGTGCAGCCGGTCCTGGCCGGGCACGGGCCGACGCTGCTCGCCGGTCTGCGCGAGCGCACCCAGCTCGAGCTCGTGGACCGCCACGAGTTCCGGTCGGGGGCGGTCGCCCTGCGCTACCGGCCCCCGCGAGTCGCGCCGTGACGTGACGCGTCCCGGCGCGCCGGCCGCTCCCCTCACGACGCGAGGACGGCTCGGGACCTCGTTGCCCCGCGCCGGGGCCCAGCTGCCGGCCTGCCGTCCCGGCGCGTCGGTGCGTGGCCGGCGCAGGGAGCAGGTCAGGACTCGGGCCGGTCCTGTCCGGTGCGGGCCGTCGCGCGGGCTCCGGCGACGTCGATGCCCAGCGACGCCGCCACGGCCAGAGCGGCCATCCACCGTCGCGGGTGCTTCGCTCCGAGCCGGACGACGCCGCGCTCGAGGGCGGCGTCGATCCGCAGCGAGGCCGCCTGGCCCACGGCACAGGCCACGCCCAGGGCCAGTGGCACCGTCACGCGCACCGTCACGGGATGGCGCTGGGGAAACGGGCGGGCGGCCTCACCTGCGGCCTCCGGCGCCGGCACGTCCCCGGCGGCGGCTGCTGCCGCGTGCCGGTCGGCGAGCCTGCTCAGGTAGAAGGAGCTGCCGCCGGCGAGCAGCACGCTGGGCACCACGACGTAGGCCCAGCGCACCCGGGGCGACCACCCGGACGGCGAGACGAGGACGAAGGCGCCGGTGGCCGCGGCCCCGGTCGCGGAGAGCAGGAGCTGGTTCATGACCCCACGCTACCCAGTGCCGCGGCGCAGCGGGTCGTCAGCCGGTGCGCCCGGCGGTGGTCCCGGTCCAGCTCGGGGATCCGGGCCCTCAGCCGGCCGGGGACCCACTGCTCGGCATCCCGGTCCGGGGCTCGCGCCAGCATCGCCTCGCGGGTTTCCCGGGAGGCGAGAAGACGCCCGGCTGGGTGGAAAGCTCCTCGACCATTCGGTGCACCCTGCGTGAATGCTCGTGGGCGATCGTCTCGTGCATCCCGACGTCGGAGGCCCGGGCTCGGTCATGGGGCACCCCCCGGTGGCGCCGCCGTCCACCCGGCCGTCGATGGAGCGGCGGTGGTGTGCCGACCTGCTCCCGCTGCGCAGCAGCCCTCCGGTGCCGGACGGGCACCTCCCGGGTTCGACTCAGGTGCGGCACAGGAGCCGGTGGCAGGCTCGGGGACCATGAGCACTCCGACGACGCGCAGCCCGTACGAGAAGGCCACGGCGGCCCGCACGACCACCCGCGCGGGCCTGGCCCTGCTGACCACCGTCCTGTTCTGCGCGGCCGTCTACTTCGCCGAGATCGAGTTCATCACCGCCGCCCTGCTGACCGGGGTCGCCGGCATCGCCGTCGACCTGCGGCAGACGGAGCAGCTGGCGCGGGTGAGGGCGACGCCCTAGCTCGGACGGAAGAGTTTCCGGCCGCGCGGGGCGTCAGCGCGGCAGGTGGCGCTGCAGCCACAGGGTGCACCACAGCTTCAGGCGCAGCTCGTCCCAGTCGGGGACGTCGACGACCAGGGCGGCGGGCCCGTAGCGGTGGACGGACCTGACGCCGTCCCGGGCGCACAGTTCGTCGATCAGCTGCGGCACGATCCCGGGGTGCGAGGCGGGAATGTCCTCGCGCAGCCCGACGTCGAAGCAGCCGACCTCGGCGACCACCGTCACCAGGGGCTCCTCGATGGCGGCCGCCTCCGGGCCCTCCCCGTGCAGGGCGTCGATCGTGCGGCGGATGTGGGCGAGCATCTCCGTCCCGCTCATGGCGGACCGGCCGTGGGCGGACTGGTAGGCGCTGTAGAGGGGGAGGGCCGGCAGGAAGACCTGGTGGTGGTCGGTGGCGAGCACCGGGTAGTTCAGCAGAGGATGGTCGGCGATCAGGTGCTCGCCGACCTGCCAGGCCGCCTCCGGTGCCTCGGTGCCGATGATCCGCCCGAGGTAGGACGCGAACCCGTCGACCAGCGCGATCGTCTCGGCCGGCGGGTGCGGGTCCACGAGCCGCCCGTGCCGTGCCCAGGACGGCCAGCCGGGACGGGTCGGGTCGTCGGCGAGCGTGCGCGGGTCCACCCCGAGCTCGGTGATCCGCGCGGTGATCCAGGCCCACAGCGGGGAGACGGAGTAGACCGACCCGTCGAGCGTGTCGCCGGGATCGAGGCCTCCGTCCGCCAGGGCGCCGCGCAGGCGCCGCAGCGCCGGGTCGCGCTCGGCCAGGTAGGCGTCGAGCGCGTCGGCGGCCTGTCGCGCGTCCATCAACTCGTACGGCTGGTCACCCATGGGGGTGACCCTACTGCGGATCGGCGTGTTCCGCTCCCCGATGGTGCGCGGCTCGCCGCTGCTGTGGTCGGGACCGTTCCCGCCGGGACGGGCGGGGCGCGGGGTCCGCCGCCGCCCGCCACCGGGCGCAGGGAGCCGCCGGGTGCCCGTCGTCGGTCCCGGACGCACCACGGCCCCGCTCCCGTGGGACGGAAGCGGGGCCGCCGTGGGACCGGACGGGGGTCAGCGGTAGTCGATGCGGATCGAGCCGCCGGGACGCCAGGTGATCGTCCCGCCCTCGAAGTACTGCACCACGGAGCGGTCGGCGCGGGAGACCTCACCCGTGCGGGGGAAGCCCAGCCGGCCCTTCGTCCCGCCCAGGGCGAGGTAGGCGCTGCCGATCGAGCCCTTGATCTGCTGCGCGTAGGTGGTCGGGCTCCAGTAGATGCGGCCCTTCTGGAAGACCTGGTACGCCCCGCCGGTGCCGGTCGACGCCTCGTCGGTGGTGGGGTAGCCCAGGACCCCGGCGGTGCCGCCCGACTGGGTGTGGCGTCCGGCGATCGACCCCTGGAGGGGGTGTGCCCCGGTGGCGGCGGTCCACACGATCCGGCCCTTCTGGAAGGTCTGCTGGACCCCGCCGGTGCCGTCGGACGTCTCCCCGGCCGTGGGGTAGCCCAGGGAGCCGTGCTCGGAGCCCTTGCGGGCGTAGGCGTTCTTGATCTCGCCCTTGACCGCGTGGGTCCCGGTCCGCGGGCCCTGCAGGATGGTGCCGCGCTGGAAGCGCTGGTAGTGGCCACCGGCGCCGTTGCTCAGCTTGTCCGAGGTCGGGTAGCCGAGGGCTCCCTTCTCGCTGCCCAGGGCGGCGTAGGTGGCGTCGACGGTGCCCTCGAGCGCGAAGGCGCCGTGGGCGGAGCCCCAGAGGATCCTGCCGTTCTGGAACAGCTGGTAGGCCCCGCCGATGCCGTTGGACTTCTCGTCCGAGCGGGGGAAGCGCAGCACCCCGTTGGCGGTGCCGTGGCGCTGGTAGGCGGTCTCCACGCCCCCGCGCACCCAGTAGGCCCCGGTGGCGGAGGACCAGTAGATGGTGCCCTTAGCGAAGGTCTGGTAGGAACCTCCGGCGATGGACCTCTCGTTGGAGGTGGGGGCCCCGGTCTGGCCCTTGAGCCGGGTGTAGAGGGACCCGATCGCGCCCTTGGTGGTGTAGCCGGGCGCCGGGGCGGCAGGGGTCGCGGTCGTGGCGGGCTTGGTGATGTAGAGCGCGTCGTGGGTGTTCAGCGTCTTGGCGCCGCCCAGGGACGCCTGGGGGTCGCCGGAGTCCAGGATCGCCTGTTTGTACTGGGCGGCGGTCAGCGTGGGGTTCTTCTGCTTCAGGAGAGCCAGGGTGCCGGCCACGTGCGGGGTGGCCATGGAAGTGCCGTAGTCGACGCGCGTATTGGCCGCGACCGGGCCTCTGGTACCGGTGTTGCCGGCGGAGTGGATGTAGTCACCGGGGGCGTAGATGTCCACGGCGGTGCCGACGTTGGAGTACGGAGCCCGGGGGTACCCGGCCCCGGTGTTGGTCTGGCCGTAGGCGCCCAGGTTGGCGATCGCGCCGGTGGTGATGACGTTGTAGCAGTTGCCGGGAGCGTAGTTCATCGCCGGGAGCGGATTGGTCGAGGTGGAGTTGTTCCCGGCGGCCACGGCGACGGGGATGCCGCGGTCCCAGGCGGTGTTGATGGCATCCTGCAGCAGCGGCGGGCAGGTGCCCCACATGGACAAGGACATGTTGATCACGTCGGCGCGGTCCGCGATCCGGCCGGGGCCGACCACGGACTCGCCGGCCAGCCAGTACACAGCCGCGGCCATGTCGGAGACGTAGCCGGTGCCGCAGGCGCCCAGCGCCCGGGCGTTGATGATCTTGGCGTCGGGGGCGATGCCGACGGTGCCGTAGGTGTTGCGCGCCGCGGCCGCGGAGCCGGCCACGTGGGTGCCGTGCCAGATGGAGTTCGTGGCCGCGGAGCCGGCGTAGCACTGCCCGTAGGAGGCGAAGGTGCCCGGGTCGCGCCCGTCGGCGTCGCGGCCGTCGCCGTCGTTGCTCAGCGCGGTGGAGGAGACGAAGTCGTAGTCGTTGATGACCTTCGCGTCCAGATCAGGGTGGCTGGCGAGGCCGGTGTCGACGACACCGATGTTCACGCCCTTGCCGGTGGCAGTGTCCCACGCCTCGTAGGCGCGCAGCTGCCGCAGCGCCCACATGCTGCCGGCCCACGGGTCGGAGGCGGTGGCGGCGGTCTGCGCCAGCTGCTCGGGCCGGTCGGTGGTCGCCCCCGGAATCGTGGCGGTGAACACTCGACGGTCCGGCTCGGCATAGGCGACCGAGGGGTCCTGGGAGATCTCCTGGGCCAGCTTCTCCACCTTCTCGGTGGAGGTCTCCTCGGCCAGCTCGACGACGGTGGCGCCGTCGACAACGGTGTTGACCTGTGTGGCCTCGGTGGCTTCGGGGACGTCGGCGACCTCGGCGGCCTCCTGGACGAGCTCCTCGACCGGCGCGGCCTGGGCGGTGGCGTCATCCTTGTACTTGACGATCACCCGGTCGGTGGTCTTGGCGGCCTCCGGCAGCGTACTGGGCTGCTCGGCGAGAACCTGCTGGGTGGACGGGGCGGATCCGGTCTCCTCCGGGGCGGCCGCTGCGGGGGTCAGCGGAGCCAGCACGAGGGCCAGGGCGAGGGCGGACACGGTGGGGGCGAGCGTGGCTCGTGGCATGGGCGTACTCCTGGGGGGTGGGGGGTCCCGAGACAGGTTCTCACATGCAAATACATGCGGAAAGATCTACGCGAAGATCACGAGTTCATCACGAAGTGTGACGCCACCGGCGGAGGACGGAGCCCGTGCGGCGTGGTGGCGAGGGGTCAGAGCGCCGAGAGCAGGGCGCCGAGCAGCTGCGCGTGGCTAAGGCCGAGGGGGAGGGCGGCGGTCGCCGCGGCCAGGCCCGCGCCGGCCGCGGCCCGGTCCAGGTGGGGGGCCACGGCCCGCCGCACGGCCGGGGCCCGGCGCCGTCCGGGACCGGCGAGACGGAGTGCGGCCTGGACGAGGCTCCACGCGGACGTGGCGACGCCGGCGGCCACGACGAGGCACCCGTAGAGCACGAGGACGGCGGGCAGCTGGACCACCGGGAGTGCCAGCCGCTCAGCCGGCGACCAGCGCCACGGCCAGCCCCAGGGTCAGGACGCCCGCGAGCTCCCACGTGCGGCGGTAGGCCCGGCGGTACTGCTGCTCCCCGCGCAGCTCCAGCCACGCCACCGTGGATGGGGCGAGGGCGGCCCGCGCCCCGCTGCCGGAGCGGTGCAGCCGGGTCAGCGTGCCGATGTAGCGGCTCCAGTGCAGGGCGGACAGGCCGCCGACCACGACCAGCACGGGGATCGCGGCCAGCAGCGCCCAGGAGACGAAGGAGTCGGGCATGGCGGGCCTCCGGCGGTGACGGTCGTTGGCCACCAGCATGTGTGCGCCGGCAAACAGCTGTCTGTCCGCAGATGTGGGGCGGCCCCGGCGGTCCGGGGACCGCCGGGGCGTGCCGCTCAGTCCAGGGCGATCGGCCCGAGCTCGTCGAGGAGGTCTCCCGGCCCCGGGTTGCCGGGGGCGCTGGACCCGCCCAGGTGCCGGACGACGCCCCACACGGCGTTCAGGCCGGTGGTCACCGCGCCCTCGGCCCAGCCGGCCGTGAAGGAGATGTCGTCGCCGGCCAGGAAGATCCCGCGCTGGTGCTCCGGCAGGTCCTCCTGGGCGAAGTGGGTGAACAGGCGCTGCTGGTAGCGGTAGTGACCGGGCAGGTTGGCCTTGAAGGCGCCCATGAAGTTGGGGTCGGCCTCCCAGGAGACGGTGATCGGCTCGCCGATGATGTGGGAGGCGATGTCGACGCCCGGGTAGATCTGCTTCAGGGAGTGCAGCATCAGCTCCACCCGCCCGTCGGCGTCGAGGGCGAGCCACTTCAGGGCGTCGTCGTTCCAGGTGTAGGACAGGAGGATCACGGCCGGCCGGTCCGGGCCGTCGTCGAGGAGGTACGTGGCGCGGGGCAGGCGGTCCGTCAGCGTCATGCTGAGGGTGTCCCGCCCCGTGGCGGGGTCCACGTCCTTCCAGAACGGGCGGTCCACCATGACGAACGTCTTCGAGGACTGCATGTAGTGCGAGCGCTCCATGGCGGTCCACAGCGGCGCGGGGAAGAGTCCCTCCTCGGTGTGGATCCGCGTGGACAGCAGCCAGGACTGGCAGGTGGCGACGACCGCGCGGTACTCGGCGGCGCGTCCCCACTTCTCCTCGATCCGCAGGTCCCCGACGCCGCCGCCGGCCGTGGCGGGGCGGGAGATCCGGGCCACGGCGCCCCGGGGGGAGCCGTGGTGCAGCGAGGCGAGGGACGTCCCGGCGGGCCAGTGCGCGATGTCCTCCGGCGCGTGGTGCCACAGCGCCTCGGGCAGCCGCTGGGCGCCGCCGACGATGCTGCGGTGACCGTCGTCGGCGTCGGTGTAGACCACCCGGAGGATCTCCAGGATGGAGTTGGGGAAGTCGGTGTCCCAGCCACCCGTGCCGAAGCCCACCTGGCCGAAGGCCTCCCGGTGCTCGAACCCGGCCTCCTTGAACGCCGTGCTGGCGGCGATGAACCCGTAGAAGGTCTGCTCGTCGAGGTCGCGGACCAGCTGGTTCCAGAGCTGTTTGATCCGGTGGGTGTCGCGGGCCTTGATCGCCTCCTGCATCTGCAGGAACTGGGCGCCGTCGTCGACCGCGCGGTGCCAGGCGTCGGCGACCTCCTGGAAGAACGGGGGCAGCTCGTCGGGGGTGCGGGCGTAGTGGGCCCGGCCGCCGAGCTCGATGACGGTGCTGGGGGTGACCTCGGAGAGGGGGTTGGGGAAGGCCTCGGTGCGCAGCCCCAGCTTGTCGACGTAGTGGTAGAAGGCCCGGCCGGAGACGGGGAACCGCATCCCGCCCAGGTCGGCGGTCACCGAGGGCGCGCCGGAGAACGAGGCCGTGCGGAGCCGCCCGCCGATCTCGCCGGCCTCGTACACCACGGGGTGCAGGCCCAGCTTCATCAGTTCGTAGGCGGTCACGAGCCCGGACAGGCCCGCCCCGATCACCGCGACCTTCGTGCCCAGCGCGGCCTCGGGCACGCTGCCGAGCCCCGCCGGGTGCCGGAGGTAGGTGTCGTAGCCGAACGGGAAGTCGGGGCTGAGCATGGTGATCGGCGCGGCGCCGGCGCCGGAGTGGTTGATGTCGGTCGCGATGGTCATGCGGGGTCCTTCACGGTCTCGTGGGTCGGGGTCACGGGGGCGGAGGCCTCCGCGTACTCCCGGTCGGTCAGGGCGGCCACGGCCGAGTGCCTGCGGCCGTAGCCCAGGTACACGCCGGCGCCGACGGCCATCCAGAGGGCGAACACCACCCAGGTGGAGCTTCCCAGGTTCAGCATGAGGAAGGCGCACATGAGCACGGCGAGGAGCGGCGTGACCGGGTAGAGCGGCACCCGGAAGGTCCGGGGCAGGTCGGGGCGGGTGCGGCGCAGGTGGATGACGGCGAGGCTGACCAGGCTGAAGGCGAAGAGGGTGCCGATGCTCGTGGCGTCGGCCAGCTCGCCGAGCGGCACGAGCCCCGCCGTGGCGGCGATGACGCCGCCGGTGATCAGCGTGTTGGCCACCGGGGTGCCCGTGCGGGCCGAGACCCGGGCGAAGACCGGCGGCACCAGGCCGTCCCGGGACATGGCCATCAGGATGCGCGTCTGCCCGTAGAGGACGACGAGCACGATGCTCACGATGGCGACGACGGCGCCCGTGGCGAAGACGAGCGAGACCCAGGGCCGGCCGGTGATCTCCTGCAGCACGCCCACGAGGGCGGCCTCCTGGCCGTCGAACCAGTGCCAGGGGCGGGCGCCGACGGCGGCCACCGCGACGAGGATGTACAGGGAGGTGATCAGGGCCATGGAGAGGATGATGGCCCGGGGCAGGTCCCGCTGCGGGTCGCGGGCCTCGTCCCCGGCGGTGGAGGCGGCGTCGAAGCCGATGTAGGAGAAGAACAGGCGGGACGCCGCGGCGGTGACGCCCGCGGTGCCCATCGGCAGCAGCGGGGCGAAGTTGCGGGAGTCGAAGGCCGTGAACGCCACGGCCACGAAGAACAGCAGGACGGCGATCTTCAGCACCACCAGCACCGTGTTCAGCCAGGCGCTCTCGCGCGAGCCCCGGATCAGGACCACCGTGGCGAGCAGCACCACGGCGACCGCGGGGACGTTGAAGACGCCGCCGTCCCCGGGGGGCTGCACGAACGCCTCCGGGAGGACGACGCCGAAGGCCGTGGCCATCTCGGTGAGGTACTCCCCGGCGCCGACGGCGATGGCGGCGACGGACACGGCGTACTCCAGCAGCAGGCACCAGCCGCAGACCCAGGCGAGGCCCTCGCCCATGGTGGCGTAGGTGTAGGAGTAGCTGGACCCGGAGACGGGCACGGCGCCGGCCATCTCCGCGTACGAGAGCGCCGAGAGCATGGCCGCGACACCGGCGACGACGAAGGAGATCCACACGGCCGGTCCCGCGAGGGGCACCGAGTCCCCGAGCACCACGAAGATGCCCGTGCCGAGCGTGGCGCCCACGCTGATCATGGTCAGCTGCAGCAGCCCGAAGCTGCGGATGAGCCCGGTGCTGGCGCTCTCGCACTCGCGCGCCATCTGGTGCAGCGGCTTGCGCCGCACCAGCTGCCTGCCGAGCGGCAGGCCCGGGCGTGCGCGCCGGTCCGGCAGTGTGGGTGACGTGGTCATGGTGGCGTCCCTTTCGACGAGCGACCTGAGGGGGCACCACACACCCTAGGGATGTGACGCGCATCTCAGGCGGGACGAAGTGCCCTATAGTTCCCTGGCATGAGCGGAAGTGCACCACTGCCGGAGCAGGTCGTCGCGACGGACGGCTGGGGAGGACTGACCCTGGACCGTCTGCTGGCGCAGATGCCGGCCGAGCTGGAACTGATGACCCCCTGGACGGGGGCGGCGGCCCCGCCGCTGCGCTGGGTGGCCACCAGCGAGCTGGAGGACCCCACGCCCTTCCTGCTGGGCGGGGAGCTGCTCCTCACCGCCGGGGTGCCGCTGGCCGGGTGCTCGCCGGCGGGAGTCGCCGACTACGTGGCGCGGCTGGCCGCGGCCGGGGTCACCGCCCTGGGGCTGGGCGTCTCCCCGGTGCACGACGCCCTTCCCGACGGCCTGCGCGCAGCACGGCCTGCCGCTGGTGCGGGTCGCGGAGCACACGCCGTTCGTCGCCGTGACCCGCCGGTTCGCCGCCGTGCTGGAGGCGGAGAACGACCGGATGGCGCGGCACCTGGTGCAGGCCAACCGCCGGATGCTGCGGGCCGTGCTCTCCGGCGCCCCGGAGAGCTCCCTCCTGGAGGTGCTGGCCGCGGAGGTCCGGGCGTGGGTCGTGCTGACCGGGGCCGACGGGCGGATCAGCGCCGCCGCCGGCCGCCCCGCCCTCGACGAGGAGCAGCTGCGCCCCCTCCAGGAGAAGATCTTCGCCGGGAGCGGGCCGCGGGTGGAGGTCGCCAGCTTCGCCGAGCCCGGGGCGGCCGTCGTGGTCGGGCACCCGCTGCGCAGCGAGCGTGACGTCAGTCTCGGCACGCTCGTCCTCGGGGCGCCCGCTGCGTTCACCCCGGCCCAGCACACCGCGGTCTCCGTCGCCGTCGGTCTGCTCGAGGTCCTCCTGCGTCAGCGCACGGTGGGCAACCTGGCCCCCAGCCGCCTCGCCACCGCCCTGCTGCTGGGGGCGGAGGAGCCCGGGGGAGAGCGCGCCGTGCTGCGGGCGCTGGCGCAGAGCGTCGCCGGGCCCGAGGGGGAGCCGGTGCGGGTGGTACAGGGCGTGCGCGGGTGGGGGCACGACGGGCCGTGGCCGCCCCGGGCCGCCGACGAGCTCCCGGAGCTGCTCCAGCTGCGCCGGCTGTTCGACACCCGGCTCGTGGAGCTCACCGGGTACGGCTTCGTCACCGTCACGCGCTCGCCGGTGCCCGGCCGGCTGGTCGCTGACCTGGAGTCGCGGGGATGGCTCGTGGCCGTCGGCCGGCCCGCGGAGCTCTCCGGTCTGCGGGCCGCCCAGGAGGAGGTCTCCGCCCTGCGCGGGAGGCTGCGCACCGGCGGCAGGAGCCTGCGTGTGGAGGACGTGCCGTGGTCGGTGGCGGGCCTGCTCGGCCCGGAGTCGGGGCGGCTGGTGGCGGACCGGCTCCTCGCGCCGCTCGAGGAGCTGCCCGCGCAGCGGCGGCAGCTGCTGCTCGGCACGCTGCGCTGCTGGCTGGACGCCCACGGCAACTGGGACGCGTGCGGGCGCCGGCTCGGGCTGCACCGCAACAGCGTGCGCCGGCACGTGCATCAGGTCGCCGAGCTGCTGGGGGTGGACCTCGACGACGCCCGGGTGCGCGCGGAGCTGCTGATCGCCCTGCAGTTCGTGCCCGGGGCGCCGTAGCGCCTCAGGCGGTGGCGTGCCCGCCCCAGCGCCCGTACAGGTCCGGGCGGCGGTCCCGCAGGTAGGGCACGCGCTCGCGGGCGGCGGCCACCAGGGCCGGGTCCACGACGGCGTGCACCAGGTCGGGGCCCGTGCCGGCGTGGGCGAGCAGGGTCCCGTCGGCGCCGGCGACCACGCTCTCCCCGCTGAACTCCAGCCCGCCCTCGGTGCCGCAGTGGTTGGCGTAGGCGATGACCACCTGGCTCTCGAGGGCCCGGGCCGGGAGGAGGACGTTCGGCACGGCGGCGAACCCGGCGCCGAGGGCGGTCGGGACCAGCAGCAGCTCCGCGCCCCGGTCCGAGGCGGCGCGCACGCTCTCCGGGAACTCCACGTCGTAGCAGATCAGCAGCGAGACGCGCAGACCGCCGTGCTCCACCACCCGCGGGGCGTCCTCGGCGGGGGCGAAGGCCCGCCGCTCCTCCTCCCCGAACAGGTGCACCTTGTCGTAGCGCAGCACGGCCCGCCCGGCGTCGTCGAGGAGCGTGGCGGAGATGTGCCAGCGCCCGCCGGCGGCCTGCCGGGGCGCGCTGTAGACCAGGGCGATCCCGTGGCGGCGGGCGATCGCCGCGGCGCGGTCGTCGATCAGGCGCAGGTCCTCGGCCGTGAGCCGCTGCCGGACCAGCTCGGGGCTGTAGCCGCACGGGAACAGCTCCGGGGTGAGCAGCAGGTCCGCGCCGTCCCGGCGCGCCCGCCCCGCGGCGGCGTCGACGGCGCGGAGGTTGGCCTCCAGGTCGAGGACCGTGGCCTCGGCCTGCAGCACGGCGATCTTCATGGGCGGCCTCTCTCGCGGGACTCGGCCCCGGTGGTGGTCCGCCGGCGCCGGGAGCTGTGATGACCGGCACAGTCTGCCAGCACGTTGTGCCGGGGGCAACAAATGTTGCCCGAGCGGTTCGGGCCGGTGCCGTCCCGGCCGCGTCCCCGGCCGTCCCCGGGACCGCGCCCGTCGCCGGGGTCGCGCCGTCACCGGGGCCGCGCCGTCGCCCGGAGCGGCACGATAGTCTCGGCGGCAGCGGCGCGGGCCGGCGCGCCGTGCCGGCCCGGGTGGGACGCCACCGCGGCCGTCGTCTCCCCGGCCGGCACGGAAGGACACAACAGTGATCACGGTCGCCCAGGTGCTGGGGCTCGGCGGACTCGGCCTGCGCATGGTCGTCGAGGGGGACACGGGCGCCCCCGTGAGCTGGGTGGCCACCAGCGAGCTGGCCGACCCCACCCCCTATCTCAACGGCGGGGAGATCGTCCTGTTCACCGGGCTCAACAGCCCCGTCGACCGGCCCTCCTGGGGGCGCTACGCCCGCCGCCTCGCCGAGAAGGGGGTCGTTGCCCTCGGCATGGGCGTCGGGCGCAGCCTGTCCCACCCCGAGGTGCCGGAGCACCTGGTCGAGGCGGCCCGGGACGCGGGCCTCACCCTGTTCAGCGTGCCGGAGGAGACGCCCTTCCTGGAGCTGATCCAGGCCGTGGCCGAGATGCGGGCCGCCCAGGAGCGCACCGCCCTGGAGGCCATGCTCAGCATGCAGCGCACGCTCACGCGGGCCGCCACGGGCGCCGACGGGTCCAGCCGGGTCCTGGAGTCCCTGGCCGGGCTCATCGAGGGCGGCTGGACGGCGATCTGCACCGCGGACGCCGAGATCACGCATCGGTCCGGGCCGGCGGTCCCCGAGCTGCCCACGGGGCGGAGCCTGGAGGAGCTCGTCGACCGGCTCCGCCCGGCGCGGCTGCGCGGGTCGCTGAGCGAGTCCGGGCCCGCGGGCAGCATCGTGATCCACCCGCTGGGCGTGCAGGGGGTGCCGCTCACCTACCTCGTCGTGGTCACGCCCCGGCCCGTGGAGCGGGCGCAGGCCGGGGCGATCACCACCGCCGTGGCGCTGCTCTCCCTGCACGCCGAGCGGGCGGGGGAGCGCGCCCTGTTCCGGCGCCGGGTCCGCGCCGGAGCGCTGGCCCTCGTCCTCGGGGGTGACGTGCGCTCCGGGGACGCCCTGCTCGCGGTCGCCGAGGACGGCGGCTGGGCCGGGTCGGCCCGGCGGGTGCGGGTGGCGCGGCTGCGCGGGGACGCCGAGCCGGTCCGGGAGGCGGCGCGGCGGATCGAGGGCTTCGCCGACCGCACCGGCCGCCGGGCGCTGGTGGGTGCGGCGGCGCAGGACGGGGCCGGCGAGGCGGACGTCGCGGTGCTGGTGGAGGACGACGTGGAGCTGCTCCGCGCCCTGCGCGAGGCCGTCGAGCGCTCCGGCGGGCGCGCGGGCATCGGCGGGGCCGCGCCGGTGGAGGCCGCCGGCACGAGCGAGCACCAGGCCCTCGACGTGCTGGGGCGCACCACGGCCCGGCACCGGGTGGGCGTCTGGGACGAGCTGGTGGCCGGCGGCTTCGCCGGGCTCCTGCCGCCCGAGGCGGCGCGGGCGTTCGCCCAGGACCTGCTGGCACCGGTCCGGGCGCGGGAGGGCGGCGATCAGCTGCTGGGCCTGCTCCGGACCTTCCTGGCCCACAACGGCAACCGGCGGCAGGCGGCGGCCGAGCTGGGGATCCACCGCAACACGATGCTGCAGCGGCTGCACAGCGTCGAGCAGGCCCTGGGCCGCTCCCTGGACGACCCGCAGCTGCGGGCCGATCTCTGGATCGCCCTCCGCGTCCACGCCGGCTAGGGCCCGCCGGCCCGGACCCTCTGGGCGCCGGCCCGCTGACCGCCGGGCCCGGGGCTTGTCGGCGCCGGTCCGTCCCGCGGTGCCCGGTCGACTCCAGCGGGCTGGGCACCGTGCACATCGGACGGATCGGGAGGCGGCACTGTGCCGTCGCGGTGTGAGCCTAGTCTCACCCTGTCGGGACGTGCGGGCACGGCTCCGCGGGGACCCTGCTCCCGCGTCGGCTCCCGCCCCGCGCCCCGGCGGACCGATCCGCGCGCCGCGCCCGGCCGTGACCCCGGGCCGCCGCCGGCTCCGGGCCGACCGCACCGGCCGGGCCGCGCCATCCGCACCGAAGGAGAACCCATGACCACCCCCGTCCTCGCACCCGCCCCCGACGCCCCGGGGGAGGCGGCGGCGGGCAGCGGCCCGCTGGCCGATGCCCAGGCCCAGCTGGCCGCGGCCGTGCGCACCCTCGGCTACGGGACCGGCCTGCACGCCCTGCTGGCCCGGCCGCGCCGGGAGATGACCGTGTCCATCCCGCTGCGCCGCGACGACGGGAGCGTGGAGGTGCTGACCGGTCACCGGGTGCAGCACAACTTCTCCCGCGGGCCCGCCAAGGGCGGGCTGCGCTTCTCCCCGGCCGTGGACCTGGACGAGGTGCGGGCCCTGGCGATGTGGATGACCTGGAAGTGCGCGCTCCTGGACGTGCCCTACGGCGGGGCCAAGGGCGGCATCACGATCGACCCGCGCCGCTACTCCCGGGACGAGCTGGAGCGGGTCACCCGCCGCTACACCTCCGAGATCCTGCCGATCATCGGCCCGGAGCGGGACATCCCCGCCCCGGACATCGGCACCGACGAGCAGACGATGGCCTGGATGATGGACACCTACTCCGTGTCCGTGGGCTACACCGTGCCCGGGGTGGTCACCGGCAAGCCGGTGTCCGTGGGCGGGTCCCTGGGCCGCTCCGCGGCGACCTCCCGCGGCGTGGTGCACATCGCCCTGGCCGCTCTGGCCCACCGGGGGACCGACCCGGCCGGGGCCACCGCCGCGGTGCAGGGCTTCGGCAAGGTCGGCGCCGGGGCCGCCCTGTTCCTCGCCGAGGCCGGGGTGCGGGTCGTCGCGGTCTCCGACCAGTACGGTGCCGTCCACCGCGCCGGCGGGCTGGACGTGCCCGCGCTGGCCCAGCACGTGGCCGCGACCGGCTCCGTCGTCGGCTTCGGGGGAGCGGACCCCCTCCCGGCCGAGCGGCTGCTGGGGCTTGAGGTGGACCTGCTGGTGCCGGCCGCCGTGGAGGGCGTGCTGCACGCCGGCAACGCGGCCGAGGTGGCCGCGTCGGTCGTGGTCGAGGGCGCGAACGGGCCGACCACCGCGGCGGCCGACGAGATCCTGGCCGCCAACGGCGTGCTCGTGGTCCCGGACATCCTCGCCAACGCCGGCGGGGTGATCGTCTCCTACTTCGAGTGGGTGCAGTCCAACCAGGCCTACTGGTGGTCCGCGGCCGAGGTCGACGCCCGCCTGGAGGCCCGGATGCTCGCGGCCTGGGGGAAGGTGCTCGAGGTCGCCGCCGAGCGCGGGCTGAGCCTGCGGGAGGCCGCCACCGTCACCGCGGTCCAGCGGGTCGCCGACGCCCACCTCACCCGCGGCCTCTACCCCTGAGCCGCGGCACCGCCCGGCCGCCGGCGCGCCGGCGGCCGGGCGGGGCGCGGGCGGGCCGGTGCCCCGCCCGGGCGTGCGCACACCGTGCCCCGGGCGCCACGCCCTCGGCATAAGCACAGCCGATGCCCTGCTTCTGTGAGGCCTGCGTTGCTACCCTGGAGGCACATCACGCACAGCAGTGCCAGGGAAGGACCGACACATGGCCGGCGGAAACCCGCTCCTCCGCGATTTCACCAAGCAGGGCGCAGGCAGCGCCCCGCAGCCCTACGGGACCCAGTACGGGCAGAGCTCCTACGGGACCCCCTACCAGCAGCCCGGATACGGTCAGCCCGGATACGGTCAGGCCGGTCCGTACTCCGCCGACCGGCTGGACTCGATGTACAACGCCCCGGCGGCGGGCACCAACCAGACCGGCCGGATGACCTACGACGACGTCATCATGCGCACCGCCACGGTGCTCGGCGCCGTGGTGGTCGGTGCGCTGGCCGGCTGGATCATGCCCGCGCTGGCCCTGCCGGGCGCCCTGATCGGGTTCGTCCTGGCCATGGTCAACGTCTTCAAGCGCCAGCCCTCGCCGGCGCTGATCCTGGCCTACGGCCTGTTCGAGGGCATGTTCCTCGGCGGCATCTCGGCGATCTTCGAGGTTCGGTACCCGGGCATCGTCGTCCAGGCCGTGATCGGCACCCTCGCGGTGTTCGGCTCCGTGCTCGTGCTCTTCCGCTCGGGCAAGCTGCGCGCCTCCGCCCGGGCGACCAAGATCTTCATGGTCGCCCTCATGGCCTACGCCGTGTTCGCGCTGGTCAACCTGGGTGCCGTCCTGCTCTTCGGCTTCGACATCCGCACCGAGAGCCCCGCGGGCCCCTGGCTGGGCCTGGCCATCGGCGCGATCGCCATCCTTCTGGCGGCCTACAGCTTCGTGCTGGACTTCGAGAACATCAAGCGCGGTGTCGAGGTCGGCGTCCCGGAGAAGATGGCCTGGTCCGCGGCCTTCGGCCTGACCGTCACCTTGGTGTGGCTCTACGTCGAGATCCTGCGCATCCTGGCGATCATCCGGGAGATGACCTCCAACTAGGTCCCCGGCGACGGCCCGGTCCCCTTACCGGGGGCCGGGCCGTCGCCGTGTCCGCCGCCCCCCGGCGCGGACGGCGGCTCAGTGGTAGGTGATCCGCGGGCCGGGCGCGGGCAGGGTGGCCGCGTGCTCCGCGGCGGCCCCCCGGGGCGGGCGTCCCACGAACAGCCAGCCGAGCACCTTCTCCCCGGGGGCCAGCCCGTAGAAGACGCGCAGCGCGTCCTCGTCCGCCCCGTCGCGGGGCGCCCACGCGGTGGCCCAGCCCGCGCCCCAGAAGGCGGCCTCCAGCAGGGGGCGGGCCCCGTGCGCGGCGGCGAGCTGGTCCTTGCGCGGCACCCCCAGGGCGTCGTCGGGACTGAACACCAGCGCGCAGCCCAGCCCTCCGGTGCTCGCCCACTGCAGGGACCCGCGGAACGTCGCCAGCCGCCGCAGCTGCTTGCCCTTGAGGCGGGGGAACGGCGTGCTCATGGTGGGTACGCGCCGCATGCCCGCGGCCGCCGCCGCCAGCTCGGGCGCGGAGCGGCGCGTGGTCACGGCCACCCGCCAGCTCAGCCCCGGGTCCGCGGCGGCCGGGCCGGCGGCCGCGCGCAGCACGGCCTCCAGCTCCTCCCGCGGTGGAGCGTCCGGGGTCAGAGCGGGGGCGGGACGCCGCTGGGCGAGGATCCGGAGGAACGCACGTGACATGGCGTCAGTCTGTCACCGCGGGCGCCCCGGCGGCGATCCGCCCGGCCGCCGCGTCGGCCGGTCCTCCCCGGGGCGGCGCGGCCCCGGCCCCCGGGCGGGTGCGGCCGCCCGCGTCGGGTCCGCGTCACCTGCCGGTCGCCCGGCCGTGGAAGGATGATGCCATGCCTTCTCCTGCGCACGACGCCGGGCGTCCCCCGGCCCCGGGGCCCGGCAGCGAGCTCCCGCCGCTGCACGGCAACGCCGCCGGGGGCGTCGCCGTCTCCGTGCGGGTCGCCGCGGCCTGGTCGTGGCGGCTGCTCATCATCCTCGCGGCCGTGGGCCTGTTCGGCTACATGCTCTCCACGGTCACGGTGGTCATCATCCCCGTGCTCATCGCCGGGCTGCTCGCCGGCCTGCTGTTCCCCCTGGTGAAGGGGATGCGGGCCCAGCACGTGCCCGCCGGCCTGGCCGCGGGCCTCGCCGTCCTGGGCCTCATCGGACTCGTGGTCGGCCTGCTCGTGCTGGCCGGCCGGCAGATCGTGCTCGGCTTCGCCCAGCTCTCCGAGAACGTGGTGGTCGGCACCCAGCAGCTGCTGGGCTGGCTGGAGGACGGGCCGCTGAACCTCAGCGCGGACAGCGTGAACGACTGGATCGACGACCTCGGCACCACGGTGGAGGACAACAGCCAGGCCATCCTGAACGGGGCCATGTCCTTCGGCTCCACGGCCGGCAACGTGCTGACCGGCATCATCATCATGCTGTTCACGCTGCTGTTCTTCCTCATGGACGGGGAGCGCATCTGGCTCTTCCTGGTCCGGCTCTTCCCGGTCAGCGCCCGGCACGCGGTCAACGGCGCCGGCCGGCGGGGCTGGCACTCCCTCGTGCAGTACGCCCGGATCCAGGGCTTCGTGGCGTTCGTGGACGCCGTGGGCATCGGTCTCGGCGCCGCCCTGCTCGGGGTGCCCCTGGCGCTGCCCATCGGCATCCTCGTCTTCCTCGGCTCCTTCATCCCCATCGTCGGCGCCGTGCTGACCGGTGCCGTCGCCGTGCTGGTCGCACTCGTGGCCAACGGCTTCGGCAACGCCCTGGCCATGCTGGCGGTGGTGCTGCTGGTGCAGCAGATCGAGTCCAACGTCCTGCAGCCCCTCGTCATGGGCCGGGCCGTGTCCCTGCACCCGCTGGCCGTGTTCCTCGCCGTGGCCTCCGGCACCATCCTCTTCGGCATCGCGGGCGCACTGTTCGCGGTGCCCGTGATGGCCTTCCTCAACACGGTGGTGCGCTACCTCGTGGGCGGGACCTGGCGCCAGGACGACGAGATCCCGTGGGAGCCCTACTACTTCCCCTGGGAGATCAAGAAGCACGCCAGCCGGAACGAGCTGACCCGGGACCAGATCATGGCCCAGCTCCAGCGCTTCCGCCGGACCCGGGCCCAGGAGCGCCTCCAGGCGGCGCTCAAGCGCGGGCGCAAGGCCGACCGCACCCGGGCCGCGGCCGGGAGCGCCGGACGGCCGGACGGCGGCGGGCGGCCGGACGGGGCCGGCGCCGGGGACGCCCCGGGGCGGCCTCCGGGCACCGACTAGGATGGAGACCGCGCCCGCCGCCGGCGGGCGCGAGCCGTGCCCCGCCCCCGGGTCCCGCGCACGCACCGACCGGTAAGGAAGACGCACCGTGAGCCTGGCCGCCCTGCCCGTCCGCCTCGCCGACATCGAGGACGCCGCCGCACTGCTCGACGGGGTGATCGACCGGACGCCGGTGGCCCACTCGCGGGCGCTGTCCCGCCTGGTCGGCACCGAGGTGAACCTCAAGGCCGAGAACCTCCAGCGCGCGGGCTCCTTCAAGGTCCGCGGCGCCTACGTGCGGATGGCCAAGCTCACCGCCGAGGAGAAGGCGCGCGGGGTGGTGGCCGCCTCCGCCGGCAACCACGCCCAGGGGGTGGCCCTCGCCGCCGACCGGCTGGGCATCACCGCCCGGATCTACATGCCCGTGGGTGCGGCCCTGCCCAAGATCGCCGCGACCCGGGACCACGGCGCCGAGGTCGTGCTGCACGGCAACGCCGTGGACGAGGCGCTCGCCGAGGCGCAGCGCCACGCCGAGCTGACCGGGGCGGTGTTCGTCCACCCCTTCGACCACCCGGACATCGTGGCCGGCCAGGGCACCCTGGGCCTGGAGCTCCTCGACCAGATCCCCGACGTCGACACCGTGATCACCGGTGTGGGCGGCGGCGGCCTGCTCGCCGGGGTGGCCGTGGCCGTGAAGGCCCGTGCGGAGCAGCTGGGCCGGCCGATCCGGCTGATCGGCGTGCAGGCGGAGAACGCCGCCGCCTATCCGCCGTCCCTCGCCGGGGACGCCCTGGTGACCCTCGAGCGGGTCTCGACCATCGCCGACGGCATCGCCGTGGGGAAGCCGGGACAGCTGCCGTTCAGCATCATCAAGGAGCTCGTCGACGACGTCGTGACGGTCTCCGAGGACTCCCTCGCCCAGGCGCTGATCTTCCTGCTGGAGCGGAACAAGCTCGTGGTCGAGCCGGCCGGCGCCGTGGGGGTCGCCGCCCTGCTGGACGGCCGGCTGCAGGAGCGGTACCCGGACCTGGGCAGCACCGCGGTGGTGCTCTCCGGCGGCAACATCGATCCCATGCTGATGCTCAAGGTCATCCAGCGCGGCCTCTCCGCCGCCGGCCGGTACATGACGATCAAGATGATGCTCACCGACCGGCCGGGCGAGCTGGCGCTGATCTCCAAGGTCATCGCCGTGCAGGACGCCAATGTCACCGGCGTGGACCACACCCGCATCGGCGGCGCGCTCAGCATGGGCGACGTCTCCATCACGATCGACATGGAGACCAAGGGCCACGAGCACTGCCGCCAGGTCCTCCGGGCGCTCGAGGCGGAGGGGTTCCACCCCGTCGTCGTGCACTGAGCGCCCCGCCGGCGCACCGCGCCCGGCACGGCGACGGCGCCGGTCCTCGCGGGGACCGGCGCCGTCGTCGTGTGCGCGGGCGGTGGCGTCGTGTGCGCGGGCGGTGGCGTCAGGAGCGGCGCCGCCCGGTGAGGTAGGTGGCGAAGCCGCTGACGAACGTCGCGAACACGGCGACGTTGCGCAGGCTGCCGGGGGCGCTCGCCGCCGGGTCGCCCTGACCGGCGACGTGCAGGACCACGGCGACGACCGCGAGCACCGCGGTGAGCACCATGAGCGCCCGGGTGGCGGGCCCGGGGTCGCGCAGCCAGTGGCTCGTCACGGCGCGCTCAGCCCTGGAACGGCTTGGCGTCCAGGATCTTGACCGGGATCTGCTTGCCGTTGGGCGCGGTGTAGGACAGCTCGTCGCCGACCTGGTGGCCGGAGATCGCCGAGCCCATCGGGGACTTCTCGGAGAACACCTCCAGCTCGCTGCCGGCGGCCAGGTCCTCGGCCACCTCGCGGGAGCCGATGAGGAAGGTCATCGGCTCCCCGGCGATCTCCGCGGTGACGACCATGCCGGCCTCGACGATCCCGTCGTCCGCGGGGGCCTCGCCGACCTGGGCGCTCTCCAGCAGGGCCTTGAGGTGGGCGATGCGCCCCTCGTTCTTGCCCTGCTCCTCGCGGGCCGCGTGGTAGCCGCCGTTCTCCTTGAGGTCGCCCTCCGAGCGGGCCTGGTCGATGCGCTCCACGATCTCGTTGCGGTACGGCCCGGAGATGTAGTCGAGCTCCTTCTTCAGACGGTCGTAGGCCTCCTGGGTCAGCCAGGCGCCCTGGTTGCTGGTCTTGGTCACAATCTCTCCTCGGTGGACGGACGGCCGGGCCGCCGGTGCCCGCCCGGGGCGACCCGGGCGGCGGCGGACCGGAACGACGGCGCGGGCGCCGTCGGCGGTGCGGGGATCCGCATCATGCAAAGTCCCCGCCCCGGTGCCGGGCCGTCCGTGCGGACGGTTCCCGGTGGCCGGGGACGGGGAGTCCTGGTCCCCAGTCTAGGCGGGCCCGGGGGAAGGCCCAAAGCAGGGTGAGGGTTACGACACATCCGCGGCGGCCGCGGGGTCCTCGACCCAGCAGGAGTCGACGACCGCGGTGGTGGCCAGGTTGGTGGTGCGCACGGACGCCCGGTGGGTGCTCGTCCCGCCCTCGCCGAGCCGCTCCTCGGCCACTGCCCCGACGGTCACCTCGGCCCAGCCCACCACGGCGTACTCCTCGTTGAGGGCGTTCACCGCGCAGGTCACCACGTCGCCGGGACGCTTGGTGAGGTCGAAGTCCGCCGTCACCCGCGCCTCGGAGACGACGTGGAAGCCGATGTCCTTGAACGTGGGCGCCGCGGACCGGGCGGTGACCACCCACACGACGAACCCGGCCGCCAGCAGGGTCGCCAGCGCCAGCAGGCCCAGCCAGCCGCGCGGGCCGAGCCGGCGGGCACGGGCGGGGCGTCCGTAGCGGTCGCGGAGCAGGGCGGGGGAGTCGGTGGACACGGCGGCCTCGGGTCTCGGCAACGGGGAAGGCGGCGCCGGGCCCGGCGACCGCCCGTCCACTGTAGCCGAGCCCGCTGGGAGCATCCCGGGCGCGGCGCGGCCCCGCGGACGCGTAAAATGGAGGGCGGCCCGTGCCCGCAGCGGTCGCGCCGCACCACCCCCGACCGATCCCGAGAGGACCTCCCGAGTGACCTCCCTGTCCCAGATGCGCCTGCTGGCCGTCCACGCCCACCCCGACGACGAGTCGAGCAAGGGTGCCGCGACCATGGCCCACTACGTCCGGCAGGGGGTCGAGGTGATGGTGGCCACGTGCACCGGCGGTGAGCGCGGGTCCATCCTCAACGGGGAGATGGAGGGCCACCCCCACGCCGAGCGGGACCTGACCGGCCTGCGCCGGCTGGAGATGGCCCAGGCCGCCGCCGCGCTGGAGGTCCGGCACCGGTGGCTGGGCTTCATGGACTCGGGCCTGCCCGAGGGCAACCCGCTGCCGCCGCTGCCGTGGGGCTGCTTCGCCCTGCAGCCGCTGGAGCGGGCCGCCGCCCCGCTGGTGCGGCTCGTGCGCGAGTTCCGCCCGCACGTGATCCTCACCTACGACGAGAACGGCGGCTATCCGCACCCGGACCACATCCAGACCCACAACGTCTCGGTCGAGGCCTTCCGCGCCGCCGGCGACCCCGACCGCTACCCGGGCCTCGGGCAGCCCTGGACGCCGCTGAAGCTCTACTACGACCGGGCCTTCAACCTCGAGCGCTTCCAGGCCCTGCACGAGGCCCTCGAGGAGCGCGGCCTGCAGTCGCCGTACGCGGAGCGCATCGCCGCCTGGCAGGAGACCGACCCGGAGGGCCACCGACCGCCCGCACCCCGGCACGAGACCACCACCAAGATCCAGTGCCCGGACACCTTCGCCCGCCGGGACGAGGCGCTGCGCAGCCACCGCACCCAGGTGGCCCCGGACGGGATGTTCTTCGCCGTGTCCGCCGAGATGCAGGCCGAGGTCTGGCCGTGGGAGGACTACGTCCTGGCCGACTCGCGGGTGACCACCGCCCTGCCGGAGAACGACCTGTTCGCCGGGATCCTGGGCTGAACGAGGAGATGACCGCCGTGCTGAACGTGCTCGCCCTGCTCCCGGCGATGGCGCCCAACCCGATCGACGAGGGCACGCTGCGCCCCGGGCTGGACCCCAGCCAGGTGACCCCCGGCGTGGCCGGCTTCCTCATGTCCCTGGTCCTCGCCGTGGCCGTGATCCTGCTCGTGCTCGACTTCAACCGCCGCAACCGGCGCATGCGCTACCGCGCGGAGTACGCCGAGCGCCGCGCCGCCGAGGAGCAGGTGGGCGGCTACACCCGGGAGTCCTCCGACGCCCCGGCCGCCGGGGAGGCCCCGGGCACCCCGGCCGAGGACCCGGGGGGACCCGACCCGCGCGGCTGAGGCCGGGACCCTCCCGCGGGGCCCCGTGCCGGACCCGAGATCCGAGGAGCGCCCGATGCCCAACCGTCTGAGCGGACAGTCCTCCGCCTACCTGCGCCAGCACGCGGACAACCCCGTGTCGTGGCAGCCCTTCGACGACGCCGCGTTCGCCGAGGCCGCCCGTCGGGACGTCCCGGTGTTCCTCTCGGTCGGCTACGCCGCCTGCCACTGGTGCCACGTGATGGCCCACGAGTCCTTCGAGGACCCGGGAATCGGCGCCTACCTCGACGAGCACTTCGTGCCGGTCAAGGTGGACCGGGAGGAGCGCCCGGACGTGGACGCCGTCTACATGGGCGCCACGCAGCTGCTCACCCGCCAGGGCGGCTGGCCCATGAGCGTGTTCCTCACCCCGGACGGCCGGGCCTTCCACGCCGGCACCTACTTCCCGCCCCGCCCGGCCCGCGGCACGCCGTCCTTCCGGCAGGTGCTCGAGGCCGTGACCGAGGCGTGGACCGCCCGCCGCGGCGAGCTGGAGCAGGCCGCGGACGCGCTCGCCCGTGCCGTCGCCGGGCAGTCGGAGGACCTGCGCGCCGCGCTGGCCGCCGGCGCGGTGGCCGTGCCGGCGGCCGGGACCGGTCCGGACCTCGCGGCCGTGGCCCTCGGGGTGCTCCTGCAGGAGGAGGACCCGGCCCACGGGGGCTTCGGCGGAGCCCCCAAGTTCCCGCCCTCCACGGTCCTGCCGCTGCTCGAGCGGATCGCGGCCCGGCCCGGTGGGCGGACCGCGGAGCAGGCTCGCGGCCTGCTGGGCCGTACCCTCGGCGCCATGCGGGCCTCCGCGCTCCTGGACCAGGTGGGCGGCGGCTTCCACCGCTACTCGGTGACCCGGGAGTGGTCCCTGCCGCACTACGAGAAGATGCTCTACGACAACGCCCAGCTGCTGCGCGCCTACGCGCGCGCCGCGGCCCGGGAGCCCGGCCGCGGCGACGGGCGCACGGCCGCGGCCACGGCCGCGTTCCTGCTGCGCGAGCTGCGCCTGCCCGGCGGGGCCTTCGCGTCCTCCCTCGACGCGGACAGCCCCTCCGGGGACGGGGACGTGCACGGCGGGGAGGGCGCGTTCTACGTCTGGACCCGCGCCGAGCTGGCCGCCGTCCTCGGCCGCGAGCGGGGGACGGCCGTGGCCGACCTCATGGGGGTCGCCGCCGGCCGCGCCCGGCCGCTGCACCCGGGGCGGGACCTGGGCGAGGAGGAGCAGGCGCTGTGGGACGCCGCCCGGCCCGAGCTCGCGGCGGCCCGGGCGTCCCGGCCGGCCCCGGCCCGGGACAACAAGGTCGTGGCCGGGTGGAACGGGCTGGCCGTCACGGCCCTCGCCGAGGCCGGCGTGCTGCTGCAGGACCCCGCCCTGCTGCTCGCGGCCGAGGAGGCCGCCGGGCACCTGTGGGAGGTGCACTGGGACGGCGGCCGCCGTCGGCTGGCGCGCACCAGCCACGCCGGCTCGGCGGAGCGCTCCATCGAGGGCCTGCTGGAGGACTACGCGCTGCTGGCCGAGGGGTTCCTGGCCCTCTACCGGGCCGCCGGCGCCACGGACTGGCTCCGGCGGGCCCGCACGCTCGCCGACGTGGCCGGGGAGCGCTTCGCGCACCCGGCCCCGGACGGCGGGGAGCCGGCGTCGGACCGGGTCTGGTCCGACCTCGCGGACGTCCCCGCGCCGCTGCGGGCCGCCGGCGGCTCGGGGGGCGCCCAGCCGCTCGACGACGTCACGCCCGCCGGCACCGCCGTGCTCGCGGCGGTGCTCGCGGAGCTGTGGGCCCTGGACGGGGACGAGGCCCGGGCCCGGCTCGTCCTGTCCCTGCTCGGTCCCCTGGAGCTCCTGGCCCGGCGCTCGCCCCGCGCCGCGGGACGGGCCCTGGCGGTGCAGGACGAACTGGGCGCCGCGCCGACCCACGTGGTGCTGGCCGGCGGGACCGTCGAGGACAAGCTCGAGGCCCGCCGGGCCGTGGGCCCCGCCGCGGTGCTGGGCACCCACGTCATCGACGCCGACGCCCCCGGGGCGCCGGGCGCCGCCCGCGGGAGGACGGCGCCGGGCGGACGGTTCACGGTCCACGTGTGCCGCGGCTTCGCCTGCCGCGCCCCGCTCCACACGGTCGCCGAGCTGCGCGAGGAGCTGGCGGAGGGCCGCTGACTCAGCCGAGCATCGCGAGCATGATCGCCACGTAGTGCAGCCCGAAGCCGAGGACGGTGCAGGCGTGGAAGATCTCGTGGAAGCTGAACACCTCGGGCAGCAGCCGTGGGCGCTTGGTGCCGTAGAACACCGCGCCGGTGATGTAGGCGGCGCCGCCGGCCGCGGTGAGCACGGCCGCCGGCGGGCTGGTCTGCCAGAACTGCGGGAGGTAGAGGACGGCCAGGCAGCCCATCACCACGTAGAGCGGGGTGTAGAGCCAGCGGGGCGCGAGCGTCCACAGCAGCCGGAAGAGCACCAGCCCGGCGGCGCAGGCCCAGATCACGCTCAGCAGCACCCGGGACTGCTCCGGGACCAGCAGCGCGACGGCCAGCGGGGTGTAGGTCCCCGCGATCAGCAGGGCGATGTTGGAGTGGTCCATGCGGCGCAGGACCATGTGCAGCCGGCGGGGCCAGTAGGCGCGGTGGTAGATGGCCGACACGCCGAACAGCAGGATCCCCGTGACCCCGTACACGGCGCACGCGATGCGCAGCTCCGCGGTGGGGGCGAGCAGGATCGCCACGAGCCCCAGGGCGACGACGACGGGCGTGAAGCCGGCGTGGATCCAGCCCCGCCACGCGGGCTTGCGCTCCACGAGCTCCTCGAGCCGGTGCTCGATCGCCTCCCCGAGCTGTGCGGCGGCGCCGACCGGCCCGCCGTGCGAGTGCTCCATGGTGTTCCTCCCGGCGTGCGGTGGTGGATCCGGATGATCCTCCACCGGGTAGTTTAGGAGGCGTCCCCGGCCGATGCCGGGGCCCGTGACCGCCGACACGGCCGGGCCCCGACCCCCCAGCGCCGGCGGCGCGCCGGGCGCTGCGTCCAGCACGACCACCAGGACCCGCGGCCCCCGCCGCGGGCGAGACCTCGGGAGGACCCGAAGATGCCCAGACCACGGCCGCTCTACCGGTTCTACGAGCGCCGGCTCGCCGCCGACCTCGACCCGCGGCGGCTGCCCAAGCACGTCGGCGTGCTCGTGGACGGGAACCGGCGGTGGGCCAAGCAGTTCGGCGCCTCGACCGCGGACGGGCACAAGGCCGGGGCGCAGAAGATCGTGGAGTTCCTGGGCTGGTGCCGGGAGCTGGACATCGAGGTGGTCACCCTCTACATCCTCTCCACCGAGAACCTCAAGCGCCCGGCCGCGGAGCTGGAGCCCCTGCTGGAGATCATCTCGGACCTGATGGACACCCTCTCCGAGACCGGCATCTGCCGGGTCCAGCCCGTGGGGGCCCTGGAGATGCTGCCGCCGCGGCTCGCCGCGTGCCTGGCCGACCTCACCGAGCGCACCGCGGACAACGCCGGACCTCACCTGAACATCGCGGTGGGCTACGGCGGCCGGCAGGAGATCGTGGACGCGGTGCGGGAGGTCCTCACGGAGGCCCTCGACGCCGGGGCCGACGTGCGGGAGCTGGCCCAGGAGCTGTCGGTGGAGCACATCTCGGAGCACCTCTACACGCGCGGGCAGCCGGACCCGGACCTGCTCATCCGCACCTCGGGGGAGCAGCGGCTCTCCGGCTTCCTCATGTGGCAGTCGGCCTACAGCGAGTACTACTTCTGCGAGGCCCTGTGGCCGGACTTCCGGCGCGTGGACTTCCTGCGGGCGCTGCGCGACTACGCGTCCCGCCAGCGGCGCTTCGGCGGCTGACCCCCGCGACGTCGCTGGCAATTTCCACCCCGTTCACCGTTTCTGCTCGCGCGGCGGGTCCCGCCTGCGTACGTTGTCCTCAGGCGGGCGGCGCGGACGCCGACCGCCGGACAGAGGAGGAAGGGCCGCCATGAGCATCTCCAAGAACCCGGAGCGCATCGTCGACATCTCCGCCCCGCTGGGCGCCGCCCAGCCGCGGACCGGGGTGCGCTCCTACGTGATCGACACCTCGGTGCTCCTGTCCGACCCGCGGGCCGTCCTGCGCTTCGCCGAGCACGAGGTGGTGCTGCCGGTCGTGGTGATCACCGAGCTGGAGGGCAAACGGCACGACCCCGAGCTCGGCTACTTCGCCCGGCAGGCCCTGCGCCTGCTCGACGACCTGCGCGTGGAGCACAACGGGCTCAACCGCCCCGTCCCGATCGGGGATCAGGGCGGGACCCTCGTGGTGGAGCTCAACCACGTCTCGGACACCGTGCTGCCCGTGAGCTTCCGGCTCAAGGACAACGACTCCCTGATCCTGGCGGTGGCGCTCAGCCTCGCCAACGACGGCCGGGACGTGTGCATCGTGTCCAAGGACCTCCCGATGCGGGTGAAGGCCTCGGCCCTGGGCCTGGAGGCCGAGGAGTACCGGGCGGAGTGGGTCGGCTCGGACGTCGAGTGGTCCGGCACCGCGTCCGTCGACGTGCCCGACGACGTCGTGGACCGGCTCTACGCCGGCGAGGCCGTCGTGGTCCCGGGCGCGGAGGGCCTGCCCGCCAACACCGGCCTGACCCTGCACTCGGTGCGCGGCAGCGCCCTGGCGCGGGTCCGCGCGGACGGTGCGGCCCGGGTGGTGCGGGGGGACCGGGACGTCTTCGGCGTCAACGGCCGCTCCGCCGAGCAGCGGCTGGCCATCGACCTCCTGCTCGACCCCGAGGTGGGCATCGTCTCCCTCGGCGGCCGGGCCGGCACCGGCAAGTCCGCCCTGGCCCTGTGCGCGGGCCTGGAGACGGTCATGGAGCGCCGCGAGCACCGCAAGGTCATGGTGTTCCGCCCGCTCTACGCGGTGGGCGGCCAGGAGCTGGGCTACCTGCCCGGCTCCGAGGAGGAGAAGATGAACCCGTGGGGCCAGGCCGTCTTCGACACCCTCGGGGCGCTGGTCTCCCCGGAGGTCGTCGAGGAGGTGCTCGACCGCGGGATGCTCGAGGTGCTGCCCCTGACCCACATCCGCGGCCGGTCCCTGCACGACGCCTTCGTCATCGTGGACGAGGCCCAGTCCCTCGAGAAGAACGTGTTGCTGACGGTGCTCTCCCGGATCGGCCAGGGCTCCAAGGTGGTCATGACCCACGACGTCGCCCAGCGCGACAACCTGCGGGTGGGCCGTCACGACGGGGTCACCGCGGTGGTCGAGGCGCTCAAGGGCCACCCGCTGTTCGGCCACGTCACCCTCACCCGCTCGGAGCGCTCGCCGATCGCGGCTTTGGTGACGGAGGTGCTGGGCGACCTGGAGCCCTGAGCGCCGCCCGGTCGGCTCAGGGGCCGACCGGCCAGGGCAGGTGCCGGCTCACGTCCGTGAGGTCCAGCCGCACGGAGGTGAAGAGGTCGTCGACGAAGTACTCGTCGACGGCCTCGATCCGCAGGTCGTGGCCGGTGCCGGCCAGGGGTCCCTCGAGCACCTCCGAGCGCACGCACACGGCCGTCCGCTCGTCGAGCAGCACCCGGGTGCGGGCCGGGGCGAGCGGATGGCCCGGCGTGGCCGGCGCGTAGGCCGGGCCCGGGGTGAGCACCGCCCCGCGCACCGCCCGCCCGTGGTGGACGCCCGTGCCGAGCTGCTCGACGGTGCACGGGCGCCGCTCCGGCAGATAGGGCGGCACGGGGGCGCTGCCGGCGAGCTCCACCGGGTCGAGGATGGCCTGCCACCGGCCGCCGCCGAAGACCGGGTCCCCGTAGGCGGCCTCGGGCCGGCGCTCCACGAGGCCCGAGTCGGTGAAGACGGGGGTCACGAGGGACGGCGCGAGCAGCCACGAGGAGGAGGTGGAGGCGACGTAGAAGTCGTCGCGCGAGCCCTCCAGCGTGGTGGCCGTGTAGAGGGGGCCGCCGGCCAGGGTCTCCACGCGCAGCTCGGACGGGCGGCGCACCCACGCCCGCACCGGCTCGTGCGGGGCCCGGTCCCCGGGGACGAGCCAGGACAGCACGAAGCGCAGGCTGTCCCAGCGCCAGGGCGAGGACCGGCACAGCGCGGCGAACTCGTCCGGGTCGGTGGGCGCGGGGACGGGGGAGCGGGCCATGGCCCCAGTCTAGGGAGGGCGGGCGCGGTCCACAGGGCCCGGGCCCGGCTCCTCGACCGGCGGCTACGATGCCCGGTGTGAGCGCCTTCCTGACCGACCAGTTCGCCCGCGGGGACGCCGCCGGCTGGGCCGCCGGGGTGCTCGCGGCGGCCGGCCTGCTGGTGCTGGCCGGCGGCTGCGCGTGGCTGTGGCGCACCGACGTGCGCGAGCACCTGCTGCCCGGCCGGGTGGTCCGCCCGCTCTATCCGGTGTGCGGCGGCCTGCTGGGAGCCGCGGCGGTGGTGGCCGGGGAGCCGGTGCGGCTGCTGTGGATGCTGTGGGGCCTGGCGGTGATGGGCGGGATCTACGTCCTGCTGCGCCTGCTGCATCCCGCCGGGATGGGGATGGGCGACGTCCGGCTGTCCGGGCTGCTCGGCCTGTGCCTGGGCTTCGCCTCGGTGTGGCACGCGGTGCTCGGCGCGGCGGCCGGATTCGTGCTCGGAGGGCTGGCCGGGGCCCTGCTCGTGGTCGCGGGGCGGGCCGGGGCCCGGACCCGGGTGGCGTTCGGCCCGGCGATGATCAGCGGCGCCCTCGGGGTGCTCCTGCTGCTCTGAGCGCGCCGCGCCGGCCCGTGCCGCGTGCCGCACCGGCCACCGGCGCCTGCCAGAATGGGCCGGGACCCCGGCCCCCGGGCCGACCACCGCCGGACAAGGAGCGCCCATGCCCGTCCCCGAGTTCGTCCTCTCCCTGCGCGAGCGGATCGGCCACGACCTGCTCTGGCTGCCCGCGGTCACCGCCGTCGTCCTGCGCGACGACGGCCGGGTGCTGCTGGCCCGGCGCAGCGACAACGGCAACTGGGGGCTGGTGAGCGGGATCGTGGAGCCCGGCGAGGAGCCGGCGGTCACCGCGGTGCGGGAGTGCCTGGAGGAGACCGGCGTCGTCGCCGTCGTGGAGGACCTCGTGGCGATCAAGGCCGGCGAGCCGGTGCAGTACCCCAACGGGGACCGGTGCCAGTTCCTCGACCACACCTTCCGCTGCCGCTGGGTCTCCGGGCAGGCCCGCGTCAACGACGACGAGTCCCTCGAGGTCGGCTGGTACGACCCGGCCGACACCCCGCCGCTGCCGCCGCACCAGCGGGCCCGGCTCGACGCGGCCCTGGCCCACGACGGCCGCACGCGCTTCGTGGCCTGAGCCCGCGGCCGGCGCCGCGGGACGGTGGCGTCCGAGAAACACAGCGTGCTTACTTGTGGGCCGGCGCACACGTTCCTAGACTCGGAAGCGTCCGCACCCGACGCACCGACGAGCAAGGAGGACCAACATGGCCACGGGAGAAACCGGTTTCGACGACGTCACCTACGACCTGGTGTCCGTGCAGTACCACGCGCTCAAAGCAGGTCACGACTACGGGCAGTACGTGCGGGACGCCCGCAACGCCGGCCGCGACGACATCGCCGACTTCTTCGAGCAGGTGATGTCCGAGGACTCCGCACGCGCCAAGCAGTGCCACGAGTTCATCAAGGAGCTCTCCAAGTCCGACGAGTCCGGCCCGGCCGTCACGTCCTGATCCGGACCACGGCCCGGGGCGCGAGCCGCCGGACGACACGAGGGGTCGCGCCCGCCCGCCCGGGAACCGTCTCCCGGGCGGGCGCGACCCTTTGTCGTGCGCGGACGGGTCAGGCGTTGGGACCCGTCATGGTGGTGACGTCCAGCGCACGGTCGAGCTGCTCCTCGGTGAGCTGCCCGTTCTCCACGTAGCCGAGGGCCAGGGTCGCCTCGCGCACCGTCATCTTGTTCGCCACGGCGTGCTTGGCGATCTTCGCGGCGGCCTCGTAGCCGATGGCCTTGTTCAGCGGGGTCACGATGGACGGGGAGGCCTCGGCCAGGAACCGGCAGCGCTCCACGTTCGCCTCGAGCCCGTCGATCATCTTCTCCGCCATCACGCGCGAGGAGTTGGCGAGCAGCCGGATGGACTCCAGCAGCGCGGAGGCCATGACGGGGATGCCCACGTTGAGCTCGAAGGCCCCGTTGGTGGAGGACAGGGACACCGTGGTGTCGTTGCCGATCACCTGCGCGCAGACCTGGATCGTGGACTCGCAGATCACCGGGTTCACCTTGCCCGGCATGATCGAGGAGCCCGGCTGCAGGTCCGGGATGAGGATCTCGCCCAGGCCGGTGTTGGGCCCGGAGCCCATCCAGCGCAGGTCGTTGTTGATCTTCATGTAGCTGTAGGCCACGGTGCGCAGCTGGCCCGAGGCCTCGACGAGGCCGTCCCGGTTGGCCTGGGCCTCGAAGTGGTTGCGCGCCTCCGTGATCGGCAGGCCGGTCTCCTCGGCCAGCAGCTCGATCACCCGGGCGGAGAACCCGGCCGGGGTGTTGATGCCCGTGCCCACGGCGGTCCCGCCCAGGGGCACCTCGGCCACGCGGGGCAGGGCGGCCTGGACGCGCTCGATGCCGTAGCGCACCTGGGCGGCGTAGCCGCCGAACTCCTGGCCCAGGGTCACCGGGGTGGCGTCCATCAGGTGGGTGCGCCCGGACTTCACGACGTTCCGGAACTCGGCCGCCTTCCGCTCGAGGGACTCGGCCAGCTGCGTCATCGCGGGGACCAGGTCGTTGACCAGGGCGCCCGTGACGGCCACGTGCACGGAGGTCGGGAAGACGTCGTTGGAGGACTGGGAGGCGTTGACGTGGTCGTTGGGGTGGACCTCCACGCCCTGGCCCTCGAGGGCCCGGGTGGCGAGGGTGGCCAGGACCTCGTTGGTGTTCATGTTGGAGGACGTCCCGGAGCCGGTCTGGAACACGTCGATCGGGAAGTGCTCGTCGAACCGGCCCGTGGCGACCTGGTCCGCGGCCTCGGCGATCGCGCGGGCGCGCTCGCCGTCGAGCACGCCCAGCTCCGCGTTCGCCAGGGCGGCGGCCTTCTTGATCTGCGCCAGCGCGACGATGTGCTGGGGCTCGAGGGTCTTGCCGGAGATCGGGAAGTTCTCGACGGCGCGCTGTGTCTGGGCGCGGTACAGGGCCTGTGCGGGCACCCGCACCTCGCCCATGGTGTCGTGCTCGATGCGGTACTCGGTGGACGCTGCCGTGCTGTTTGCCGTGGTGTTAGCCATGGCGTCAGTCTAGGTCAGCCCGAGGTGACGCCCGGCACGGGGGCCCGCCGCGGCAGGGGGACGTCAGCGGGCCGGCAGCCAGGTCCCGTGGCCGTGCACGAGCTCGGCCTGCCCGTCCTCCAGGTGGTAGAAGACGCCGACGACGGCCACCTCGCCCTGCGAGACGGCCTCGTTGATGATCCGCGACTGCTCGAGCAGCCGGGAGGCCGTCTGCTTGGTGTGCTCGACCACGGCCGAGTTCACGTCGGCCTCCCCGTGCCGCCGGGCGTCCAGCACGGACGGCATGATCCGCTCGATGAGGTCCCGCTGGAACCCGCGCGGCATGTCCCCGGAGTGCGCGGTCGCGTGCGTGGCGCTGACCGCCCCGCACGAGTCGTGGCCCAGGACCATGACCAGGGGGGTGCCCAGGTTGGCCACGGCGTACTCGATGGAGCCGAGCACGGCGTCGTCGATGACCTGCCCGGCGGTGCGGACCACGAAGGCGTCCCCGAGCCCGAGGTCGAAGATGATCTCGGCGGCCAGCCGCGAGTCCGAGCAGCCGAAGATCACCGCGAACGGGTCCTGCCCCGCCGCCACGGACTGCCGGCGGGAGGCGTCCTGGTTGGGGTGCAGGGACTCGCCCGCCACGAAGCGGGCGTTGCCCTCGCGCAGGCGCTGCCAGGCGGCGGCCGGGGTGCGGGGCGCGGTGTCGTCGGATCGGGTCTCGAGGGTCATGGCTGCTCCGTGGGGTCGGGGTCGGGGGCCGCGGCGAGCGCCGCGGTCACTGCGGTGGCGAGGTGGTCGAGCTCGGCGCCGGGCGCGTCGCCCTTGAGCACCACGGTGGAGCCGTCCACCTCGCCGGAGTACACGGTGAGGGCGTCCCGGTCCCGGGACTCCTCCCGGACGTGGACGTCCCACGCCACGCCCCCGGCCTCGACGGTCGCGGAGACGGGCACGGCCTCGGTCTGCTGGGCCAGCCACGTGGGATTGGCCAGGGACGTCTGCACGAGGCCGATGAAGTTGCCCTGGGGAGTGGCCCAGCCGATCTCCCAGAAGGGCACGCCCTCCGCCGCCCCGGCGTTCCAGCGGGCGTAGTTGGCGGTCCAGCCCTCGCCCGGCTCGGGGACGACCGGCGGGAACGGCGCCTCGTCGGCCACGTAGTCCGCCTCCTGCGCCACGTCGACGTCGGGCCGGTACGGCTGGGCGTCCGGGCGCGGCTGGAGCCACACGAACGGCAGCACCAGCAGCAGCAGGACGGCCATCGAGATGATCATCCCCTGCACGGGGGCGTTGATCCGCCGCGCCTGCTTCTCCGTGATCTGGGGCCGGGGCGGCGCCTCGGGGCCGGGCACGGTCCCGGGCGCGGCCGCACGGGGCGCGTCCGCGGGCGGCTCGGCGGAACGGTCGGGGGTCGGGAAGCTCACGGGTCCATTGTGCCCTGTCCGGGTGGCCGCGGTCGCACCGCCGGGCCGACTGTGAGCCGGCTCCCAGCGCGCGGACGGGCGGGCGATATGCTGGGCGGGACGCGGTCCGCGCCGCGGCCGAGCCCGGCCCGCAGGCCCGCAGACCCGAAACTCGAAGGTGAGGAACATCGTGGCCCAGGAATCCACCGGAACGACCAAGGCACCCAGCAACAACGTGGCCGACCGCAACCTGGCGATGGAGCTGGTGCGCACGACCGAGGCCGCGGCGATCGCCGGGGGTCAGTGGGTGGGCGCCGGCGACAAGAACGCCGCCGACGGGGCCGCGGTGGACGCCATGCGGTCCCTGCTCTCCACCGTGCACTTCAACGGCACCGTGGTCATCGGGGAGGGCGAGAAGGACGAGGCGCCCATGCTGTTCAACGGCGAGCAGGTGGGCGACGGCTCCGGGCCGGCCTCCGACGTCGCGGTGGACCCCATCGACGGCACCCGCCTCACGGCGCTGGGCATGAACAACGCCCTGGCCGTCATCGCCGTGGCCGACGGCGGGTCGATGTTCGACCCCTCGGCCGTGTTCTACATGGACAAGCTCGTGGTGGGCCCGGAGGCCGCGGACTTCGTGGACCTGCGGCTGCCGGTCAAGCAGAACCTGCACCTCGTGGCCCGCGCCAAGGGCATCCACGTCAACCAGCTCACCGTCTGCGTGCTGGACCGCCCGCGCCACCAGAAGCTCGTCGACGAGATCCGCGCGACCGGTGCCCGCACCCGGATGATCCTCGACGGGGACGTGGCCGGCGCGATCGCGGCGTGCCGCGAGGGCACCGGCGTGGACGTGATGATGGGCATCGGCGGCACCCCGGAGGGCATCGTCACCGCCTGCGCGGTCAAGGCCACCGGCGGGATCATCCAGGGCCGGCTGGCCCCCACCGACGACGACGAGAAGCAGAAGGCCCTGGACGCCGGGCTGGACCTCGACGCCGTGCTGAGCACCGACGACCTCGTCACCTCGGACAACTGCTTCTTCGCCGCCACGGGCATCACCGACGGCGACCTGCTGCGCGGCGTGCGCTACCGCGGCCGCCGGATCACCACCCAGTCCATCGTGATGCGCTCCCGCTCCGGGACCGTGCGCATGGTCGAGGCCGAGCACCTCGCCTCGAAGTGGGAGAAGTACGCCCGCCGCTGACCCCGGCGCCCCGGCCCGCCCCGGCCGGCACCAGGACCCCTCGGGCCGGCCGCCGGCCCGGGGGGTCCTCGTCGTCCCCGTCATCCCGTGTCCGGGGCCTGTTGCGGCGCCCGCCCGCCCTAGACTGGTGCCGAACTGCGGGCGCCGACCGCGGTCCCCCCACCGGGGCGGAGCGCCCGGGTGATGAGGAGGACTCCATCGTGAGCACCACGGTCAGCCCGTGCCCCAACCGCAAGACCTGGGACGCCACCGTCCGGGTGACCGGCGGCCACCCCCAGCAGCTGTGGGGGATCGGCCAGGCCCAGATCTCGGCCGAGGGCCCGGGCCTGCAGGTGGACCGGGTCATGGTCCACGACGCCGAGCAGCGCACCGTGGGCTACGCCCAGCTCTACCTGCGCCCGGAGGCCGAGCGCACGGTCGCCGGGACGGTGCACGCCCACGTGCACCGTCCCCAGGACCTGCCGGTGGTCGCCGAGGCCCTCGCGGTGTGGGCCCGCGAGGAGCACGCGGCGGAGCTGCTGCGCTTCCAGCCCGACACGCTGCGCGGCCCGGGCACGGCCGAGGCCCTGGCGGCCGCGGGCTTCGCGCGACCGGCCACCGACGGCGGCCCCGACGAGCCGCGCCGGCTGGAGGTGCTGCTGGGGGAGACCCAGCAGGACCTCTCCCGCCGGCTCTGCGAGGCGACCCTGGACCGGTGCCGGGCCGCTCTGCGCACCCCCGGCGTGACCGTGCGCGAGGTCACGGCGCAGAGCCGGGCGCTGGCCAACATCGGGCTGCGCACCCGGCTCATCACGCAGCTGCTCGAGGACCTGGGGGACGACTCCCTGCTGCTCGTGGCCACCGAGGCGGGCGAGGACGGGGCCGAGACCGCCCTGGGCTATCTGTGGTTCGTGCACACGCGCGGGCTGGCGATGATCTACCGCCTGGGCTTCACCCGCCGCGGCCGGGACCTGGGCCTGGACGACGCCCTGCTGCTGACCGGTCTGGTGGAGCTGCAGAAGCGCCGCGTGCAGCGCCTCGACGGCGGGGACCCCGACGAGGCGGACGTGCCGCAGGTGGTCCGCGAGCTGGCCGGCACCGAACGGCCGGTGCTGGGCCCATGGGAGAAGTCGCTGGGGCGCAGCCCGGCCGGGGAGTTCTCGGCGGATGCGGCCGACGCCGCGGCCGCGCGCACCGGCACGGCCGTCGCCGCGGAGCTGGGCCTGGAGGCACCGGCCCCGGCCCGGTCCTGGGCCGCGGACGGGGCCGCTCCGGCCGCGGGGGCCACCGACGGCGACGGCGCGGGGGACGGCGGCCGCTCCCGGGTCCGGCGGGCCCGGCGGCTCACCCGGCGCGTGGTGGGGGAGGGGCTCTCCGCGCTGCGCGACGCCGCCGGGCGCTGACGCGGCCGCGTCCGCCGCACCCGGCGGCTCCCCGGGCCGCGGCGGGAGCCGGTCAGCCCTCCCGGCGGCGGGCCAGGACCGTGCGCAGCCGCTGCGGCACGTCCGGGAGCTCCCGGCGCGCCGAGGCGGCGGTCTCGCGGGCGGCGCGCAGACCGGTGTAGGCCGCGTACCGGCTGCGGCTCACCGGCAGGTCCCAGGTCCCCGGATAGGCCTCCGGGCGGCCGCCGAAGGACTTCTTGAACTTCGTGAAGCCGTGCCAGGCGTGCTCCGGGCCGGCGCCCTCGGGGGCCGTGCCGAACAGGTCGAAGCGGCGCAGGCCCTTCTGCTTGGCGTCGAGCACCATCCGCACGACCAGCGGGATGCCCGCGGAGAGCCGGCGGTGCTCGAAGTCCATCGCGGCGTGGGCGTAGGTGCGGGTGTCGTCGGAGTCGTAGACGAGGGAGGCGCCGATGGGCCGTCCGTCGAGCCGCGCCGCGTAGAGCACGGCCGCCCCGAGCGGCATGAGCGTGCGCGCGGCCTCGCGCAGGTAGGCGTCCTGCTGCCGGGTGAAGTCCTTGCGCTCGGCGGTGGCGTCCAGGAAGCCCAGCAGGACGTCGACGTCCGCGGGGTCCGTGGAGGCGGTGAACGTCACGCCCTTCTTGGCGATGTTGCGGTGCAGGTTGCGGTTGGTGGACTTCATTTCCTGGAGGATCGCGTCCTCGTCCTGCGTCAGGTCGATCACCTGGGTGTGCCCGGGCTGGACCTGGCGCGGCGCCGGGCGCAGGCCCCGCCGACGCAGCGACGCCTCGGGGGTCTCGAGCCCGTCGGTCACGGCGGCGTCCACCGGCTCCACGCGGACGAACCAGCACCGGTGCTCCCGGGCGGTGCGCACGAGGTGCTCGAGGGCCTCCTCGAAGGCCTGCGGGGTGGCGGCCTCGGGGCCGTACGGGCAGTACAGGTAGCGGCCGAGCCGGCCGCCCTCGAGGACCGCGAGGTAGCGCCACCCGTCCCCGGAGGCCTGGAACACCCGGTGCCCCAGGTTCCGCTGGAAATCGGCCCATGCATTCGACTGAAGTATGTTCGCCACGCCCCCACTGTACCGGTGCGCCGGGAGGCTCCCGGCGCACCGGCGGAGGCCCCGCAGCGGGGCGGCGGCGCAGGTCAGGGCGCGGGTCAGGGCACGGAGCAGGTGCCGTTGGGGGTGAGCTCCTCGGCGGGGACCCGGGGCAGCAGGGCCGGGACCGGCACGGCCATGGCGAGGCCCGGGCCCACGGCGCCCCCGCGCGGCAGGGCCTCGGCGTCCCGGGCCCCGCGGTCGGTGGCCTCCTCCAGCACCCGGCCCAGGTCCTCGTGCAGGCGGTCGTAGTCCGGGTAGGTGGGGAAGGACGGGTCGTAGTAGGGCGGGCCCGCGGCGAACTGCACGAGCTCGTGCTCCTTGGCCTTGAGGGCCACGTCCACGAAGGAGCCGATCTGGCTCTGCGGGATGTCGGTCTCGACGACCTGCGTGCCGGACTCCGCGAGGTCCTGGAACCGGGCGAGCACGTTGACGGGGTTCAGCTGCTTGAGCATCGCGGCCTGCACGCAGCGCTGGCGGGCCTGCCGGTCGTAGTCGGTGGCGCCCTCGCGGGACCGGGCGTACCAGAGGGCGTGGTAGCCGTCCAGGTGCTGGACGCCCGGCTCGATGTAGCCGAAGATCTCGTTCGGCAGACCCGTGAGCATGTCGGTGCCGCCGCCGATCGGCACGCGCCCGCCGACGTCGACGGTGATCCCGCCGAGGGCGTCCACGAGCTGCTCGAAGCCGTTCATCTCGACGATCGCGTAGGCCTGGACCTCGATGCCGAGCGCTCCCGAGGCGGCGTCCTTCATGGCCTCGGCGCCGGGGTCCGCGGAGTCCGGGTACAGCTGAGCGTGGTTGTTCGTGACGTCGGTGTACAGGGCGTTGAGGATGCACTCGTCGCCGCAGTCGAAGCCCTCGGGGTAGACCCCGGCCAGCGGGGAGTCCTCGGGGAAGGGGACGTTCTGCAGGTTGCGGGGCAGGGAGACGGTCACGGTCCGCCCGGAGTCGGCGTCCACGCTGAGCACCGTCATCGAGTCGGGACGGCGGCCCGAGCGGTCCTCCCCGGAGTCGGTGCCCATGAGCAGGATGTTGTAGCGCCCGTCCGCGGGCCGGAAGGGCAGTCCGCCCCCGAAGACGTCCGAGACCGCCCCGCGCGTCACGGACAGCAGATAGGCGGAGTAGGCCAGCCCGCCGGAGGTGACGAGCATCAGCGCCACGGTGGCCGCGGCCACCCCCCGGCGGGTGCGCTGCGCGAGCAGACCGGGCCGGATCAGGCGCAGCGTGTCGAAGTAGAGCAGCGCCCACCCCAGGGCCAGGCCCAGCAGCACGACGATCAGCAGCAGGGACGTGAGCGAGTTGGTCAGGAACCAGATCAGGGGGGTCCGCCACAGCAGCAGGCTCACGAGGGCCAGGGCCAGTCCGGCCCAGACGACCACGTCGACCTTCAGGGCGGCGCGCCCGGTCGCCCGCCGGCCCGCGACGAGCTGGGCGCTGCCGGGGACCACGAGCGTGGACAGCAGCAGCGTCCAGGCGCGCCGGGCGCGGGTGCCCTCCCCGGCGTGCTGGGGGTGGCGCAGCGGGTCCGTGAGCCGCGGCGGGGTCGCGGCGTCGTCGTCGGCCCGCCGCACAGCGGTGACGGCGTCCTCGGGGGTGGCGCCGGGGCCCGGGGCGGGTCGGTGGTGCGGCGGACGGGGATCCGGCTCGGCACGGGGGGTGTGGCCGTTCACGGGCAGCTCCGGCGGGGAAGGGCGGGCAGGGGAGGGCGAGTGGGGGAGGGCGGGGCGGTGGGCTCAGGCGCCGAGGCGGGAGCGCAGGGCGGCGCCCGTGTCCTGGGCCGTCTGCCGCAGCTCGGAGGCGAAGTGCACCAGCTGCTCGCGCAGCTGCGCCGCCCGGTCGTCCGCGCCCGCGGCGAGGATGCGTGCCGCGAGCAGCCCGGCGTTGCGGGCCCCGCCGATGGACACGGTGGCCACGGGCACGCCGGCGGGCATCTGCACGATCGACAGCAGCGAGTCCATGCCGTCCAGCGTCTTCAGGGGGACGGGCACCCCGATCACGGGCAGCGGCGTCACGGAGGCGAGCATCCCGGGCAGGTGCGCGGCGCCCCCGGCCCCGGCGACGAGCACGCGCAGGCCGCGCTCGTGGGCGCGCCGGCCGTAGTCGATCATCTCGGCGGGCATCCGGTGGGCGGAGACGACGTCGACCTCGTAGGCGATGCCGAACTCGTCCAGGGCGGCGGCCGCGGCCTCCATCACGGGCCAGTCGGAGTCCGACCCCATCACGACGCCCACGACGGGCTGCTGCTTCTCGTTCACTGGCACTCCTGGACTGCTGGGGTGGTGCGCGGCGAAACCGCGCTCCGGTCTGGGGCTACGGTAGCCGCCCCTGCGGGACGGGCTGTGGGAGGCACGCGGGTCAGGCCCGGCCGTCGCGCAGGACGGCCGCGGCGCGGGACGCCCGGCGGCGCAGCTCCGGGATCTCGTCGGCGGCGCCCGTGATGTTCACGTGGCCGATCTTGCGCCCGGGCCGCACGGCCTTGCCGTAGTTGTGGATCTTGGCGCGGGGCTCGGCGCCCATGGCGTCCCGGTAGGCGCCGAAGAGGTCCTGGTTGGCCCCGCCCAGGTAGTTCTTCATCACCGCGGACCCGCCGACCAGCCCGGTCTCCCCGAGCGGGAGATCCAGCACGGCGCGCAGGTGCTGCTCGAACTGGCTGGTCACGGACCCGTCCATGGTCCAGTGCCCGGAGTTGTGCGGGCGCATGGCGAGCTCGTTGACGAGGAACCCGGGGCCGCGGCCGGGGGTCTCGAACAGTTCCACCGCCAGCACGCCCGTGACGCCGAGCTCGGTGGCCAGGGTCCGGGCGGTGTGGGCGGCGGCGGACGCCACCGCGGGCTGCAGCTCCGGGGCGGGGGCGAGCACCTCGTCGCAGACCCCGGCCACCTGGATGGACTCCACGACCGGCCACGCCCCCACCTCGCCGGAGGGCGTGCGGGCCACGAGGGCCGAGAGCTCGCGGGCGAACGGCACCTTCTCCTCGGCCAGCAGCGGGCCGTCCGTGCGCGCGAACCACTGCGCCGGCTCCTCGCCGCGGGCCTCGGCGGCGGTGTCCAGCACCATGACGCCCTTGCCGTCGTAGCCGCCGCGCGGGGTCTTGAGCACCACGGGCCAGCCGGTCCGCTCGCCGAAGGCCACGAGCTCGTCGGCGTCGGCGACCGCCGCCCAGCGGGGGTTGGGCAGGCCGAGGCGCTGCACGGCCCCGCGCATCCGCAGCTTGTCCTGGGCGTGCACCAGGGCGTCCGGCCCGGGGCGGACGGCGACGCCCTCGGCGAGCAGGGCGTGCAGGTGCTCCGTGGGCACGTGCTCGTGGTCGAAGGTCAGCACGTCCACGTCCGCGGCGAAGCGGCGCAGGGTCTCGAGGTCGGTGTAGTCGCCCACCGGCGCGGTGGGCACGGCGGCGACCGCCGAGACGTCGGGGCCCTCGGCGAGCACGCGCAGCTCGATGCCCAGGGCGGTGGCGGAGGGCGCCATCATGCGGGCGAGCTGCCCGCCTCCGACGACGCCGACGACAGGTGCGGTTCCGGAAGCTCTCACCCGACCAGCGTATCCCGGTCCGGAGGGACCGCCCCGCCGGGCCGCCCGGCACCGCTCACCCGCCGCCCGTAACAGGGGCCGTCGCCCAGGGGCCGTGCAGGAGGGGCGGGGTAGGATGTGCCGAGGTCCGCCGCGGGGACTCCTCCGCGCCCGTCGACCGCTGCGCCGGCCGGCGCCCACCGATCCACCACCTGGGAGACCTGAAGCCGCGTGAACCGTCTCGTCGACCGTTTCGATGCCCTGTGGCACCTGTTCGTCAAGGAACTCATGAAGTTCGGAGTCGTCGGGGCGCTCGCCTTCGTGATCAACGCGTCGCTCACCTGGGTGCTGATGCACACCTGGTTCCCGGACGGTCACCTGAAGGCCAAGTTCATCGCCACGGCCGTCGCGATCCTCTTCGCCTGGATCGCGAACCGCCTCTGGACGTTCCGGCACAAGCGCCAGGCGGACAAGCGCCGCGAGCTGGTGCAGTTCCTCGTGGCCAACGGCATCGGCATGGCCATCGAGCTGGGCTGCCTCGGCTTCAGCTACTACGTCCTGGGCCTCACCAGCGCCTACGCGTCCTTCGTGTCCGGCACGATCATCGGCACCATCCTCGGGACGATCTTCCGGTACTTCGCCTACCGCTTCTGGGTCTTCGCCGAGGAGCTCGACGAGGACCCGAACTTCGCCGACACCGCGGCCCTCGAGATCGCCCTGATCACCGGCGCCGCCCCCGCGGGCAGCGCCGGGCACGCGCGGCGCGGAGCCGCCGAGCAGGCACCACGGGGAACCGCCGAGGACACGCCCCGGAAGGGTGCGGTGCACCCCGGCGCGGACGCGCACGAGGGGGCGGGCCGGGCCGAGGGCCGCTGAGCGGAGCGGGTCAGAACGCCACGGCGTTCTCGGCTGCGAGCACGGACGTCCAGGAGGGGTCCGTCCCGTCCGCCGGCCGGTCCGTGACGACCACCGCCCGCCCGCCGGCCAGCACCCCCAGGACGCGCAGCAGGTGCTCGGCGTCCAGCCGCCGTCCCGGCACGTGCACCGCCGCGGCCCCGGCCCACGCCGGCTCCCGCCCGGCCACCCGCGCGGCCGCGTCCGGCAGCAGCGCCCCGTGGCGCACGGGCCCGTCCGCCCCCGCCGCCCACAGCGCGGGCCCGTCCGGGTCCGGCTCCTCGAAGCCCTCGTACACGTCCGCGTGGGAGCGCACCTCGGCGCAGTAGTCCAGGGCGTCCCCGCCGGGCAGCTCCCCGCGGTATCCGAGGGAGAGCGCCGGGCGGTCCAGCACCACCGCCCGCGCCCCGGCGGGCACCCGCCCGAGCAGCGCCGGCAGCTCGCCCCGGGCGTCCACGAGACCCGCCACGGCCCGGTCACCGGGCTGCGGGGCGCCTCCGGACGGGTCGACCGGCCGCAGCGCGGCGCCCATGGTCCACGTGCCCAGGGCCACGGCGAGGCTGCGCCAGTGCACCTCGTCGCCCAGGGCCACGACGTCGCCCGCCTGCAGGTCCAGCTCGTCCACCCACAGGTTCGCGGTCTTGGCCGTCCAGTTGTCCAGCACCCGCCCGGAGAGCTCCACGCGCTCGCCGTCCTGGCCGTACCAGACGAGGGCGGGGCGGCTGCTCCGGCGCAGCCTGTCCACCAAGCGGGGGACAGAAGCAGGAATCGGGGTGTCCACGGGGTCCTCCTGGGCTGTGTGGGGGCGCCGGAGGCCGCCTCGGAGCATATGCGTCGGCGCGCATTCGTCGTTTTCCCGGACACCCCGCCCCAAAGCGGCCATGACCTGGAAAAACGTCTACTCCCAAAGGAAATCCGGGCCGATATCGTTCCAAGGGTCCCTCCGGCGAGAGGGTTGACGCAGTAGTAGTTACACACGTGTAATGAGGAAGTCCGGCAGACGATCAGCAAAGATACGTTTCCCGGGATGCAACGAACTGGTACCCCCCGCAGTATGCCAGTCCGGGGCCCACGCGTCCGATGGAAGGAAAGTCATGGGAGAGGCCGCACGCCAGCAGCTCGTCGATTCCACCCCCCTCAGCGGCTCCCGGCGCAGCGTGCGCTCGGTGCCCGAGGACTGGTTCGTGGATCCCGCCGATCCGCAGGCCGCCGAGCGCCACGTCCGCAGCGCCGGCGGGAGCCTGGAGGAGCAGGCCACCGCCTACCTCGCCGCGCACGACACCGTGCCGAACCTCACGGAGGCGGCGGCCGGCCCGGTCGTCGACCTGCTCGGCACCCCGGTCGTCGAGGGCGGTCTGGACTGGGGCTCGGTCGCCGGGCTGTACGCGGTGGAGGAGGACGAGGGCGAGCTCGCCTGGCAGACCGACGCGCTGTGCGCCCAGACGGACCCGGAGGCGTTCTTCCCGGAGAAGGGCGGATCGACCCGCGACGCCAAGCGCGTCTGCGAGGCGTGCCCGGTGCAGAGCGCGTGCCTGGACTACGCCATGAGCAAGGACGAGAAGTTCGGCATCTGGGGCGGGCTGTCCGAGCGGGAGCGCCGCCGCCTGCGCCGGCTCACGCGCTGAGGTAGTTTCGTCCGATGAGCTCTTCCGGCAGTGCCACCCGACGTTGCTCCCGCCAGACCTGCACGCGGGACGCGGTCACGACCCTCACCTACGTGTACTCGGACTCGACCGCCGTCGTGGGACCGCTGGCCGGCCACGCCGAGCCCCACGCCTACGATCTGTGCGCCGTGCACTCCGACCGGCTCACGGTGCCGCGCGGCTGGCGGGTGGTGCGCTTGGAGCTGCCGGAGGACCGGGCGCGCCGCGAGGACATCGGCGCCGTGGCCGAGGCGGTCCGCGAGCCCGAGCCGCCCGCGGCCGTCCGGGAGCGTCCCCGGGCCGTGCTGCGCGACGTGTCCCTGCCCCGCTCCGCCACGCCCCGGGACACGCCCGCGCCCCGGGGCACGCCCCCGGCCCGTCCGCTCCCCGAGACGGCCCGGGCCGACGTCCCCGTGCCCGAGGGCCTGCGGCGGCCGCACCTGCGCCGACCCACCGGGCACGGCGGCGCGGCGGTGCCCGAGGTCTGAGCGGCGCGGCGCCCCGCGGCATCCCCCGCACGGCGGTGCCCCGGCCCTAGGATGAGCCGCAGACCGTGCCTGCCCGGCACGGAGGCTCTTCCCCCCCGGAGCACCAGGAGTCCCCATGACTGTCCCTGCAACGACGCAGCCGACGCACGCCGTCCCGGCCGCGGTCCCGCACGCGAACGCCCCCGTGCGCAGCCCGGAGAGCGGCGCCGGTCACCGCGCCGCTCCCTGGGCGGCCCCCGCGGTCGCCCCGGAGCCGGTGCCCCCGGCCGCGACCGCCCTGGACCCGGGACTGGCCGGGATCCTGCGCTGCCCCCTGACGGGCGGGACGCTGATCCCCGTGGACGCGGACCGCCTGATGAGCGACCGCCCGTTCCGCGACGGCGTGCACCCGGTCTATCCGATCCGCAACGGCATCGCCTGCCTGCGCCCCGACCGCTGAGCGCCCGCGCCCGCCCTCCCGCAGCGCCGACCGGGTCACGAAGTCGTTAACATTCGTACCGGCGGAGTCGTCGAGTAGGTCGTGCGCGGACCGGTGTGCCTATCGTGGGCCCGTCCCCCCGAGCGCTTCCCCCCTTCCTCGCGAGGTGCCCCCCCGATGCCCCTGCCCACCCCCCCCCCCCGCGCGCCCCGCCCCCGCCCCGCCCGCCCCCGCCGATCCCCGCCGACGCGCACCGCCCCACCCCCGCCCGGGCGCGCCGGGAGACCCCCCCGTCCAGCGGGTCGATCAGGTCGTCGACCACCCTGACCTCGAAGCCGTGCCGCTCCCCAAGCTCCCGCAGCGTGTCGATGTTGCCGGAGTTGCCCCGGCCCAGGCGGGTGTCGGAGCCGACCACCAGGCAG
>NZ_JBSJYX010000020.1:0-77712 GCF_053711175.1 Kocuria sp. KH4
CAGCACAGGTGTCCGGGGCCTCCGCCGTTCCCGCGGGCCCCGGACACCTGTGCTGTCCGGGGTCTCCGCCGTTCCCACGGGGCCCGCGGTGCTGAGCGGGGGGTACTGCTCCGTGCCCGGTTGACCCCGCCGCGCCAGGCCCGTCGTTCTGGCCGCAGCACTGCCGTCCTGGCCCGCAGCACCGCCGTGGACAGCACAGTCGCCTGAAGCCGGCGTGAGCCTGCTGTGGACCGCTTCTCGGGCCCGTGGGTCCGCAGTGCCTGGTCGGGGCCCTCAGGACCGATGTGCGGCCACCGGCCGCGCCATCGGCGGCCGGGCGTCCCGTGGGACGTGCCCAGGCCGTCCCGGTCCCTCGCAGGCGGTTCCCGGGTGCGCCGGCAGGCAGCACGGGACCGGCGTGTGCCGGGAGGCCGTGGCTCCGCGTCCGCAGAGGAGCACCATGCATCGGGGCTCCGTCGAGCCTCGGCGCGTCCCGCATGTCCGCGACACCGGCGTACTGATGCGCGACGGTCCGGCATCGGCGATGAGAACAGGCTGTCCAGCGGCGTCCCGACGGATACGCTGCGCCGACGACGTCCTCGATTTCCTGCCGCTGCGCTGCAGCGGCACTGCCGGTAGACGAGCTGCACGCGGCCTCGGAGGCCTTCCACGCGGTCGTGCGGGAGGGGGGGAGACGTCAGCCGCCCGGGAAGATGCACTGGAGGCCCCCACGAGGGCGTGGCGCCGGTCCTGGCGGACGCTGACCGGACCCCGACTGCGGGCACCGTCCCACCGGCGGATCGGTCGACCGGCGGCTGTGCGGTCCCGGACCTCTCCCATGGCGACACGGTCCTGCAGGGCGCCGCAGGGCGGGGGTGGCGCACCGGGCCGTGCGGGAGACGTCTGCCTTGTGGGGACTCGTCCGGCCGGCTGGACAGCTTCGCTCCGTCGAGTGTCACGCGTGGTCTCGCGCGCTCCCGCCCGTGCCCGCCGGACGCGCCCTCTCCTCGGCCCGGCACCAGCCGCGGTCCCCGTACACGTCGCTGTGCCCGGGGAGCACCGCTCGGGCAGACATGGCTCATCCGGGGGGCCCGGCCGCCTTCGGTCCAGCCTCCGGTACGCCGTCGCGGAGAAGGCTGGTGCGCTGCCGCCGGTAGAGGCCAGGCTCTGCAGACCACGGACACGCATCAGTCGGAGGCCCGGCGGCACAGGACGATGGCGTCTCCGCACGCGTCCAGCAGTCGCATTGCCTCGAACCGCCAGGGACCGGGTCCGAGCGGTGACCGGCACGGAACGCCCTCGGTCCGGACGGTCCGGATTCGCGGTGCCGGCCGGTGACGTCGGACATCTCGGAGCGGGCGGCGAAGAACACGTCAGGAAGCAGACCGGGAACTCCGCGGCGACCGCCGGTGGTGAGCCCGCCGGCCTGGTCGAGGACGCCGCCGGCCCGAGCGGCGCAGGCCGCTCGTCGGCGGCAGGGGGGGAAGAGAAGAGCTCGCTGGAGCGCACATGACGGGGCCCCGGGAGGATGATCCTCCCGGGGCCCCGTCAGTCGGTCGGACGGCTCAGCGGACGAGCTCCCGGTCCTGGGAACCGGCCGTCACGGCCTCCACCTCGTGGTGGTGGTGCGAGGCCTCGAGCTCGGCCGGGGTCACGGGGGCCACGCGGTCCTCGAAGAAGAACCGGCTGACCCGCTCGCGCATCTTCTCCACGCCCGTGATCTTGCCCTTGCCGTTGGGCTGGGCCGGCAGCACGTCGTAGTCCGGCATGGAGACGAGACGGTAGCGCTTGTACTCGTCGAGCGGCTCGTGCACCTCGATGAACTCACCGTGGGGCAGCTGCTGGACGCGGCCGGTCTCGCGGCCGTGCAGCACGATCTCACGGTCCTTGCGCTGCAGCGCCAGGCAGATGCGCCGGGTGATCATGAAGCCGAGGATCGGGCCGAGGAAGTACGCCGCCCGCAGCCAGTACAGGACGTCGTTGACGGCCACGTGGAAGTGCGTGGCGATGAGGTCACCACTGGCCGCCACGAGCATCACGGTGTAGAAGACCACACCGGCGACGCCCATGGCGGTGCGGAACGGGGCGTTGCGCGGGCGGTCCAGGATGTGGTGCTCGCGGTCGTCCTTCGTGACCCATCGCTCGACCCACGGCCAGGCGGCCATCAGGCCGAACAGCACTGCCAGGGGCATCATCGGCAGCAGGACGTTGAAGGGGATCGACATCCCCCAGAAGGTCCACTCCCAGCTGAACGGCCAGTTGCCGGGCATGAGGCGCACGGCGCCGTCGGTGAAGCCCATGTACCAGTCGGGCTGCGAGCCGGCCTGCACGGGGGACGGGTCGTACGGCCCGTAGTTCCAGATGGCGTTGATGGTGGTGGTGCCCGCCATCAGCGCCATGATGCCGAACACGATGAAGAAGAAGCCGCCCGCCTTGGCCGCGTAGACCGGGCCGACCGGGAAGCCGACCACGTTGTTCTCGGTGCGGCCCGGGCCGGGGAACTGGGTGTGCTTGTGCACGACGACCATGAACAGGTGGACCACGATGAGGCCCAGGATCGCCGCGGGGATCAGCAGCACGTGGATGATGTAGAGGCGCGCGATGATGTCGTGGCCGGGGAACTCGCCGCCGAACAGGAACATCGACAGGTAGGCGCCCACCAGCGGGATCGCCTTGAGGATCGCGTCGGCGATCCGCAGGCCGTTGCCGGAGAGGACGTCGTCCGGCAGGGAGTAGCCGGAGAAGCCCGCGACGATGGTCAGCAGGAACAGGCCCACGCCGACGAGCCAGTTCAGCTCGCGCGGCCGGCGGAACGCGCCGGTGAAGAACACGCGGAGCATGTGCACGGCCACGGCGGCGGCGAACACGAGTGCGGACCAGTGGTGGATCTGGCGCAGGAACAGCCCGCCCCGGATGTCGAAGGAGATGTCGAGCGAGGACGCGTAGGCCGCGGACATCTCGACGCCCTGCATCGGCACGTACGAGCCCTCGTACTCCAGCGCGGCCATCGAGGGCTCGAACCAGAGCGCCAGGAACGTGCCCGAGAGCAGGAGGATGACGAAGGTGTACAGGGCCACCTCGCCGAACATGAAGGACCAGTGGTCCGGGAAGATCTTCCGGCCGAACTCCTTGACCATCGGCGACATGCCGACGCGGGTGTCGACGAAGTTCGCGATCCGGCCGGTGCTGGTCTGCGGCTTGTACTCGTAATCAGTGGACGTTGACATCAGTTCGCCTCACCCTGCATCTCTTCGACATGGGTACCCCGCTGGGAGTAGGTCGGTCCGACCGGTTCCTGGAAATCGCTGCGGGCCACGAGGTAGCCCTCGTCGTCCACGGTGATCGGCAGCTGGGGGAGGGGCCGGGCAGCCGGCCCGAAGATGACCTCGCACTCGTTGGTGAGGTCGAACGTGGACTGGTGGCACGGGCACAGCAGGTGGTGCGTCTGCTGCTCGTACAGGGCCACCGGGCACCCGACGTGGGTGCAGACCTTCGAGTAGGCGAAGATGCCGTCGACGTTCCAGTCGGCCCGCTCGGGGGACACGTTGACGGTCTCGGGGTCCAGGCGCATCAGCAGGACCACGGCCTTGGCCTTCTCGTCCAGGTAGCCCTCGTTGTGCCCGATGGAACTCAGGTTCTCCGGCACGACGTGGAAGGTGGAGCCGAGAGTGACGTCCGAGGCCTTGATCGGCGTCCCGGAGGGGTCGCGGACCAGGCGGATGCCCTCGTCCCAGAGGGTCTCCTTGAGGACGTCCAGGTTCGTGGGCCCCAGGTCCTTGAGCAGGCCGACGAACGGCAGGGGGGCGAGGACCGCGGCGCCGATGAGGGTGTTGCGCAGCAGCGGACGACGCTTGATGCCGGACTCGTCGTAGATCGTGGTGAGGATGCTCTGCGCGTCGGCGCGCTGTTCCTCGGTGCGGACCGCGTGCCGGTTCTCGACCAGCTCGTGGTCCGGCATGAGCGTGCGCGCCCAGTGCACGACCCCCAGGCCGATGCCGAACATGCCGAGCGCGATGCCGAGCCCCAGCAGGAGGTTCTGCAGCTGCAGCGCCCGGGTGGGCGCCGTGTTCGTGACGTCGTAGATCGGGCCGTCCACCCGGACGCCGAAGTAGCCGACGAAGAACAGGACGGAGCCGATGATCGAGATCAGGAACAGGAGGACGACCTGCCGCTCGGCGCGGTTGGCCGCCCGGTCGTCGACGTCCGTCAGGCGCGGGCGGTGCGGGGGCAGTCCGGGGTCAGGGAAACGCTCCATCGCCGTGGTGCCCGTGGTGGCAACTGTTCCCGACTCGTGGGGAGTGCCGTCACTGTGGCTTCCCATGTGTGGTCCCTCATTCTTCTCTTGGTGCAGTTGATCGTAGCTAGTGGGTCCGACATCCGCCGCCGGGGCGGCGGCTCAGGCGGAGCGGGAGGTGAGCCAGATGGTGAACCCGATGATGACCGCGAGTCCGATGGTCCAGACGAACAGGCCCTCCGAGACCGGGCCGAGCGCGCCGAGGCCGAACCCGCCCGGGTTGGGGCTCTCCTCGAGGGTCTTCAGGTACGTGATGACATCCCGCTTCTCCTCGGGAGTGATGTTCGCGTCGTTGAAGACCGGCATGTTCTGCGGGCCCGTCTGCATGGCCTCGTAGATGTGCGCCTCCTCGACGCCCATCAGGGACGGGGCGTACTTGCCGCGGGTCAGAGCGCCACCGGCGCCGGCGGCGTTGTGGCACATGGCGCAGTTGGCGAGGAACACCTTCGCACCGTTGGCGGCGTTGCCCTGGGTGACGTCCAGGTACTCCTCCTCGGGCAGCGCGGGGCCGGGGCCCAGGCTCGCGACGTAGCCGGCCATCTGGGCGGTCTCCTCGGGGCTGAACTGCGGAGCCTTCTGCGGAGCCTGGGGGCCGTTGGCCTGCATGGGCATGCGGCCGGTGCCGACCTGGAAGTCGACGGCCGCGGCGCCGACGCCGATCAGCGACGGCCCGGAGGGGGAGCCCGCACCGTCGAGACCGTGACAGGTCGAGCAGTTCGCGATGAACAGCTTCTCGCCCTCCTCGAGGTCCTGGGCCGAGTACGACTCGGTCTGCGCCTTGGCCTCGTTGGTGGTGGTGGCGACTGCGTAGAGCCCACCGCTGAGGAGCAGGGCCAGGACCATCAGTACGAGGACTGCGAGAGGGTGGCGCCGCTGTTGCGAAAGTGCCTTCACGTCAAACGTTCCTTTAACTCGGTGCTGCGTTGGTTTGCTGGGGTCGTCCCCGGGAGGGCGCGGGCTACTTCAGGAAGTAGACCACGAGGAAGAGGACGATCCAGACGACGTCCACGAAGTGCCAGTAGTAGGAGACGACGATCGCGGAGGTGGCCTCGAAGTGCCCGAAACGCTTGGCCACGAAGGCGCGGCCCATGATGAACAGGAAGGCGATGAGCCCACCCGTCACGTGCAGGGCGTGGAAGCCGGTCGTGATGTAGAAGGCGGAGCCGTACGCGTGGGCCGGGATGCTGATGCCGTGCGAGACGAGCTCGGCGTACTCGAACGCCTGCACCGCCACGAAGATCGCCCCCATGATGAAGGTCAGGGCGAACCACTCGACCATGCCCCAGCGGCGCACGTCGAGGACGCCGCCGGTGCGGCGGGGCTGGAGGCGCTCGGCCGCGAAGACGCCGAACTGGCAGGTCACCGAGCTCGACACCAGGATGATGGTGTTCGCGGTGGCCAGCCACACGTTCAGCTTGGCCGACTCGTCGGCCCACAGCTCCGGGGAGGTGGAGCGCAGCGTGAAGTACATGGCGAAGAGGCCGGCGAAGAACATGACCTCGGAGGCGAGCCACACGATGGTGCCCACGGAGGTCAGGTTGGGTCGGTTGATCGACCCGCCTACCGGCTTGGCTGGGGTCTGGGTTGCAGTCGTCACAGAGACATTATGTCGCCAAAACTCCCGGTGGACCAACCAGGATCGGATCGGGCGATTTGCGTGTCCGGCGCCCCGCGCCGCACGTGACCGGGCCCGGGGCCGCGTCCGGCGGCCGGGGGTGCCGGATCCCGCGCCCGGGGGAGCTCGCGGGGGTCTCTCGTGATCTGCGGCACCACCGTCCGGGGTCCGTCCGGGCGGACCCGTGCCGGCCGCCGCCGGGGCGGGCGATACGATCGGGGGCGTGAACACGACGACTCCGGCGACCGCACCGCACTTCGAGTGGCCCGACCTCATCACCGCGCTGATCTCGGGGGCCGACCTGACCCGGGAACAGGCGTACTGGGCCATGGACACCGTCATGTCCGGGGAGGTGCCGGACGTCGTCATCGCCGGCTTCCTCGTGGCCCTGCGGGCCAAGGGCGAGACGGTGGAGGAGCTCACCGGCCTGGCGGACGCGATGGTCTCCCGGGCCCGGCCGGCCGACATCCCCGGGCCCGCCCTGGACATCGTCGGCACCGGCGGCGACCGGCTCTCCAGCGTGAACATCTCCACGATGGCCGCGCTGGTCTGCGCGGGCGCGGGGGCGAAGGTCGTCAAGCACGGCAACCGGGCGTCGTCGTCGAAGTCCGGCTCCGCCGACGTCCTCGAGGCCCTCGGTGTCCGTCTGGACCAGCCGGTCGACCTGGTGGAGTCGGCCGCGGAGCACGTGGGCATCACGTTCCTGTTCGCCCAGACGTTCCACCCGTCGATGCGCTACGCGGCCGCGGCCCGGGCCCAGCTGCGGGTGGCCACGACCTTCAACGTCCTCGGGCCCATGACCAACCCCGCCCGGGTCGAGGCCTCGGCGATCGGGGTGGCCGACCGCGCCCTGGCTCCGCTCATCGCCGGGGTCTTCGCGGCCCGGGGCCACCGCGCCCTCGTCTTCCGCGGCGGCGACGGACTCGACGAGCTCACCGTGACGGCGCCCTCGGAGGTCTGGGAGGTGCGCGGCGGCAGCATCGAGCACCACGAGCTCGAGCCCCTCGACCTCGGCATGCCGCGGGCCACGGTCGAGGACCTGCGCGGACGGGACGCCCTGTACAACGCCGGGGTCGTCGAGCAGGTGCTGGCGGGGGAGCCGGGGCCCGTGCGCAACGCCGTCCTGCTCAACGCGGCGGCCGGCCTGGTCGCCTTCGACGAGGAGGCGGAGGGCTCGTTCCACGACCGTCTGGCGGCCGGGGTCCGGCGCGCCGAGCAGGCCGTGGACAGCGGCGCCGCGCGCGCGGTCCTGGACCGCTGGATCGCCCACACCGCCCGCTGAAGGGCGCCGGGGGAGCCGACGGCCGGTGGCCGGTGAGCAGGTGCTCACCGGCCTCCGGCCGTCCCGGGGCGTCCCGACGGGGTCGGGCCGGTGGGGTCGGTCGACGCCGGGGGTCAGTCGATGCCGAGGGAGAAGGCGGCGTCGAGGTCGTGCGTGCTGTAGGTGCGGAAGGCGATGTTGGTGTTCGTCCCCACGACGCCGTCGACCTTGGAGAGACGGTCGGCGATGACGTCCGCGAGGTCCTCGTGCCGGTGCACGCGGACCATGGCGATCAGGTCCCAGTCGCCGGTCACGGAGTACACCTCGCTGATCCCGGGGATCTCGGAGATCTGCTCCGCGACCTCGGGAATGCGGTCGGCGGAGGTCTTGATGAGGACGATGGCGGTGAGCATGGGACGCCTTTCTCGGGACGGGGCCGGCCGGGGCCGGGGGGAGCAGGATGGATCAGGGCCGGCGGTGCGTCCGTGCCGCGCGCACCGCCAGGGCGAGCACGCGGTGGCCCAGCAGGAGCACGGCGAGGACACCCAGGGTCACCAGCACGAAGCTCGGCGCGGTGCCCTCGCCGGCGAGGACCCGCAGGGCCATGCCCGCGGTGACGGTCGTCAGCCACAGGGCGACCCCGTGGGGCCACAGGTCGACGGGGTGGCGGGGCAGTCGCCAGAGGACCCAGCCCAGCAGCAGTCCGGTCAGGAACGGCCAGGCGGTCTCCAGCAGGCCCACGGGGTCGAGGGCATGGGTGCTGCGCCCGACGGCGGCGAAGAGGAGGATCAGGAGCACGTCAACGACGAGGACCACCGGCCAGGAGCTCCGGTGTCCGGGGCGCCCGGTGGGCCGCGGGGTGGTGGGGGCCGTGGTGTGCATGCTGGCAGTCTAGTGCGGGCCCCGGTGCGGCCGGCGTGCACCGCTCGGGTTGAAGGTAAGCCTGAAGGTTGAGGAATGGATGAGGTCCGGCGCCGGACGAACTCTCAACCTTCGACCATGAGTCCAGGGATATGCAGGCATCGTTCTGAAGCGGTCATGATCCGAGTCCAGGCAAGGCGACCTCCACTGGATGCCCGAGGGTGGTCGTTCTCGCGAGGGGCTCGGTCAGCCCGGCTCCCGGCCGTGCGCAGAGTAGGCGCGAGCATCGCGGCGGTCGCCGGCGCGGAGGTGCGACGGTGTGCGGGGCGGTGGTTCCGGATGCGGCGTGGAGGGGGCCGAAGGGTCGAGCGGGGAGGCCCCTTTCCAGCGCTACTTTACATAATGTAGATTATCGGCGCTTTGGACAGAGCCGATCGGGGCGCCGAAAACGGCCGTGTCGGGACGTGCCTCCTGCCGATGCTCCGTCTGCACCGGTGTCTCCGTCGCGGGTGCCGGTCGGTCGCCGGGACATGGACTTAGGACGCCGCTCGGACTGATTCGTTCCGCGCCGTTCGGACCGGGCCGTCGACCGGATTGACGGATCGCCGTGGAATGCACCGTGGATGCGTGGGACGGCCACGCCATGCCGATGCTGTCGCACGCCGTCCGACCACGGAACGTGCCGACCGACGACGGCACCGAGCCGGCGGTCCGTTCGTCCGGGTGACGTTCGGTACCGGCGGACGCCCTCCTGCCCGCGTCCGCCATGCCGGCTGGCTGCCGTACGACGTCCCCGGTCCTCCAGACGCCCCTGGCCGGTCCGTGGTGCTCGCCGTACCCGCCGGTGATGCTTGTTGGACCCTGCAGTCGGTGCTCGACGGACCTCTGCACAGTTTGTGGTGCGAGTCACAGGAGCGTTGCCGTTCGGGCCCGTCCTCGTCGGCCGCCCCCTGAGCCGTTCCCTGCGCTCCGCCCGTGGACAGGCGTCCTCCCTCGGTGTGGATCCGGACCGCCGGGGACTGCTGCCGGTACTCCCCTGGCTCCTGCAGTTCCTGTCCCTTCGCCACGGGCGGCTGACCCGACGGGCTCCGGAGGCACCGCTCAGGACGCCGGGCGCCGCGTTCGACCGTCACGCCCCGACGTAGGCCGCGAGGTGCCGGCCGGTGAGCGTCGAGCGGGCGGCCACGAGGTCCGCGGGCGTGCCCTCGAAGACCACCCGGCCGCCCTCGTGACCGGCGCCGGGGCCGAGGTCGACGATCCAGTCGGCGTGGGCCATGACCGCCTGGTGGTGCTCGATCACGACGACCGACTTCCCGGAGTCGACGAGCCGGTCGAGCAGGCCGAGCAGCTGTTCCACGTCGGCCAGGTGCAGGCCGGTGGTCGGCTCGTCCAGGACGTAGATCTCCCCCGGCGCCGCGAGCTGGGCGGCCAGCTTCAGCCGCTGCCGCTCCCCGCCGGAGAGCGTGGTGAGCGGCTGGCCGAGCACCAGGTAGCCGAGCCCCACGTCGGCCAGCCGGCCGAGGATCTTCTGGGCGGCCGGCGTGCGGGCCTCACCGGCTCCGAAGAAGTCCAGGGCCTGCGCCACGGGCATGGCCAGGACCTCGGCGATGTCCCGGCCGGCCAGCGTGTGCTCCAGCACGGCGCTCTGGAAGCGCTTTCCGCCGCAGTCCGCGCAGGTGGTCTCGACCGTCGCCATCGGACCCAGGTCCGTGTAGACGACCCCGGCGCCCTTGCAGGCGGCGCAGGCGCCCTCGGAGTTGGAGCTGAACAGTGCGGGCTTCACCCCGTTGGCCTTGGCGAAGGCCTTGCGGATCGGGTCGAGCAGGCCGGTGTACGTGGCCGGGTTGCTCCGGCGCGAGCCGCGGATCGCGCTCTGGTCGATCAGCACCACGCCCTCCCGGCCCGCGACCGAGCCGCGGACCAGCGAGCTCTTGCCCGATCCGGCGACACCGGTGAGCACGCAGAGCGTCCCGAGGGGGATGTCGACGTCGACGTCCTGGAGGTTGTTGGCGTCGGCGCCGCGGATCCCGAGGATGCCGGTGGGCGTGCGCACCGTCTCCTTGAGGGACGCGCGGTCGTCGAGGTGCCGGCCCGTGAGCGTGCCGGAGGCGCGCAGCCCCTCGACGGTGCCCTCGAACACGACGGTCCCGCCGTGGCTGCCGGCACCCGGGCCGAGGTCGACGACGTGGTCCGCGATCGCGATGGTCTCCGGCTTGTGCTCCACGACGAGCACGGTGTTGCCCTTGTCCCGCAGCTGCAGGAGCAGGTGGTTCATCCGCTCGATGTCGTGGGGGTGCAGGCCGATGGTGGGCTCGTCGAAGACGTAGCTCACGTCAGTGAGGGAGGACCCGAGGTGCCGGATCATCCTGGTGCGCTGGGCCTCTCCCCCGGACAGCGTGCCGGTCGGGCGGTCGAGGGAGAGGTAGCCGAGCCCGATCTGCGTAAAGGCGTCGAGGAGGTGCTGCAGCCCCGCGAGCAGCGGGGCGACCGACGGCTCGCGCAGCTCCCGCACCCAGTCGGCCAGGTCGCTGATCTGCATCGCGCAGACGTCGGCGATGTTCTTCCCGTCGATCCTCGAGGAGCGGGCCGGTGCGCTCAGCCGGGTGCCGCCGCACTCGGGGCAGGAGGTGAACGTCGCGGCGCGCTCCACGAAGGCCCGCACGTGCGGCTGCAGCCCCTCGATGTCCTTGGACAGCATGGACTTCTGGATCCGCGGGATCAGCCCCTCGTAGGTCAGGTTGATGCCGTCGACGACGATCTTCGTGGGCTCCTTGTGCAGCAGGTCGTGCAGCTCCCGCTCGGAGTACCGGCGGATCGGCTTGTCCGGGTCGAAGAAGCCGCAGCCGCGGAAGATGCGGCCGTACCAGCCGTCCGTGCTGTAGCCGGGGATCGTGAGCGCGCCCTCGTTGAGCGACAGGGCGTCGTCGTAGAGCGCGGACAGGTCGACGTCGCTGACCGAGCCCATGCCCTCGCACCGCGGGCACATGCCGCCGAGGACGGTGAACGTCGTCTTCTCCGGCCGCGTCCTGCCGGGGCCGCGCTCGACGGTGATCGCGCCGCTGGCCCGCACCGAGGGCACGTTGAACGAGTACGCGTTGGGTGAGCCGATCTGCGGCGTCCCGAGCCTGCTGAAGAGGATCCGGAGCATCGCGTTGGCGTCCGTGGCGGTGCCGACCGTCGAGCGGGGATTGGCGCCCATCGGCTCCTGGTCGACGACGATGGCGGTCGTCAGGCCCTCCAGCAGGTCGACCTCGGGCCGGCCCAGCGCCGGCATGAAGCCCTGCACGAAGGCGCTGTAGGTCTCGTTGATCAGCCGCTGCGACTCCGCGGCGATCGTGCCGAACACCAGTGAGCTCTTGCCGGAGCCCGAGACGCCGGTGAACACGGTCAGCCGGCGCTTGGGGATCTCGATGCTGACGTCCCGGAGGTTGTTCTCCCGAGCGCCCTGCACACGGATGAGGTCGTGGCGGTCGGCGAGGTGCGGCTCCGTCCGGGCTGGCGTGCTCATGGTCTCGGCCTCTCCCGGGCGGCTCCGCCCGCGTCTCGCCCGGGAACGACGCCCGCCCCGGTCCGGTCCGAGCCTACGGCCGGTGGCCCGTCCTGTCCGCCGGGCGCGGTCCGCGCACGGCGACCGGGTGCCCGCGGCGTGGCGGCGCCCCGTCCGATGACGTGCATGTGACGCGGAATCCGTCCGCACATCTGTGGACCCCGGCCCGCGAGCGCCGGGGACGGGCCTGTCGGCGCCCCGGCTCCGGATACGCTCCCCGTGACCGAACGGTGTGTGCACCGGCAAATGCCGGTGCCGAGGGGAGGAGCGCTGTGGGACGACGGAACGGCACGGGCATGACGGACATCCGCGGACACGGGCTGGTGACGTCCCTGCTGGGGCTGTCCGTGCTGGTCCTGGCGGGCTGCGGCCAGGGTGGTGCCGCCCCGTCGGAGGCGCCGCCGCCGAGCGCCTCCGGCTCGGTGGCCCTCTCCCCCGCGCACGGCGGGCTCGGCGGGGGCAACCTGGTCCTGGCCGACACCGGGGAGGACACCGAGGGCCCGATCACCGCCCGCTTCGGCGGGACGGAGGTCGAGTGCCCGTTCGACGAGCGGTCCGCCCGCCACGCCTGCACGGCCCCGTCGGTGGGTGCGCCCGGCACGGTGGAGGTGTCCTTCGCCGCCGGCGGGGACGAGATCGGGGAGAAGACCGCCTACACCTACACGACGCCGGGCACGCAGGACGTCCCCGTGCTGACGGTCGACACGGGGACCGTGCGGCGCAACGCCGAGGAGATCCGGGCGGACTTCCCGCAGGACGTCCAGCTGGGGGCGGTGCTGAAGAACGGCGAGCCGGTGGACGTGTTCGGGAAGGTCATCGAGGACGCGGCCGACGTCGACTACCTCTTCGTGCCGAAGCTCGACGACGCCATCGCCCTGCGCGAGGCCGGGGTGCGGGCGCGGATCGCCGTGCTCTACGCCGCCCAGGTCGAGGACATCCCGCTGCTGGTGCACTACGACGTGGAGGTGCCCGCCATCGATCCCGCCTGGGTCGACGCGGCCGAGCAGGTGCTGGCCACCACGGGCGGGACGCTGAAGGTGCACCTGTGGGTGGACACCGGCATGGGGCGGGAGGGTGTGGTGCCCGAGGAGGCGCTGCCCCTGGCCCGCGCCGTCGAGGGGGCCTCGCACCTGGAGCTGGCGGGGATCGCCACGCACTTCTCCACGGTCACCGCCGAGGACGCGGAGGCCATCGAGCGCAACGACACCGCCAACACGACCGTGGCGCAGAAGAACCGCTTCGACGGCGCCGTGGCCGCCATCCGTGACGCCGGCCTCGGCCAGGACGCCCTGATCCACGCCGGGGCCAGCGACGTCCTCGACCACGGCATCGAGGCGCTGTACTACGACCTGCTGCGGGTCGGCGGGATGTTCTTCAGCAGCGCCCCGCCGGAGACGAGCGTGTACTCCTGGACGACGGAGCTGAGCCAGGTCAAGACGCTCCCGGAGGGCTGGTGCATCGACTACGGGTGCACCGATCCGACCACGGCGCCCACGAAGGTGGGACTGATCCACCACATCCCGTCCCGGGAGAACGAGCTGGACTTCACGGTGGGCGGCCGGCGCGTCCCGGTGCTGCTCGACCACGGCACGGTCGTGACCCTGGACCTCTCGGAGGTCCCGGACGCCGCGGCGGGCGACGAGGTGGTCATCGACTTCAGCGCCGAGGCCTTCCACATGCTCGACGCGACCGCGCCGCTGCCGGTGACCACGACCGGGGGGTGAGCGGGGGCGTCAGCGCCCTGCGATCCCGTCCTCGGCGTCCCGGGCGCCGTCCAGGTCGTGGTCCAGCACGTGGTCGGCGTGAAAGCTGCGGGCGAGCTCGCGGTTGCGGGCGGCCCGGCGCGCGGAGGTGCCCGGAGGCACGGTGACGTCGACGTACACCACGGGCCTCCCGGAGGCGCTCTCCAGCCGGGCGCGCAGTCTCTCGGCGCGGTCGTCCCCGGGTGCGCACCGCCCGGTGCCGAGCAGGACCAGCGCCCGCTCGAAGTCGGGCTCGGCGGCGAGCCAGCGGCTCATCATGGCGGGCAGCCGGGACTGGAGGGCCGAGAGGCCGACCACGGCGGTGGCCGTGCCGGCCAGCCACGCGCCCGCGGCCGTGACCGCCACCGAGGTGACGAGCTTCATGGGTTCCCTCCTTCTGCCTGGCACGGTCCGGTCGGGCCCGCCGGGGCGCGGGTGGGACTCGGGTGCGGGGCCGCGGATCCTTCCCGGACCCGCGGCGCCACCGTTGTCGGGTGAACAGCAGGGAAAGCCCGGGTATTCCGGGCGGCCCCGCCTGCGGACGGCGGCCGCCGCGCCGCTCCCGGGCCGCGTCGGTGGGCTGGGGCACAATGGAGACCAGGGCGCACGCCCTGGCGAAGGCGCAGGAGAGGTCGGGACCGATCATGTGGGAATGGCTCGTCGACAACGCGTGGCTGTTCTGGTTGCTGGCGATGATCGTGCTGGCCGCGATCGAGATGCTGACCCTCGACTTCGTGTTCCTGATGCTGTCCGCGGCGTCCCTGCTGGCCTTCGGCCTGAGCTGGGTCACGGACAACTTCGTGGTCCAGGTGGTGGCCTTCGCCCTGGCCGCGGTCCTGCTCATCTTCCTCGTCCGGCCCATCGCCCTGCGCCGGATCAACCGGTCCACCCCCGGCACCGTGTCCAACGCGGCCCGGCTCATCGGCCTGCCCTGCCAGGTCCTGGACCCCGTCACCGCCCGCAGCGGGCTGGTGCGCCTGGAGGGCGACACCTGGAGCGCCCGCTCGGTCACCGGCGAGCAGCTGCCGGTGGGCAGCGACGTCTACGTCCACGAGATCGAGGGCGCCACCGCCCTGGTGGCCCCGCACCCCGCCCCGACCGCCGACGGCCGGCCCGAGCCGCGCCCGTCCTTCTGAGTTCCCGCACCGGAGGCCCCGCGCCGCCGGACCCGGCGTCGCCGACGTCGCGCCGCACCCACCGAGAGAGGCCCCCGTGGACCTAGCCGTCATCATCCTGCTCGCCGTCCTGATCGTCCTGGTCGTGATCATCCTGTTCCGCTCCGTGCGGATCGTCCCGCAGGCACGGGCCGGCATCGTGGAGCGTCTCGGCAAGTACCGCACGACCCTGACCCCGGGGCTGCACTTCCTCATCCCGTTCATCGACCGGCTGCTGCCGCTGATCGACCTGCGCGAGCAGGTGCAGTCCTTTCCCGCGCAGTCCGTGATCACCGAGGACAACCTGGTCGTGGGCATCGACACCGTCGTCTACTTCCAGGTCACGGACCCGCGCGCGGCGACCTACGAGATCGTCGACTACATCCAGGCCGCGGACCAGCTGACCTCCGCCACGCTGCGCAACGTGGTGGGCGGGCTGAACCTGGAGGAGGCGCTCACCTCCCGGGACAAGATCAACGCGGAGCTGCGCGGCGTCCTGGACTCCACGACCGGGCGCTGGGGCATCCGGGTCTCCCGGGTGGACATCAAGGAGATCACTCCCCCGCCGTCCATCCAGGACTCGATGGAGAAGCAGATGCGCGCCGAGCGGGAGCGCCGCGCCGTGATCCTGACGGCCGAGGGCGACAAGCAGTCCCGGATCCTCATGGCCGAGGGCCAGCGGCAGTCGGCGATCCTCTCCGCCGAGGGCGAGGCGAAGGCCGCGATCCTGCGCGCCGACGGCGAGGCGCAGGCGATCCGCAAGGTCTTCGACTCGATCCACCGTGCCCGGCCCACGCAGAAGCTGCTGGCCTACCAGTACATCCAGACGCTGCCGAAGGTCGCCGAGGGCAGCGCGAACAAGGTCTGGATGATCCCCGCGGAGCTGGGCGACGCGCTGCGGGGCGTCGGCGAGTTCCTCTCCCGCCCCGACGAGGACGGCGACGGCCCCGGCCCGGCCGGCGAGGAGGACGCGGCACCGGTCGAGCCCGCCGGGGCGGAGGCGGAGCCCCTGGTCGCCCCGGAGGAGGTCCGGGTCACCGAGGAGGACCTGTCCCTGAACCTGGAGCGCACCACCGTGGACCCGGACGACTTCACCATCCCCCGTCCCTCGAGCATCGACCCGGACGCGCCCGTGCGCCTCGAGGACCCGATGCCGCCGCAGGACGGCCCGGCCGGCCGCTGAGGCGCGGGGCGCACCGGAAACCGGGCCCCGTGCGGGGAACATCCCGGGGGCCGTCGATGTTGCACCCTGAGGATCCCGGGTCCCTGTGGACCCGTCGTCAGCCCGAGCGTGCGCCACGGCCGTGGCCACCGTCAGTTATGGAGGAACCACCACTATGAGCGACCGCAGCCTCAGGGGAATGCGTCTGGGCTCCCAGTCGATGGAGACGGAGGCCGGCGTCGAGCCGGCCCCGCGCCAGCGCGTGGAGTACCGCACCACGGACGGCGAGTCGGTGACGGTCACCTTCGCCGCGGAGGCCGAGATCCCGCCGGTGTGGGTGTCGAAGACCGGCAAGGAAGCGATCATCGTCAACGGCGAGAAGCCGGAGAACCCCAACGAGAAGCACCAGCGCACGCACTGGGACATGCTCCTGGAGCGGCGCAGCGTGGACGAGCTGGAGGAGATCCTCGCCCAGCGGGTCGAGTTCTACCGGGCCAAGCACGCCATCTGAGCCCGCGCCCCGAGAAGTGCGCGGAGGGCCCCACCCGTTGCGGGTGGGGCCCTCCGCGCGTTCCCGGGGCGGTGTCCCCGGTCCGCTCAGCGGCCGGTGCGCCGGAGCTTGGCCGCCAGGGTCCTCGCGCGGGCGGTCAGTCCCCACTGGGCGACGCGGACGACGGCCTCGCGGGTGACGTCCGGGCTCATCTTCGACTCGCCCTCGGCGCGCTCCACGAAGGTGATCGGGACCTCCACCACGTGCAGGCCGGCGCGCTCCGTCCGCCAGCCGAGGTCGATCTGGAAGCAGTAGCCCTTCGAGTCGACCGTGTCCAGGCCGATCCGCTCGAGGGTCCCGCGGCGGAAGGCGCGGTAGCCGGCGGTGATGTCGTGGATCCGGGAGCCCAGCAGCGTGCGGGCATAGAGGTTGCCGCCGCGGGAGAGCAGCTGGCGCTGCACCGGCCAGTTCACGGTGCGGCCCCCGGGGACGTAGCGCGAGCCGATGGCGAGGTCGGCGCCGCGCTCCACCGCGTCCAGCAGCAGCGGGAGCTGCTCGGGCTGGTGGGAGCAGTCGGCGTCCATCTCGACCAGGACGTCGTAGTCCCGGGCCAGCCCCCAGCGGAACCCGGCGATGTAGGCGGCCCCGAGGCCGTCCTTGCTGGTGCGGTGCAGGACGTGGACGGCGGCGTCGGCGGCGGCCATCTCGTCGGCGAGCCGGCCGGTGCCGTCGGGGCTGTTGTCGTCCACCACCAGCACGTCGCCCTCCGGGACGGCCTGGCGCAGCCGGTCCATGACCGTGGGCAGCGACTCGCGCTCGTTGTAGGTGGGGATGACGGTCAGTACGCGCACCGGGTCGGTCCTTTCGAGGTCTCACCTGTTAAACCACAGGGCAGGCTCCCTCGCCTTCGGACCAGGCCAGCCCTGAGGGGATGCCGGCCTGTTTTCTAAGGACGAGTGAGCCCACCCGGCAGCAGTTGCCCAGCCTATCCTGCGCCGTGCGCTCGACCAAGATCGACCGACACGGGGCGGGGCCGGGCGGCGGGGCGGGAGCTCACCACCCGTCGGAGCGGAACAGCTCCACGCCGTCGAGCACGGTCTGCCGGCACACGGGCAGGGCCGCCCCGTCCAGGGCGGGCAGCAGCGGGGTGCGGGCGCGCGGGTCGGTGCTCCAGGAGGAGCCGGTGCCCTCGGCCTGCTGCACCATCAGCGCCTCCACGTCCCACACGGCGAAGGTCGCCGGGGTGCCGGGGGCGAGCTGGCCCTGCATCGGATCCGGGTGGCGGGCGGCCCGCCAGGCGCCGCGGGTGGAGGCGAGGAAGGCGGCGCGCGCGGAGATCCGCTGCTCCGGGTCGTGGTGCTCCAGGCAGGCGCGGACCGTCTCCCACGGGGACAGGGGCACCACGGGGGCGTCGCTGCCCAGGGCCACGGGCACGCCGGCGCGGTAGAAAGAGGCCAGCGGGTTCATCGCCGCGGCCCGCCCGGGGCCGAGGCGCTGCTCGTACAGCCCGCCCGGCCCGCCCCAGGCGGCGTCGAAGCCCGGCTGCACCGAGACGGTCACGGCGTGGCGGGCCAGCCGTTCGATGCCCTCCGGGTCGATCAGCTCGGCGTGCTCGAGGCGGTGGCCGGCGCCCTGGAGGGCCCGCTCCCCCACGAGCCGGGCGGCGCGGTCGAGACCGTCCAGGACCGCGTCCATCCCGGCGTCCCCGATGACGTGGAAGCCGCCCTGCAGACCGGCCTCGGTGGTCGCGGCCAGGTGGGCCGCGACGGCGTCCGGGTCGAGGTAGAGGTCCCCGGTGCTGGACGGCTCGTCGGCGTAGGGGGCGCGCAGGGCGGCCGTGCGGGAGCCCAGGGCGCCGTCCACGCAGAGGTCCCCGGCCAGCCCGACCAGCGACTCGTCCCGCCGCGGCGGGCGCCCGAGCAGCTCCGCCAGGGCCGCGTCGAAGCGGTCGACGACCGCGCGCGCCTGCGCGGCGGTGCGCACCAGCTCCCCCCGGTAGGGCAGCACGCGCGGGGTCGGCCCGTCGGCGTGGACCCCGTGGTTGGCGAGGGCGACCAGGTGCACGAGGTCCTCGACGGGAGCGACCTGCTCCGCGCTGGCCTCGGCGAGGGCCACGTAGCCCCGGGCCGCGGCGTGGCGCAGCCCCAGCCGGTGCAGCTCGGCCCGGCGCCCGGCGTCGAGGTCGAGGGCGGCGGCGCGCACCCGCTCGTGCGCGAGGTGCTCGACGCGGCCGTCGCCCAGCCAGCCGTCCACGGAGGCGAGGCCCAGGCGCCGGGCGAGGGACGCGGAGACGACTCCGGAGTGGACGTCGATGCGGGTGAGGTAGACCTCGCGCCCGCCGGCGGCGCGGTCCAGCTCCTGGGCCGTGGGGGCGCGCCGCTCGGGCCACACGGACTCGTCCCAGCCGGAGCCGAGGACCACCCCGCGGCCGGTGCGCGCGGCCCCGGCCACGGCGTCGAGGACGTCCTGGAGGGACCCGGCCGAGCTGAGGTCGAGGGTGGACAGGGACAGCGCCGTCTCGGTGAGGTGCACGTGGGAGTCCACGAACCCGGGCGCCAGCAGCCTCCCGTCGAGGTCCACCACGTCCATGGAGGAGTCCTGCAGGGACCGGGCGGCCTCCTCCGAGCCCACCCAGGCCACGCGCGGGCCGTCCACCAGGACGGCGGTGGCGAAGGGGTCGGCGGGACTGTAGACGGAGCCGTTGCGGTAGAGGACCGGACGGCGTGCGGGGGCGGTGGAACTCACGGGTCTCCTGTTCGGGACGGGCGTGGGCGGGCCGCGGACGGCCCGCGGGCGGGGCGGGCTCAGTCCTCGAAGGCCGAGTGGGCGACGACGCCGCGGCGCACCAGCGCGATCGCGCGCTGGCACTGGCTGCGCAGCTCGGGGCCGAGCAGGTCGATGGAGGCGAGCTGGTCGAGCATGTCGATCACCTGCTTGGCCCAGCGGACGAAGTCCCCGGCGGCGAGCTCGGTGCCGGTCAGGGCGGTGCTCAGGGTCGCGCCCCGCGCCCACAGGTACATGGGCTCCACCAGGCCGAACTCCGGCTCCGCCGTGGGCGGGAGGTGGTGCTCCTGCTCCCGGTCCGTGAGCACCGACCAGTTGCGCGCCACCGTCTGCGCCGCCCGGTCCATGGCCGCGGAGGGCAGCACGGGCTGGAAGCGCTGCTCCTCGCGCTTGGCCTGGTACACGAGCAGGGTGACCAGGCCGGCCGTGGCCGCGGGGTCGAGGCCGTCGAGGAAGCCGTCGCGCAGGCTCAGCGCCAGGAGCAGGTCCCGGTCCCCGTAGATCCGGCGCAGCTGCTCCCCGGCGTGGGTGGGCCGCACCTCGCCGTCGGGCAGGGTCTCGAGGTAGCCGAAGGAGTCCAGCACCTGGGAGACCCGGTCGAAGGTCTTGGCGATCGTGTTGGTGCGGCCCTCGATCTGGCGCAGCAGCCCGTCGGTGTCCCGGCGCAGCGTCCACCACCGCTCGGCCCAGCGGGCGTGGTGCTCGCGGTCGGAGCACCCGTGGCAGGGGTGGGCGCGCAGGGCCTTGCGCACGTCGGCGATGCGCTGCTCGGCGGCGCTGGTGCCGCGGTCGAACCGGACGGTGTGCCCGCGACCGCCGCCGCGCGGGGGCCGGTGCTCGTGCAGGGCGTTGCGCACGGAGGAGGCGAGGTCCCGGCGCTCCTTGGGGGACTTCCCGGTGAAGTGCTTGGGGATCCGGATCCGGGAGACCGGCTCCAGCGGCCCGTCCAGGTCCTGCGCGCCGACCCGGCGCAGCTGGTGGTCCAGGGTCAGGATGGAGGGGCGCGGGTCGTCCCGGTTCGGGTCGGTGCTCAGCACCACGGCGTAGCCGGCGTTGCGCCCGCGGGGGATCTCCACCACGTCGCCGGGCAGCAGGTCGTGCAGCGAGGCCACCGCGTCGGAGCGGCGCCGGCGGGAGTCGGAGCGCTCCGCGGCCCGCTCGAGGTCCTTCAGCTCCCGGCGCAGGGCCGCGTACTCGGTGAAGTCCCCCAGGTGGCAGGTCATCGCCTCCTCGTAGCCGCGCAGCGACTCCTCCTGGGAGCGGACCCGGCGGGCCAGGCCCACCACGGAACGGTCGGCCTGGAACTGGGCGAAGGAGGACTCGAGGATCTTGCGCGAGCGGTGGGCGCCGAACTGCGCCACGAGGTTCACGGACATGTTGTAGGTGGGCCGGAAGCTCGAGTTCAGCGGATAGGTGCGCTTCGAGGCGAGACCGGCCACGGTGCGCGGGTCCATGCCGGGCTGCCACAGCACCACGGCGTGGCCCTCGACGTCGATCCCCCGCCGCCCCGCGCGGCCGGTGAGCTGGGTGTACTCCCCCGGCGTGATGTCGACCCGCGACTCGCCGTTGAACTTGTCCAGCTTCTCCAGCACCACGGAGCGGGCCGGCATGTTGATGCCCAGGGCGAGGGTCTCGGTGGCGAAGACGGCCTTGACGAGGCCGTCGGCGAAGAGCTGCTCCACGAGCTCCTTGAAGGCGGGCAGCATCCCGGCGTGGTGGGCGGCCACGCCGCGCAGCAGGCCGTCGCGCCACTCGTAGAAGCCCAGGACGTTGAGGTCGGCCGCCTCGAGGGAGGCGGCGGTCTCGGCGACGCGCGCCCGGATGGTCTGCTGCTCCTTGTCGGTGGTCAGGCGGATGTCCGCGGCCACGCACTGCTGGACGGCGCCGTCGCAGCCGGCCCGGGAGAAGATGAAGGTTATGACCGGCAGCAGGCCCTCGGCGTCGAGCCGGCGGATCAGCTGCGGGCGGGAGACCCGGCGGGTCTCAGGCCCGGGGCGGAAGCCCTCGCCGCCGTTGCGGCGGGAGAACCGGTCGCGGGAGCGCCCGCCGGGGCCGCGTCCCCCGCGGCGGCCGCCACGGGGGTGCTCGGCGCGGGCGAGCTGGAGCAGCTCGGGGTTGACCTCCGGCTCGTCCCGGCCGGGCCCGCCGAGCCGCTCGGCCGCCTCCTCCACGGTGGTGTCGTCCACGAACAGGTCCAGCAGGCGCCCGCCCACCTGGACGTGCTGCCACAGCGGCACGGGGCGGTGCTCGGAGACGACGACGTCGGTGTGCCCGCGCACCGTGTCCAGCCACGCGCCGAACTCCTCCGCGTTGGAGACGGTCGCGGACAGGGAGACGAGCTGCACGCTCTCCGGCAGGTGGATGATGACCTCCTCCCAGACGGCGCCGCGGAAGCGGTCGGCGAGGTAGTGCACCTCGTCCATGATCACGAAGCCGAGGTTGAGCAGCGTCGGGGAGTCGGCGTAGAGCATGTTCCGCAGGACCTCGGTGGTCATCACCACGACGTCGGCCTCGGAGTTCACGGAGGTGTCGCCGGTGAGCAGCCCGACCCGCTCCGCGCCGAAGGCGCGGGAGAACTCGTGGAACTTCTGGTTGCTCAGGGCCTTGATGGGCGTGGTGTAGAACGCCTTCTGGCCGCGGGAGAGGGCGAGGTGGACGGCGAACTCCCCCACCACGGTCTTGCCGGCCCCGGTGGGTGCGGCCACGAGCGCCCCGCGGCCCTCCTCGAGGGACCGGCACGCGGTCACCTGGAACTCGTCCATCGCGAACTCCAGCCGCTGCTGGAACGCCGCCAGCTCGGTCCTGGCGTGGGCGGCCCGCTGCTTGGCGGCCAGGTATCGGTCGGCGTAGGAGGACATGTGCCCACCCTACTGTGCATCCTCGCCGCGCACGGGCCCCGGCGGGCCCGTTCGCGACGGGCCGATCCGGCTCAGACTCCGGTGTCCTCGCGGGGGTCCCGGCCGAGGCGCTCCAGCTCGTCGTCCGAGGTCGCGGCGTCGGCCGAGGCGCCGGTGGCGGCGGCCCGCCGCTGCTCCCGGCGGGCGCGGCGCCGGTCCAGGAGCAGGCACAGCCCGACCGCCACGAAGAACAGGGCCAGCAGGGGCACCGCCAGGTAGAACATGGTCATGGGGTCCGGGCCGGGGGCCGCCATCGCGGAGACCACCATCACGAGCACCACCACGATCCGCCAGCTCTTGAGCACCGTCCGGCCCGGGAGCACCCCGAGCATGTTCAGCCCCACCAGGAACACCGGCAGCACGAACGCGATCCCGAAGGTGAGGATGAGCTGGAGGAAGAACCGCAGGTAGACGTCGGCGGAGATGAAGTTCGTGCCGCCGGCGGGGGTGAACGCGGTCAGCGCGTAGACGGCGGTGGGCAGGGTCAGCACGGCCACGGCGATGCCGCCCAGGAACAGCGGGACCGCCGCGGCCAGGAACCCGATCGCGTAGCGCCGCTCCGTGCGGTGCAGGGCGGGGGTCACGAAGGCCCAGAGCTGGTACAGCCACACGGGGCTGGCCAGCACCAGGCCCAGGACCAGGGAGACCTCCACCATGATGTTGAAGGAGGAGCCCACCGCGGAGTAGTTGATGGACGCCTGGTTGCCCTCGGCCTGGGCCAGCCGCGCCAGGGGCTCGGTGATGTAGCCCATGAAGGGCTGGTAGAGGAAGAAGCCCCCCACCATGCCGAGGACCGTGGCCACGGCGGCCTTGATCAGCCGGTTGCGCAGCTCCCGCAGGTGCTCGGCCAGGGCCATCTGCGCCTGCGGGTTGGCCTTGCGCACGGACCGGCGCTGCTTCGGGCCGCGGGATGACTGCGCGGGCATGGGGGACCTCCGGGACGTCGGGGCCGGGCGGGGGGACCGGGCGAGCGGTCCCCCGCTCCCGCCGCGGGGCGGGGCGGGAGACCGCTCGGGTGCGGGGCGCGGGCCGTCAGGCCGTGGGGCTGCCGGGGCGCTGGTCCGGGCGCGGCGGGGTGTCCGTGCCGGGGGCGCCGGTCGTGCCGGGGCGCGGCTCCGGGGCGGCGTCCCGGATGTTCTGCACGGGCTTGCCGTCGATCACGACGTCCGAGCCGCCCGGCTGGTCGTCCCGCTTCATCTCCTTGACCTCGGACTTGAAGATGCGCAGCGACTGGCCGAGGCTGCGGGCCATGCCCGGGAGCTTGGGCGCGCCGAAGAGCAGCAGGATCACCAGCAGGATGATCAGGATCATGAAGGGGCTGTCGAAGAGCCTACCCATTGAACATTCCTTTCCGTTCAGCCCGGCGGATGTCGCTGATCCGCTGCGGCTGGCCCATGCGGTCCTTGCGCTCCATGCGGCGTCTCAGACGGGCGGTTTCTCGTTGGTCACGGCCGACCCGGTAGTCGGCCACGGCTTGCCCCACCGGGGTGAACAGGGCCGGGTCGGGGGCGACCCGGACGGGACGCTGTACCCCGGCGGCGGCGTCGTCCCAGCGCCGGGCGAACTCCCCGGCCACCGTCTCGGTGTCCCGGAGCAGGGCAAGGAACGTCCTCACCAGCCGCCACAGCATCAGCCCGAGGAACGCGGCGCCGAGCAGGACGAGGACCGTCCACAGCAGGACCCAGGACCACCAGAGCATGTCCTCCAGTATAGGCGCGCCGGTCAGGGCTTCCCCGACGTCCCGTAGGTGCTCAGCGCCGAGTTCACCCAGAGTTCCACCTGCGCCACCACGTCGTCGGGGCCGGCCACGGCCAGCTGCCCGCCGTAGCGGGTGACGAGCGCGCACACCGCCTCGACCGTCTGGAAGCCGATGAGCGCGGCCTCGTGGTCGGCGGCGGGGCCGGTGCGGGGCCCGCCGGGCAGCCGCACCACCGCGGTGCGGGTCGCGTGGTACTGGTCCGCGATCCACCGGCTGCGGCGGTCGGTGACGAGCACGACCTCCACGGTGTCCGGGGTGCCGGGGGCCGGCGGGGAGGCCGCGGCGGCCTCCTGGGCGGCCGGGCGCGGCCCGGCCGGTCCGGCGTCCTCCACGGAGGAGATCCGGTCGAGCCGGAAGTTGCGCATCCCCTCGGAGGTCAGGCACCACGCGCGCACGTACCAGTGCGTGTTGGAGGAGAAGACCTGCACGGGGTCGACCACGCGCTCGGTGAGCTCGTCCCGGGACGGGACCACGTAGCGGATCCGGATCCGGCGCCGCTCCTCCACGGCCCGGCGCACGGTGGCCATGACGTCCGCCAGCGCCGGGGCGGGGGTGTCCGTGATGGGGCGGGCGCCCACCGCGTTGGCGAGGACCCCGGCGTCCCCGGCCGCGCCGGCGACCTTGGCGATCGCCGAGGCCACGGCCTCGGAGTCCCCTCCGGGCACCGTGCGCAGGGTCTGCAGGCCCACCAGCAGCGCGGAGGCCTCCGGCTGGGTGAGCCGCACGGGGTCGGAGAGCTCGTCCGCGTTGGAGAGGTAGACGTGCCCGTCGTCCCAGGACGCGTCGATCAGCTGGTCGGGCATGTGCCCGGGCTTGCCGCACACGAACAGCGTGTTGAGGTCGGCGATCAGCTCCTGGTCGGTGATCCCGAAGCGGCGGGCGGTCTCCTCGAGCTCGGCGCCCTGGTGGGCGTAGACCCACCGGACGATCTCCAGCAGCCGGGAGAGGTGGTCGGCCGTGGAGAGCTTGTTGCGGGTGCCCTTGCGGGACTTCACGGTCCAGTCGACCGGCACGCCGCGGAACGCGGCCACGGCCGCGGCGGCGCTGCCGAGCCGGCGCACCACGGCGGCACGGACCTCGGCCTGCATGGTGGGCGCCGTCCCGTCCCCGCCCTCGGGCACGACGACGCCGGGTCCGGCCGCGGCGATCTCCTCGGCGAGGATCTCGGTCTCCGCGAAGGGGATGTGCAGCCGGTCCCACTCCCCGGCGGCGGCGGCGGGCTGCTGGCGGGAGGCCATCCGGCGCAGCATGAGGGCGTGGCCGGGACGGGCGAGGACCTCCACGGTGCGCGCCGGGGCGTGGGAGACCATGTGGGACAGCGCCTCGTTCATGGAGAAGCCCGCGGGCGGGTCGAACTCCTTGCGGGTCACCGTGACGTCGGACATGATCCGGGAGAGCCGGAACGTGCGGGAGTCCTTGCGGTCCAGGTCCCAGCCGACCACGTACCAGTTGCCGTAGCGGGAGCCGATCCCCCACGGCCGCAGCCGGCGGGTGGTGAGCTGGTCGGTGCTGCGGGCCAGGTAGTCGAAGCGCACCTCGCGGTGGCGCACGACCGCCGAGAGCAGCGGCTCGAAGGACGGCTCGTGGGCGGTGAGGGTGGGCTGGAGCAGCGGCGGGGCGTCGTCGTCGGGCAGTCCCCCGATGGCCGGCTCGAGCTTGCGCAGGGCGCGGCGGGCCAGCTCGCCCAGGGAGGCGTCCGTCCACGCGTTCGCCGCCAGGGCGAGCACCGCCGACTCCTCCGCGGTGAACTGCAGGGGCGGCAGGGTGAAGGACCCGCGCGGGATCCGGTACCGGTGCCCGTGCGTGTCGTCCGGGAACAGGGGGTCCTCGGAGACCTCCTCGATGGGGTAGCCGAGATCCCGCAGCTCCGCCTTGTCGCGCTCGAACATGCGCTCGAAGGCCTCGTCCGAGGCGGACTCCGCGTACGACGGAACGGCCTCCCGCAGCTCGGCGCGGGTGTAGCCGCGCTCGCGGGAGACCAGGGCGATGAGCAGGTTGAGAAGCCGCTCCGTCGATCGGGCTGCCATCCGGTGGGTCCTCAGCGCACGTCCAGGAGGTCCACCACGAAGATGAGGGCCTCGTCGGGGCCGATCACTCCGCCCGCGCCCCGGGAGCCGTAGGCCATGGCGGAGGGGATCTCCAGGCGGCGGCGGCCGCCGACCTTCATGCCCAGCAGGCCCTGGTCCCAGCCCTGGATGACCTGGCCGATGCCCACGGTGAAGTCCAGGGGCTGGCCGCGGTTCCAGGAGGCGTCGAACTCCTCGCCGGCGGAGAACGTCACGCCGACGTAGTGGCAGGAGATCTGCTTGCCGGCGGTGGCCTCGGCGCCGGTGCCCTCGACGAGGTCGGTGACGACGAGCTCGGTCGGGGCCTCCCCCTCCGGGAAGTCGATCTCGGGCTTGGTGCGGTCGAGCCTGCGCTCTCCGAAGGACATGGGTGCTCCTGGTTCGTCGGGTCGTCGGCGGGGGTGCCCGCCGGGGGCGGTGGGGCCGCGGGCCCCGGTGGGGGCCGCGCCCCCACCGGGCCACCATAGCCGACCGGAACTACTCCTCGGTCGCCGAGGGCGACGCGCTGGGCGCCGCGGAGGGCTCCGCCTCGGCCGGGGCCTCGGGGGTGTCGACGGCCGCCAGGATGTCGACGACGAACAGCAGGTCCCCGGCGGGGTACTCGGAGTCCTCGCCCAGGTCCTTCTCCGTGCCGTAGGCCTGGTCGACCGGCACGGACAGGATCACCCGCGAGCCGGCCTTCTTGCCCGCCAGGCCCTCCTGCCAGCCCTCGATGACGTTGTCGAGGGGGAAGGACGCGGGGGCGCCCTTCTCGTAGGAGGAGTCGAAGGTCTCGCCGTCGGACCACTTCACGCCCACGTAGTTCGCGATGACGGTGTCGCCCTCGGCGACCTCCTCGCCGTCGCCCTCGACGAGGTACTCGGAGACGAGCTTCTCCGGGGCCTTGCCCTTCGGCTGGGCCACGGTGGGCACGCCCTCGTCGTTCTCGGTGACCGCGGGCAGCCCCTTCGGGCTGTCCTGCGGCTCGCCCTCGATCTCGGTGGGGATCCTGCGCACGACCTCGTAGACCTCCACGGAGGTCGAGTCGTCGCCGGCGGCGCCGGAGGTCTCCGGGGAGGAGTAGGCGATGATCGCGCCCTCCTTGGCGCCCACCAGGGCGTCGTACATCTCCGGGATGGACTCCTGCAGCCCCTGCTCCAGGGTGAGCACCTGGCCGGCTCCCTGGGAGTAGGTCTCGCCGATCGAGGTGCCGTCCGAGCCCTTGAACAGCGCCGCCTGCAGCAGGACGGTGTCGCCCTCGGCGATCTCCGCGCCCTCGCCCTCGCGCAGCTCCTTCGCACCGGCCTCCTCGGCGTTGAGCGGGGTCTCGAACGTCACCGACGGGGCGGTGCCCGAGGCCGGGTCGTTGCTGAGCTCGACGGAGTCGACGCCGGGCCCCGAGCAGCCCGCCAGGGCGAGCGTCAGGGTCAGGGCGGCAACGGAGGTGGTCAGGGTCTTTCGCACAGGTGTCTTCCTCGGGGGTCGGGCCGGGTGGGGTCGGCGGGGTTCGGGCGGCGGGGCCGGGACCGCCGCCCAGCCTAGTGCAGGGCGCTGGATGTTGACTGGACAGCGCGGCCCGGGGCCGGGCCGGGGCCGCGTCAGACCACGGGGGCGTCCCCGTGGGCGGGCCCGTCCCCGCCGGGGGCCTCCGCCCGCAGACCGGCGACCAGGGCGTCGGCCTCGGGGTGCTCGGTGGCGAAGGGGTCCTTGCAGAGCACGGTGCGCTGGGTGCGGTCGTTGACCTTCAGGTGCACCCAGTCGACCGTGTACTGGTGCCCGGAGGCGACCACCGCGTCGATGAACCGGCCGCGGACGGCGGCCCGGGTGGCGGGCGGGGTGCGCGCCGCCTCCTCGACCCGCGCGTCGGGCACGAAGGTCGCGGCCTGTCCGCGGCGCTGCAGCAGGTTGAACAGCCCGCGCTCCGGGGCGGTGTCGTGGTAGGCGAGGTCCAGCTGGGCCAGGCGCGGGGCGGAGTAGTCGAGGCCGTCCCGGACGGCGTAGCCGTCGAGCAGCTTCTTCTTGATCGCCCAGTCGATCTCGGTGTCGATGGCCGAGGTGTCCTGCCGGGCCACGGCGTCCAGGGTGCGCTCCCACAGCTCCAGCACCCACGGCACCCGGTCGTGGTGGGCGCCTTCCCGGTCGACGAACGCCCGGGCGGCCTCCAGGTGCTCCCGCTGCAGGTCCAGGGCGGAGCGCCGGGCGCCGTCGGCGAGCAGGACCGGGTGGGTGCCGGTGAGGTCGTGGGAGACCTCCCGCAGGGAGCGCACCGGGTCGGCCATGGTCCGGTCCGGCAGGATCTGCCCGGCCTCGATCATCCGCAGCATCAGGTCGGTGGTGCCGGCCCGCAGGGCCGTGGTGGTCTGGGACATGGTGGAGTCCCCCACGATCACGTGCAGCCGGCGGTAGTGCTCGGCGTCGGCGTGCGGCTCGTCCCGGGTGTTGATGAGCGGCCGGGAGCGGGTGGTGGCGGAGGAGGAGCCCTCCCAGATGTGGTCCGCGCGCTGGGAGAAGGAGTAGCTGGGGGTCCCCGGGCCCATCGGCACGGCCCCGAAGTCCTCCGGCCCGGCGGGGTGCACCTTGCCGGCCCCCACGAGCAGCTGGCGGGTGACCAGGAACGGGATGAGGATCTGCACGAGGCGGGCGAACTCGGTGCGCCGGGCGATGAGGTAGTTCTCGTGGGAGCCGAAGGAGTTGCCGCGGGAGTCGACGTTGTTCTTGAACAGGTAGATCCGCCCGGGCACCCCCTCCGCCGCCAGGGCGTCTTGGGCCTGGCGGCGGAGGTCGTCGACGAGCAGCTCGCCGGCCTTGTCCTGGGCCACGAGGTCCTCGAGGCTCGCGCACTCGGCGCTCGCGTACTCGGGGTGCGAGCCGACGTCCAGGTAGAGCCGGCCCCCGTTGGGCAGGAACACGTTCGAGGACCGGCCCCAGGCCACCACGGGCCGGAAGAGCGTGCGGGCGGCCTCCTCGGGGCTGAGCCGGCGCGCCCCGGGGGCGCTGTGGGTGATGCCGAACTCGGTCTCGATGCCGTAGATCCTGCGGTCCATGGGGGCTACTGGCCGCCCTTCTGCACGAAGCCCTTCACGAACTCCTCGGCGTTGGACTCGAGCACGCCGTCGATCTCGGCCAGCAGGTCGTCGGTGCTGCCGGTCTGCGCCTGGGCCTGGCCGGCGGGCGGGGTGGGGGCGGGGACGCCGGGCTCGGGGAGCTCGGTCTCCTCGCGGCGCTGGGCGCCGGTGCCGAAGATGCGTTCCTGGGCCATGCGGGATCCTCCTGTGGTGGTGGGGTGTGCTCAGCCGAGGGAGCCGGTGTGCACGAGGGCGGGGCGGGCGCCGGCGAGGGCGCGCACGAGGTGTTCGGCGTCGGGGGCGGTCCCGACGAGGGGGCCGACGTCGTCGCGGGTGAGCTCCAGCGGCTCGGGCATCGTGATCCTAGCGCCGCGGCGGAGCCCCGGCAGCGTGAGGGAGACCGAGTCCCAGTTGGCGGTGAGCACGTCGTCGGGGAACCGGGAGACCAGCTGGCCCCGGAACCAGGCGCGGGTGTCGGCGGGCGGCGCGCCGGCCGCCCGCTCGATCTCCTCGGCGTCGAAGAGCGTGCGCATCCGCCCGCCCGCGACCAGCCGGTGGTAGAGCCCCTTCTCGGGGCGCACATCGGCGTACTGCAGGTCGACGAGCGTCAGGCGGGGGTCGTCCCAGGCGAGTCCGTCGCGCTCGCGGTAGCCCCGCAGCAGCGCGTACTTGGCGACCCAGTCCAGCCGGTCGGCCAGGGACAGCGGGTCGCTCTCGAGGGCGTCGAGGACCTCCTCCCACAGCTCGAGGACCTCTCGGGTCTGCGGGTCGGGGCCGCCGCCGGCGGCCTCGTGGGCGCGGGCGGCCTCGAGGTAGAGCCGCTGCAGCTGCACCCCGGTGAGCTCCCGGCCGTCCCGGAGCGGGACGGTGGCGCGCAGCGACGGGTCGTGGCTGATCGTCTGCAGGGCGGCCACGGGGTCGGCGAGGCCGAGGTCCGGGGCGGCGCCGGCCTCGACCAGGCCCAGGACCAGGGAGGTGGTGCCGAACTTGAGCAGCCCGGCGGTGTGGGAGAGGTTGGCGTCGCCGATGATCACGTGCAGGCGGCGGTGCCGGCCGCGTTCGGCGTGGGGCTCGTCCCGGGTGTTGACGACGGGGCGGTGGACGGTGGTCTCCAGGCCGACCTCGCGCTCGAAGAAGTCGGCGCGCTGGCTGAGCTGGAAGCCCGGGCGCCGGCCGCGCGGGCCCAGGCCCACGCGGCCGGCGCCGCACATCACCTGGCGGGAGGCGAAGAAGGGCAGCAGGGCCGCGGCGAGCCGGTCGAAGGGCACGGCGCGGGGCACCAGGTAGTTCTCGTGGGCGCCGTAGGAGACGGACTTGTTGTCCGTGTTGTTCTTGTAGAGGTTCACGACGTCGAGGCCGGTGCTCGCGGCGCCGGCGGCCACGGCCCGGACGGCGTCGAGGGCCACGCGGTCCCCGGCCGCGTCCCAGAGCACGGCGTCCCGGGGCGTGGTGACCTCCGGGGAGGAGTACTCGGGGTGGGAGTGGTCCACGTAGAGGCGGGCGCCGTTGGGCAGGACGGTGTTCATCACGACCTGGGCCCGGTCCACGGACTCCGCCCAGGGCCCGGACTCGCGCAGCGCCTCGGCGGCGATCTCCTCCGCGGTGAGCACGGGGGCGACGTCGGTGAGCTGGGAGGGGTCGGCCTGCTCGCGCGGGACGGTGAAGCCGCGGGCGTCCGCCAGGGGCGTCTCGCCGTGGTAGTCCCAGTCGGCGGTGGTGCGGGACGCGCCCAGGCGGCGGCGCACCAGGGCGGCGTAGGCGGTGACCACCCGGGTGGAGAGCACGGTGGCGTTGGCGTGCGGGCTGCCCGGGGCCAGCACCCCGTACTCGGTCTCGGCCCCCATGACGCGGCGGACGGTCATGCGCGGGCCTCCCCCGGTGCTTCTCTCGGTCCCTCCCCCGGTGCCGCGGGCGGCCCGGCGGGGTGGGGGTCGCGGTGCAGGACCACGCGCAGGTCGGTGATGGTGTCCCCGCGGCGCCCGGAGATCCGCGCCCAGTCCTCCGGGTTGGAGGTGTTGGGCAGGTCCTGCTGCTCGTGGAACTCCTCGTCCACGGCGCGGACCAGGTGGGCGCGGCCCAGGCCCCGCACCCCGGTGGTGAGCAGGTCCTTGATGGCCTGCTTCTTGGCCCGGTCCACCACGTTGCGGATCACGGCCCCGGAGGTGAAGTCGCTGAAGTAGAGGGTCTCCTCCGTGCCGTCGCGGTAGCTCAGGTGCAGGAACCGCGTGCCGGGGCTCCTCTCGTACATCCGGGCCACCGCGGCGTCCACGAGGGCGTCGACCGCGCCCGCGCGGGAGCCGGCGGCGTCGACCTCGGCCTGGCGCAGGGGCAGGTCCTCGGTGACGTAGAGGCGCAGGATCTCGGCGGCGCCCCGGGCGTCCGGGCGGTCGATGCGGATCTTGACGTCGAGCCGGCCCGGGCGCAGCACGGCGGGGTCGATCATGTCCTCGCGGTTGGTGGCGCCGATGACGATGACGTTGTCGAGCCGCTCCACGCCGTCGATCTCGGTCAGCAGCTGCGGGACGATGGTGGTCTCCACGTCCGAGGACAGCCCGGAGCCGCGGGTGCGGAACAGGGAGTCCATCTCGTCGAAGAACACGACCACGGGCACGCCCCGGGCGGCCTGCTCCCGGGCGCGCAGGAAGATGGAGCGGATCTGGCGCTCCGTCTCCCCCACGTACTTGTCCAGCAGCTCCGGGCCCTTGATGTTCAGGAAGTAGCCCAGGGCCTTCCCCCGGCCGGCGCGGTCGGCGGCGCGCTCGGCGAGGGAGCGGGCGACGGCCTTGGCGATGAGGGTCTTGCCGTTGCCGGGGGGCCCGTAGAGCAGGATGCCCTTGGGCGGGGTGAGGCCGTGCTCGCGGTAGAGCTCGGGGTGGACGAAGGGCAGCTCCACGGCGTCGCGGATCTGCTCGATCTGGGGGCCGAGGCCGCCGATGTCGCCGTAGGAGACGGCGGGGACCTCCTCGAGGACGAGCTGCTCCACGTCGGTGCGCTCGATGGGCTCGAGGGCGAAGCCGGTCCGGTGGTCGATGGACACGGCGTCGCCGATCTCCGGGCGCCGGCGGCGCAGCAGCCCGGAGAGCAGCAGCACCCGCTCCTCGTCGGAGCGGCCCACGGTGAGCACGCGGTCGTGGTCGACGATCTCCTTGACGGTGGCGACCTCCCCGGTCTGCTCGTAGTCCAGGACGGCGCCGACGGTGTAGTTCTGGTCGAGCAGCACCTGGCGTCCGGGCTCGCACGCGCTGAAGCTCACCAGGGGGCTCAGCGCCACCCGCATCCGCCGACCGGCGACCAGGACGTCCAGGGTGCGGTCGGTGACGGCCGGCCCGCTGCCGGCCTGCTCGCCCACGGGGGCGTGCCCCGGGTTGACCTGCACCACGGTCCCCTGGCTCAGGGGCGGCACGAGGTCGTTCTCCAGGGCGCGCTTGAGCTGGGTGATCTCGGTGCGGGTGGCGTCGAGCAGGCGCACCAGCTTCTGGTTCTGCGTCCCGGCGGCGGCGAGCTGCCGGTCCAGGGCGCGCTTCTGGTCCCGGAGGATGTTGACCTGCCGCTGGGCGTTGGTCAGGGCCCGGCGGGCCTGCTCCGGGTCGGCCGGGGCGGCCTGCTGCTGAGGGGGCTCGTTCACGGGCGCTCCTCCTGCTCCTCCCCGGCCGCCGCCGTGCCGTCGGGCGCGGGGCTCTCGGGCGCGGGGCTCTCGGGCGCCGTGGCGCGGGCGGCGCGCTCGGCCAGGCCGAGGGCCTCGCGGCCGGCCCGGCGCAGCTTCTTGTCGGTCACGTCGCGCTCGCCGAGGGCCACGGGGGTCCAGGCGTCGAGGTCCTCCTGGCTGTACTCGGACTTCGAGGCCCGGCGCTTGGGCGCCAGCCGCTCGGAGCCGTCCGCCAGGCGGCGGGCGGAGAGCAGGAACCCGGTGTGCGCGACCATCCGGTGGTCCGGGCGCACGGCCAGGCCCTCGACGTGCCAGCCGCGCACCATGGTCTCGGAGGCGTCCGGCTCGGTGAAGCGCCCGTCCGCGCGCATCGCCTCGGCCGTCCGGGAGAGCTGGGTGACGGTCGCGACGTAGCACATGACCACGCCGCCGGGGGCCAGGGCCGTGGCCACGGCGTCGAGGCACTCCCAGGGGGCGAGCATGTCCAGGACCACGCGGTCCACGGACCCGGGCTGCTCGTGCTGTCCGAGCTCCTGGGCCAGGTCGCCGATGGTGATCTGCCAGGCCGGGTGGGGCCCGCCGAACATGGTCTCGACGTTGCCGCGGGCGATGTCGGCGAACTCCGCGCGCCGCTCGAAGGAGTGCAGGTGCCCCTGGTCGCCCACCGCGCGCAGCAGCGAGATGGACAGCGCGCCGGAGCCCACGCCGGCCTCGACCACGCGGGCCCCGGGGAAGATGTCGGCCATGGTGACGATCTGCCCGGCGTCCTTGGGATAGACCACTGCCGCGCCGCGGGGCATGGACAGCACGAAGTCCTTCAGCAGCGGGCGCAGGGCCTGGTAGCGGAACCCGGCGGAGTTCTCCACCACGGTGCCCTCCGGCCGGCCGATGAGCTCGCCGTGGCCGAGCACGCCGCGGTGGGAGTGGAACTCGCCGTCGGCCGCGAGGGTGACCGTGTTCATCCGCCCGCGCTCGTCGGTGAGCTGCACGCGCTCCCCGGCCCGGAAGGGGCCGCGCCGGTTGAGGGCGCCCCGCGGGGTGGCGGGCGTGGGGTCGGCGGTCTGGTCAGCGGTTCCGGTCATCGGCTCACTTTCACGGGATGGCGTTGCGGTGCAGGGTCTCGCGGCGGACCCGGCAGGAGCGTGGGTCCTCCCCCATTGTGTCACCGCGCCGTGCCCCCGTGGCGCGGGGGTGCCGCCGCGGCCGCCGGGGGCTCAGCCGGCCAGCAGGCGTTCCAGGGCCGCGCTGCGCAGCACCCCGGCGGGTGCTCCGCCGGGACCGGTGACCACGTAGCGGGGGTGGTCGGTGCGGGCGAGCGTGCGCAGCAGCGCCTCCCCCTGCAGCTCCCCCGGGAGCACGGCGCCCTCGGGCAGCCGCTCCAGCACCGCCGCCAGGGGCGTGCCGGCGCGCCGGTCGTCGGGCACGGCGTCGGCGGCGGCGGGCACGAGCAGGCCCACGGGCCGCCCGGACCCGTCCACGGCCACCACGTGCGGCACGGCGCCGCCCGCGCCGGGGCCGCGGGCGGCGAGATGGGCGAGGACCAGCTGGTCGGCGCGGGCCAGGGACACGTCGTCGGACACCGTCAGGGCGGGTTCGGCGAGGGCCGTGGCGCTGACCCCGTGCAGGCGGGAGAGGACCCGCGCGGAGCGCAGCGAGGCGCCGGCGCCCTGCCACATGAACGCGGCGATCAGCACCACGAGCACGAGCGCGGGGGTCTGCCGCCACAGGCCCGTGACCGCGGTGCCGGCCAGCAGGGAGACCGACAGGGCGCGGCCGGCCCAGGCGGCCACCACGGTGCCGCGGTGCTCCCGGCCGGTGAGCGCCCAGACCACGGACTCGACCACGCGGCCGCCGTCCAGCGGCAGCCCGGGCAGCACGTTGAACAGGCCCACGATGAGGTTGGCCCAGGTGGTGAGGTCCAGCAGCACCCAGCCGAGGGACGGGGCGGGGTCCGCCGTGCGCAGCAGCGCCCAGCCGGCCAGGCCGAGGACCAGGTTGACGGCGGGGCCGGCCAGGGAGACGACCGCGGAGGCCAGCGGGGTGGTGCGCACGTCGCCGAAGTGCGTGTGCCCGCCGAGGAGGCTGAGCACGATTCGCCCGGTGGGCCAGCCGAAGGCCCGGCCGGTCCAGGCGTGTGCCAGTTCGTGCAGCAGCACGGACAGGGCGAGGGTGAGGGCGAAGCCGAGGGAGGCGGCGTAGGTGAGCGCGCCCAGCTCGGGGTAGGCCCGCAGCAGCACGGGGGTGTAGAGGAGCACGGTGACGGCGGCGATCACGAACCAGGACCAGGACAGGGTGACGGGCACGCCGCCGATCCGGCCCAGCGGCACCCCCGCGGCGCGCTCGCCGCTCACGCGCGGACCCCGGCCACGAGCCGCCCGAGGTCTTCGGGCGTCAGGCCGGCGAGGGTGGGCAGCACCGTGTCCGCCCCGGAGTCGTCGAGGGGGACGAGGTTGGGCACGCCCAGGGTGTGGATGCCCGCGGCGACCGCGGAGCGCACGCCCGTGCGGGAGTCCTCGACGGCGACCATCCCCCGCAGGTCCAGGGGGCGCCCGAGGCGCTCGGACAGGCGGGCCGCGCCGAGCAGGTAGGGGTCGGGGGCGGGCTTGGCGGGGTGGCCCTGGTCGCCGGTGACGACGACGTCGAAGGTCCCGGGGCCGCCGTAGGCCTCGACGACGACCTCGGCGAGGGGCGCCTCGCTGCTGGTGACCAGGGCCAGGGGCACGCCGCGCTCGCGCAGGGCGGCGACGAGCTCGGGCGCCCCGGCCCGGTGGACGGTCCGCTGCCGGGTGCGGGCCACGACCTGCCCCAGCAGGTGCTCGACGATCTCCCGCACCGTGAGGGCCACCCCGGCGCGCTGGAAGACCGCCGCGGCGTCCTCCAGGCCGGTGCCGACCATGGCCAGGGAGTCCGCCTCGGTCCAGGTCCCGCCGTGGGAGCGCACCAGCGCGACCTCGGCCTCGATCCAGTAGGGCTCGGTGTCCACCAGGGTGCCGTCCATGTCGAAGAGCACCGCGGTGGGCAGGGGGGCGTGGGGGCGCTGGGCGGGCGGGGTCGGCATGGCCTCCATCGTAGTTCCCGCAACACGGGCCCCGTGCCCGGCGGTCCTCTTGCCGTGGATGCGCCTGCGCGTAGGGTGGGGACGTGAGCAACTTCGACGAGACGTTCCCCCGACCGCAGGCCGGACCGTTCGGCGTGGTCCGGGAGAGCGGCGACCAGGAGCGGGTGACCGTGCTGGTGGCCGCGTTCGAGGGGTGGAACGACGCCGGGGACGCGGCCACGGACGCCGTGCAGTTCCTGGCCGAGCACTACGGGGCGAAGGACGTCTTCGAGGTCACCTCGGACGACTTCTACGACTACCAGTTCTCCCGGCCGATCGTGCGCCGCGCGGCGACCGGCGAGGTGAAGATCGTGTGGCCGACGACCAAGCTGGCCACGGCCACGGTGCCGGGCACGAACCTGGACCTCGTCCTGCTCCACGGGTGGGAGCCGTCCTACCGGTGGCGCTCGTTCACCGCGGAGCTGCTGGAGCAGGCGACGCTGCTCGACGTCGACTTCGTGGTGATGGTCGGGGCGCTGCTGGCGGACGTGCCGCACACCCGCCCGATCCCGGTGACCAAGACCTCGGACACCGCGGAGCTGCAGGAGGAGCTGGGCGTGGACCCCTCCCAGTACGAGGGCCCCACCGGGATCGTGGGGGTCCTGTCCCACATGGCCTCCCTCGGCGGGTTCCCCACGGTGAGCCTGTGGGCGGCCGTCCCGCACTACGTGGCGCAGTCCCCGTCCCCGAAGGCGGAGCTGGCGCTGCTGCGGGAGATCGAGGAGCTGCTCAACATCACGCTGCCGCTGGACGTCATCGCCGAGGACGCCGAGGCGTGGGAGCGCGGCGTGAACGAGCTGGCCTCGGACGACCCGGAGATCGCCGCCTACGTCCAGCAGCTGGAGGAGGCGAAGGACACCACGGACCTGCCCGAGGCCACCGGGGACGCGATCGCCAAGGAGTTCGAGCGCTACCTGCGCCGGCGCCGCGACGACAAGTGAACCCGGCCTGAGTCCGGAGCGGGCACGGCCTGGCCCGGCGAGGCGACCCCGCCGCCCGGGTGCCGGTCACCCGCCCCCGGCGCCGAGCTCCCCGGGCCGCGGTCCCGGCCGCGCCGGCCGGTGACCGGGGCCGTGGGGGACGTCAGAGCACCACGCCCAGGCGGGCCTCCACGAGGTCCCGGACCAGGTCCGCGTCGGCGGTGCAGGCCCGTGCGGTGCCGGTGAGGGCGCGGGCGGCCCAGTCGTCCAGGGCGGCCAGGGCCGCGGGGGTGTCCAGGTCGTCGGCCAGGGCGGTGCGCACGGCCTCCAGCAGCGGGCCGGCGCTGCCCTCGGGGGCCGCGGCCAGGGCCCGGCGCCAGGTGTCCACCCGGGCCAGCGCGCCGGCGAGCACCAGGTCGGTCCAGAACCAGTCCTCGGAGTAGCGGTGGGCGAGGATCGCGGTGCGGATCACCGCCGGGTCCACGCCCCGGCCCCGCAGCCGGGAGACGAGCACCAGGTTGCCGCGGGACTTCGACATCTTCTCCCCGTCCAGGCCGACCATGCCGGTGTGCAGGAAGTGCTCGGCCATCGGCCGGCCGGTCAGGGCCCAGCTGTGCCCGGCGCCCATCTCGTGGTGCGGGAAGACGAGGTCCGAGCCGCCGCCCTGGACGGTGAACGGAGCGGGCAGGTGCTGGAGGGCGATCAGGGAGCACTCGATGTGCCAGCCCGGCCGGCCCGCCCCCAGGGACGCCCCGTCCCAGGCGGGCTCGCCCGGGCGGTGCACGCGCCACAGCATGGGATCCAGCCGGTGGCGCTTGCCCGGGCGGTCGGGGTCGCCGCCGCGCTCACCGAACAGCGCCAGCATCGGCTCCGGGTCCAGGTGGGAGACGTCGCCCAGGGCCCACCCGTCCTCGGCCTCCGGCGCGCCGGCCGCCTCCACGTCGAAGTAGACGTCGCCGTCGGGCTCACCGGCGTCGCCGGGCACCCGGTAGGCCAGCCCGCGCGCGAGCAGGTCCTCGACGGCGGGCACGATCCGGTCCACGACCTCCGTGGCGCCCACGTAGTGCTGGGGCGGGAGGACGTTCAGGGCGCTCATGTCGGTGCGGAACAGCTCGGTCTGCTCCGCGGCCAGCTCCCGCCAGTCCACGCCCGTGGCCTCGGCCCGCTCGAGCAGGGGGTCGTCCACGTCGGTGACGTTCTGGACGTAGTCCACCGGCGTGCCCGCGTCCAGCCACGCCCGGTGCAGCACGTCGAAGGCCACGTAGGTGGCGGCGTGGCCCATGTGCGTGGCGTCGTAGGGGGTGATCCCGCAGACGTAGAGGCTCGCCCGCTCCTGCCGGGGTCGCAGCTCCGTCCGCCGCCGCAGCCGGGTGTCCTGCACCACCGGCAGGGGGGCCTCGCCGGGCAGGTCGGGGACGGGTCGGGCGGACCAGGCTTTCATGCTCACCTCGGAAGGGTTCGGGAACGGGGTGGGGGCGGTCGCCGCGGCGCGGGACCCCTCCCAACCTACCGGACCCGCAGGGGCCCTCCCGCCCGCGCTCAGGCGCTGAGCACGCCCAGGCCCAGCAGCACGAAGATCGTCAGGCCCAGCGCGATCCGGTACCACACGAAGACGGTGTAGCTGCGGTTGGAGATGTAGTGCATGAACCACCCGATGATCACGTAGGCGACGGCGAACGCGATGCCCGTGGCCAGCAGGATCTCGGCCATGCCGTAGGGCCCGGACTGGGGCTCCCCCAGCGTCTGCGCCAGCTTGTACAGCCCCGAGGCGAAGACCGCCGGGATGGCCAGCAGGAAGGCGTAGCGGGCGGCGGCCTCGCGGGTGTAGCCCATCAGCAGCCCGGCGGTGATCGTGCCGCCGGAGCGGGAGACGCCGGGGATCAGGGCGAGGGCCTGGGCCAGCCCGAAGAGCACGCCGTGCTTGACCGTGAGGTCGTCGAGGTGCCGGGCCTGGCGGCCCACCCGGTCCGCCACGGCGAGGATCACGCCGAAGACCACCAGCATCGTGGCGGTGATCCACAGCGAGCGGAACTCCGTGTCGATGTAGTCCTCCAGCAGCAGCCCGAGCACGCCGATCGGCAGGGAGCCCAGGATGATCAGCCAGCCCATCCGGGCGTCCGGGTCGGAGCGCTCCACCCGCCCGGTCAGGGACAGGGCCCACTGCTTGAGGATCCGGGCGATGTCGCGCCAGAAGTAGATGATCACGGCGGTCTCGGTGCCCAGCTGCGTGATCGCCGTGAACGCCGCTCCCGGGTCCGCGCTGTTGGGCAGGAACTCCCCCACGATCCGCAGGTGCGCCGAGGACGAGACCGGCAGGAACTCCGTCAGGCCCTGCACCAGGCCCAGAATGATGCTTTCGATCCAATTCACCCGGCCACCCTACGGCACCGGCGCCGCAGGAGGCGGCGGGACAGGCCCGGACGCACACAGGCACGGCCCCTCGGGCGGGGCCGTGCCTGCGTGCGGCGTGCGAGGTCCGGTGTCAGCGGGTGGAGCGCGCCCCGTCCGCGTCGTCGAGGTCCTCGTAGTCCTCCTCGTCGACGAGGTCCTCGTCGAGCATCTCGTTGTCCTCGAGCAGCTCCTCGTCCTCGTCGGAGTCGTCCTCGTCGTCGTCCTCGTCGGAGTCGTCCTCCTCCTCCTCGGCGAAGACGGTCAGCGGGGTGACCTCGTCGTAGGCGTCGTAGAGCGCCTCCTCGTAGGCGTCGAAGGCGTCGGCGATCGCGATGTAGGCCCCGTCGACCGCGGGGTCGTCGTCGCCGCGGCGGTTGGAGGCGGCGGCGAGGTGTTCTTCGAAGGCACTCACGAGGGCCTGCAGCGCGGCACGAGGATCATGACTCATGAAGTAGACGTTAGCGCTTATCCGTGCAGAATGGGGACCGATGAGAGAACAAGTCCGCACCAGCTCGGCGACCCTGCTGCACGACGCCGACCAGCGCTACGAGTACCTCCTGCTCACCGTCGCCCCGCACGAGCGGGTCAGCGAGGCGCGCGCCCGGCTGCGCGAGCACGCCGAGTACGGCAAGTGGGAGCTGACCCGCTCCGTGCTCCTCTACGGCGGCACCCGCAAGTACTGGCTGCGCCGCCGCGTGATGCGCGTCGAAGCCACCATCTGAGCCCCGTCCGGCGCCGGCGGGCGCGGCTCAGGCCTCCAGCGGGCCCAGCAGCGCCTTGGCCACGGCCGCGTGCACCGACTCGCTGTCCGAGGGGTGGTAGATCCCGGCGAGGACGTCGCGGTAGAGCCGCTCCAGCTCCCCGCCCCGGGAGTAGTGGGCCCCGCCGGAGGTGCGCATCGCGAGGTCGACCACCTGCCGGGCCGTCTCCGTGGCCCGGTGCTTGACCCCGGAGAACAGCAGGAACCAGCGGGCCCCGTGGTCCGGGGCGCCGGGCGTGCCCAGGGCGTCGACGTCGGCGGTGAGCCGGTCCAGCTGCAGCTCCACCCCGTCGCGCAGCAGCGCGGCCTCGGCGATCTGCCACCGGATGTCCGGGTCCTGCGCGTAGGACGTCCCCCGGGCCCGCGAGCGGCGCGCCACGGCGAGCTCCGCGGCCAGCTGCACCGCCCGGTCGGCCACCCCGGTGTAGACCGCCGCCAGGAGCAGCTCGAAGCAGCCGAAGATGCCCCACACCACGGGGTCCGGGTTGGGGCCGGCTGGGGTGCGGGTCAGCACCCGGTCGGCCGGCAGCCGCACCGAGCGCAGGACCGTGCTGCGCGACTGCGAGGCGCGCATCCCCAGGGTGTCCCAGTCGTCGAGGATCTCGATGCCCTCCTCGTCGCGGGAGACGAGGCCGAAGACGAGCGGGGACCGCGGGTCGGCGTCGTCCCGGGCGTGGACCATCAGGCGGGTCCAGACCGGGGAGAGCGAGGTGAAGATCTTGGTGCCGGTGACCCGGTACCCGTCCGCGGTGGCCTCCGCGGTGGTCGCCGCGTCGAAGAGCACGGCGTCGTTGCCCGCCTCGGAGATGCCGAAGGCGAAGATCTCCCCGGCCGCGGCCTGCTCGAAGATGCCCCGGGAGCGCTCGTCGCCGCGCAGCCGCAGCGTGTGCCCCACGCCCACGAGCACGTGGTGCATGTTGATGCCCAGCGCCGTGGCCGGTGCCGCCGCCGCCAGCCGGCGCTGCGCCGCGGCGGCCTGGCGCAGCGTGAAGCCCAGGCCCCCGTGCTCGCGCGGGACGAGCATGAGCGGATAGCCGATGCGCACCAGGTCGGCGAAGTCCTCGTCGAAGAACCGGTTCTCCCGGTCGTAGCCGCCCGCGCGCGCCCGGAAGGTCTCCAGCAGCTCGTCCGGCAGCAGGGTCTCCGGTGTCAGGGTCTCCGGCACGGGGTGCCCGGGCCCCCGGGCCCCGGCCGGTGCGGCGTCCGCGCGGTCCATCTCGCTCCTTCGTCGGCCGGGACCCGGCGCGGTGCCGGGCCGGTCGGTGGTGGTCGTTCGGTGGTCAGTAGCTGCTGAGCAGCCGGTGCAGGACGCGGGAGCCGAACTCCAGGGAGTCCACCGGCACGCGCTCGTCCACGCCGTGGAACATGGCGGGGAAGTCCAGCTCGTCCGGCAGCCGCAGCGGCACGAACCCGTAGCCGGTGATCCCCAGCGGGTCCAGCGACTTGTTGTCCGTTCCGCCGGAGAGCATGTAGGGCAGCACCACCGCCTCCGGGTCCTCGACGTGCAGCGCCGAGACCATGGCGTCGACCACGTTGCCGGAGAAGGGCACCTCCAGGGCGATGTCGTCGGACTCGAACTCGAAGCCCACGCCGTCCCCGGCCAGCTCCGCGAGCTTCTCCAGCACCACCTCGCGCTGGCCCGGCAGGTAGCGCACGTCCAGCCCGGCCTGCGCCGAGCCCGGGACGACGTTGACCTTGTACCCGGCCTCCAGCATGGTCGGATTGGCCGTGGTCTGCAGGGTCGCCCCGACGAACCGGGCCACGGAGCCCAGCTCGGCGAGCAGCCGCTGCGGGTTCTGCGGGTCGAACTCCACCCCCGTCAGCTCCGTGACGGAGTCCAGGAACGCGCGGGTGGTCTTGGTCAGCTCCACCGGCCACCTGTACTGCCCGATGTTGGCCAGGGCGCCGGAAAGGCGGGTGACCGGGTTGTCGTCGTTGATCTGGGAGCCGTGCCCGGCGGTGCCCTGGGCGTTGAGCCGCAGCCACATCAGGCCCTTCTCGGCCGTCTGCAGCAGGTAGGCGCGCCGGCCGCCGATGGTGGCCGAGTAGCCGCCGACCTCGCTGATCGCGTCCGTGACCCCGTCGAAGAGCCCGCGGTGGTGCTCGGCGATCCAGTGCGAGCCGTAGACCATGCCCGCCTCCTCGTCGGCGAAGAACCCGAACACGATGTCACGCCGCGGCCGGGCCCCCGTGCGCACCATGTGGCGCAGCACCGAGATCATCATGGCGTCCATGTCCTTCATGTCCACCGCCCCGCGGCCCCAGATCATCCCGTCCCGGACCTCGCCCGCGAACGGGTCCACGGACCAGTCGGCCGCGATCGCCGGGACCACGTCCAGGTGCCCGTGCACCAGCAGGGCGTCGGCGGACGGGTCGGTGCCCTCCAGCCGGGCGAAGACGTTGGCGCGCCCGGGGGCGGACTCCAGCAGCGTCGTGGTCAGGCCCACCTCCTCGATCAGGCCCGCGACGTACTCGGCGGCCCGCCGCTCGCCCTTGGCGTCCCCGCTGCCGTAGTTGGAGGTGTCGATCCGGATGAGGTTGCGGCAGATCTCGACGGTCTCCCCCTCCGGCGACGACGCCGCCGGGGCGGCGGGAACGGTCTGCGGATCGGTCATGGCGGTCCTTCCTGTGGGCGCGTGGGCGCGGGTGCGGTCAGCGGATCGCGGTCGGCGGGCGTCGGTCGGCGGGCGTCGGTCAGCGTGCGGCCGTGCCGCGGCCGGGGTGGCGCAGCAGCACGGGACGCCCCGGCTCCTCGACCACGACGACCTCCTCGGTCCGCTCGGCCACGGTCCCCGGGAAGGTCCGGGTGGTGCCCTCGGGCGCGTCGGGGTCGGGGCCGCACCCGGTCGGGGCCGGCCGGAGCGCGCTCCGAAGGCCGGCGGGACGAGTGGCGTGGTCGGTCATCGAGCTCCTTCCCGGATGTGCCCTGCCAGCCTATCGTTCCGCGGCCTGCGGGCGGCCGCACGGAGCGCGCCGGGTGCGCCGGGGTGAAATCGGGCACTATAGCCACGGCGGGCCGGGGCCCGCGGCACATCCGGCGTCGTGCGCGCGTGTCCGGGATTCCTAAAGCAACAATTTTGCATCTTTTCCATTTTTCATGGGTATTCCCTAGCATTTTCCCGGGCGCCTTCCCCAGCCCAATCTGTCTCGCGGTCCGGCCGGACCGCGATAGCCCCCCGCCGTGCGGAACCCCCACTTCTTCCGCGCGTGCAGACAGACCAGGAAGCAGAAGCACCCATGGCGAAACACCGCTGCGCCCCCGCGCGCCGTCACGGCCGGATGGCCGCCCTGGCCCTCTCCGCCGGGATCGGCGTCACCACCCTCGCCGGCACCTCGCTCCTCGCCGCTCCGGCGGCGCAGGCGGCCGAACAGGACCTCGTCCAGGTCGACCCGCTCACGCGCCAGAACGACGCGCAGATCATCCTCGACGAGATCAACCGGTACCGGGCATCCCTCGGGCTGAGGCCGCTGAAGTACTCGGCCACCCTCTCCCAGGTGGTGCAGAAGGAGTCCGACCGGCAGGTGGTGGAGGAGAGGTTCTCCCACAGCACCAGCTTCCTCACCGATCCCCGGGTCGGGCCGTACACGAGCGCCAACGAGGTGATCGCCCTCGAGTACCACCGTGACGTGCGCGCGCTGGTGGCGTGGTGGAAGTCCTCGGCGGCCCACGACAAGGCGCTCAAGGACCCCCGCCACGAGGTGATCGGCATCGGCCTCAGCTACGCGGACGGCCGGCTGGAGAACACCGGACAGCCCTGGCAGGTGCTGTCCACGGTCAACCTGTACGGCTACGCCAACGGGGGTGCTCCCGCGGACGCCTCCGCCCGCGTGGGCGGCACCCCCGCCTACAGCAACGAGACCTCCCAGCCGGCCGTGCCCGTCCCGGGGACTCCTGGCTACGGCGTGGCCGGGGCCATCGGCGCGAAGTACCACGCCCTGGGCGGGGCCTCCGTGCTGGGTGCGCCCGTCACCCCCGAGATCGGCGGGCTGCGCGCCGGCGGCGTCTACCAGGAGTTCTCCCTCAACGGGCGCAAGAGCACGCTCTACTGGAGCCCGGCCACCGGGGCCCACCGGGTCGAGAACGCCACGACCATCGGCCAGCGGTTCGTGGCCGCCGGACGGGAGAACGGCTACGGCTACCCCACCACGGAGGAGCGCCGGCTGCCCGACGGCTCCGCCTACCAGTCGTACTCCCGGGACGGTGCGGTGACCAAGGTGATGTGGACCCGCGCCTACGGGGCCCGGGCGGTCAAGGAGACGGGCGCGATCGGCCGGGCCTGGAAGGCCGCGGGCTTCGAGCGCGGCTACGGCTACCCCGTCACCGACGAGATCACCTCCGGCACCACCGTCTACCAGCGCTTCTCCAACGGGTACAAGGTCATCTGGTCCTCGACGACCGGGCAGGTCACCGTCACCGGCTGGTGAGCCCCGTGCCCGGGGGCCCGGCACCGTCACCGGCCCGGGTCCCCGGCACGGACTCAGTGCTCGAGCACGATCTTGCCGAAGTGGCCGGCCGCCTCCATCTCCCGGAAGGCCTCCGCCGCCTCGGCCAGCCCGTGCCTGCTGTCGATCACCGGACGGATCCCGGTGGCCTCCAGTGCGCGCACGAAATCGGCCTGGTCGCGGCGGCTGCCGACGATCAGGCCCTGCAGGCGGGCCTGCTTGGCCATCAGCAGCGCGGTGGGCACCTCGCCGCCGGGGCCGGTGAGCACGCCGATCAGGGAGATGTGCCCGCCGATGCGCACGGCCCGCAGGGACTGCGGCAGGGTGCCGGGGCCGCCGACCTCCACGACGTGGTCGGCGCCTCGCCCGCCGGTGAGCTCCAGGACGGTGCGGCCCCACCGGGGGTCCTCCCGGTAGTTCAGGACGTGGTCCGCGCCGAGCGCGCGGACGCGCTCCATCTTCGCTGCGGAGGACGAGGTCGCCACCACGGTGGCGCCCATGGCCTTGGCCAGCTGCACCGCGTAGACGGAGACCCCGCCGGTGCCCAGGGTCAGCACGACGTCGCCGGCGCGCAGCCCGCCGTCCACCACGAGGGCCCGCCACGCGGTCACCCCGGCCGTGGTGATGGTCGCCGCCTCCGCCGCCGACCAGCCGGCCGGGGCGCGCGTGAACCACGTCGCCGGGCGCACCACGACCTCCCGGCCGTAGCCGTCGAGCCCGTCCCCGGGCACCCGGGAGAAGTCCGCGTCCACCGGCGGGCCGTCCTGCCACAGCGGGAAGAAGCAGGAGACCACGGTGTCCCCCACCGCGAACTCCTCGACCCCCTCCCCCACGGACTCCACGACGCCGGCCCCGTCGGCCATGGGGATCCGGCCGTCCGCCGTGCTGGTGCCGCCCGAGACGACGAGGAGGTCGTGGTAGTTCAGGGAGCTGGCCTGCACCCGCACGCGGATCTCGCCCGGGCCGGGGGCACCGGGATCCGCGCCGTCCACGAGGCGGAGCCGGTCGAGGCCTCCGGGTGCGTCGATGCTGAGCTGCTTCACGGGCGGTCCTCCAGGTGGTCGGGAGCGGGGGTCGAAAGCGGTGGCCGGAACGGGCGGTCCCGGCGGACGCGCCCACTTTATCAGCACACTTCCCATCGGGCGGAGGGCGGATTAGGGTGGCCCTACCGGGGTGCGGCGGGGCGGACCAGTGCTCCCCCACCACCGGGCCACTGCAATCCATGACGGAGGCCACATCGTGTTCTTTCATCAGCAGAAACTCCAGTACAACGCCACGCCCGAGGCGCCGGACGCGGTCTACGCGCGCAAGCTGCAGGAGGTGATCGGCGGACAGTACGGCGAGATCACCGTGGCGATGCAATACAGCTTCCAGGCCTGGAACGCCCACATCCCCGGCAAGTACCGGGATCTGCTCTTCGGCACGGCCGCCGAGGAGTTCGGCCACATCGAGATGCTCGCCACTATGGTCGCCCAGCTCCTGGAGAAGGCCCCGCTGGGCATCACCGAGGAGGCCGTGCAGGGCGACCCGGCGGTCGCGGCGGTCATCGGCGGCACCGACCTGCAGCACGCCATCGTCGCCGGGGCCGGGGCGCGGCCGGTGGACTCCATGGGCAACCCCTGGTCCGGCTCCTACGTCACCGCCTCCGGGAACCTGCTGGCCGACATGTCCTCCAACGTCAACGCCGAGATGCAGGGCCGCGTCCAGGTGGCCCGGCTCTACCACATGACCGACGACAAGGGCATCCGCGACATGCTGTCCTTCCTGCTGGCCCGCGACACCATGCACCAGAACCAGTGGATGGCCGCGGTCAAGGAGCTGCAGGCGGACGGGCTGGAGCAGATGCCGGTGCCGTCGAACTTCCCGCAGGCCAAGGAGGCCACCGAGTTCTCCTACGACTACTACAACTTCTCCGACGGGGCCGCCGCCGCCGAGGGCTCCTGGGCCTCCGGGCCCACCCCGGACGGCAACGGGCAGTTCGGGTACAAGGACCAGCCCATGGCCGGGGTGCCGATGCCGCCCCCCACGCACCCCGACGCCCGGTTCTACGGGACCACGGAGGTGCCCAACCGGGTGGAGAAGATCGCCGGCACGATCCAGGACAAGCTCAACCGGGAGTAGCTCCCGCGGCAGCACTCCCGCCCACCGCCACCGGGGGCCGGGGACGGCACCTCCGTCCCCGGCCCCCGGCCGTGCCGGCGGCGCGGTCCCGCCGCCCGGTCCGGGACCGGTCAGTGGGCGCCCACGGCGCGGGCGTGCCGGACCGCGGCCTCGGCGCCCTGCGTCCAGCGCTCGCCGTGGCCGGGCAGCACCGTCCCCGCCCCGGTGGCGGCCACGGCGTCGAGGGACTCCAGGGCCACGGCCGTGTCCGCGGTAGCGGCCGCCGCGACGATCTGCGGGCCCCGCCGGCCGGTGTAGGGGTCCAGGGTCACGAGCGCGTCCCCGCTGAGCACGGCACCGCGCTCGGGCAGGTCCAGGATGCAGTGCCCGTCCGTGTGGCCGGGGGTGTGCACCACGACGGGCCGGCCCGGCACCGCCAGCGCGGTCCCGGTCTCCAAGGGGGCGAGCTCCCGCACGCCCTTGACGGCCAGTGCCCCCGCGGCGGCCATGCGGCCCAGCAGCGGCAGCGACCGCGGGTGGCCGAACGGGTAGAGGAAGCGGTTGCGCTCCGGGCGGTACCGGTAGGGGTGGGCCGCCAGCCGCGCGTCGGCCGGGTGGCCGAGCACCGGCACCCCCCACTCCTCCTGCGCGCGGCGGGCGAAGCCGACGTGGTCGAAGTGGGCGTGCGTGAGGACGAGCGCGCGCACCTCGTCGGGACGCCGGCCCCGGTCCTCCAGGGCCGCCAGGAGCATGGGCCACATGCTGGGCAGCCCGGCGTCCACGAGGGTGACGCCGTCGTCGTCCTCGACGAGGTAGCAGTTGACATGGGCATGGGTGATGCGGTGGATGCCGTCGGCCACGTGCGGGGTGAACATGGGTCTCCTCACTCGATCAGTGTGCTGATCGTACCGCTCCGCCGTCGGCGGGCGGGAGGGCGCCCGGAGGGACCGGCGCAGGGACTGGGCCGCGGCAGGGCCCCGTCCCGGGTGCCCCCCGGTCCCGCAGCCGCCGGCGCAGGGCGGCCCGGGAGTGCCCCGCGGTGCGCAGCCGCGAGCCGGCGTAGGGCACGCCGCCGCGCCACCGGGCGCCCAGGGCGGCCCACACGCACACCGAGCGCTCGAGCACCCACGCCGGGGCCCACAGCACGGTGCTCGCCGGGTAGACCCGCCGGCCCCCCGCGCGCCGCCGGCCGGCCTCGGCCACCGCGCAGACCAGCACGCCCAGCCCGGCCAGGCGCAGCGGGCGGCGGGCGGACCAGAGCAGCACGGGCAGCCACGACAGCTCGAGGGCCAGCCGCCCCGGCTGCGCGAAGTCGTCGTAGGCCTGCCGCACGCGCTGCCCGGCGAAGTGCGCGGCGCTGGGCGGGAGGCGGCCCACGAGCACGTCCAGGGCCCGGACCTCCCGCCCGCCCGCGGCCGTGACGGTGCGGATGAGCTCCAGGTTCTCGAACAGCACGTCGCCGTCGTAGCCCCCAGCGCCGAGCAGGGCGGAGCGGCGCACGGCCAGCGTCCCGGGGTAGTCGCCGCCCAGGGCGCGGTTGAGCAGGGTGCGGCCGGTATCCCAGCGGGCGTGCCACGGGAGGCCCAGGAAGTAGTTCTGCGGCCGGACCAGCTCCGCCTCCGCCAGCAGCCCGACCACGGCGGCCAGGGCGTCGCGGGTGTAGCGCACGTCGTCGTCGGCCAGGACGACGCGCTCCTCGGCCGCGCGCCGCACCCCGGTCATCACGCCGGCCACCTTGCCGTTGGCCCCGGGCCACGGGTCCGGGCGCAGCAGGCGCACGGCGCCGGGCAGGGCGCGCCGGTGGGCCTGGAAGAGCTCCTCCGCGGAGCCGTCGACGACGGTGACGGGCAGCCACCGGACGACCTCGGCCAGGTATGCGGCGAGACCGGGCAGGTCCGCGTCGTCGGTCCACTTCAGCGGCAGGACGTAGTGGGCGTCCTCCAGCGGTGCGGCGGGGCGGGGCGGGGCGACCATGAGCACGTCCTCCGGGGCGCGTAGCTGTCGAGGGGCTCGCTGCTGAACCGGTTCGCATGGTGCCGCTGCGCCGTCCGGCAGGACAAGCGCCCGTGCGGAAACCGGACAGACCGCCGGCGCCCCGGGACCCGTCGCCCCGGCGCCCTCACTCCCCGAGCGCCTCCAGCACCACCTCGGCCACGGCGCGGCTGGACTGCGGGTTCTGGCCCGTGACCAGGTTGGCGTCGCGGACCACGTGGCTGGACCAGGCGGGCCCGGTCGCCACGACGGCGCCCTTCTCGCGCAGCACGGTCTCCAGGAACCAGGGGGTGTTCTCGCCGGTGCCCCCGCCGAGCTCCTCCTCGTTGGTGAAGGCGGTCAGGCGCCGGCCGGAGAACAGGAACGTGCCGTCGTCCTGGGCGCTGAGCAGACCGGCGGGGCCGTGGCAGAACGGGGCGATGAGCCGCCCGGCCCGGTCGGCGGAGGCCAGGATCCGGCCCAGCGACGGGTCGTGCACGAGGTCGGCCATGGGCCCGTGCCCGCCGGGCAGCACGAACGCGTCGTAGTCGGCCGGGTCGACCTCGGACAGGACGAGGGGCGCGGAGAGCTCCGCGTCGATCCGCTCGAGGTGGGCGCGGAACGCGTCGGCCTGCTCCTGGCCCCCGGCCGCCCCGGGGGCGAGGCTGGCCCGGTCGACGGTGGGCCGGCGCCCGCCCGGGGTGGCGATCTCGACGGTGTGCCCGGCCTCGCGCAGCACCTGGTGCGCGACGACGAGCTCCTCGGCCCAGAAGCCGGTGGGGTGCACGGTGCCGTCGCGCATGATGAGGGCGTCGGCGGCCGAGACGATCAGCAGAACACGAGCCATGGTGGGTTGCTCCTCGGGTGCGGTGTTGGTGCGGTGCGGTGCGGTGCCGTCGCGGCGGGCCGGGCCGGGTCAGCCGGCGGCGGTGAGCTCCTCGTAGGTCGCGTCGTCGAGGCGGACGCCGGCGGCGCCCATGTTCTCCTCGAGGTGCTCGACGGAGGCGGTGCCCGGGATGGGCATCATCACCGGGGAGCGGCGCAGCAGCCAGGCGAGCGCGACCTGGGAGGTGGTCGCGCCGAGCCGCTCGGCGGCCGCGGCGACCGGCCCGCCCGGGCGGGCGAGCTCCCCGGCCGAGATCGGCGCCCAGGGGATGAAGCCGATGCCGTGGGCGGCGGCGTGGTCCAGGACGTCCTGGGAGGAGCGGTCGGTGAGGTTGTAGCGGTTCTGCACGGTGGAGACGGTGAAGTGCTCCTGCGCCGACGTGAGCTGCTCGACCGTCACCTGCGACAGTCCGAGCGCCCGGACCTTGCCCTCCTGCTGGAGCTCGCGCAGGGTGGCGAACTGCTCCTCGGCGGGGACCTGCGGATCGATCCGGTGCAGCTGGAGCAGGTCGAGGGCGTCGACCCGCAGCTTGCGCAGGCTCAGCTCGGTCTGCTGGCGCAGGTACTCCGGGCGGCCCAGGGGGATCCACTGCCGGGGGCCGGTGCGGGCGAAGCCGACCTTGGTGGCGATCCGCAGGCCGGCGGGGTACGGGTGGAGGGCCTCGGCGATGAGCCGTTCGCTGACGTCGGGGCCGTAGGCGTCGGCCGTGTCGATGAAGTCGACGCCCAGCTCCACGGCGCGGCGGAGCACGCGCACGGCGTGGTCGCGGTCGGCGGGCTCCCCCCACACGCCCTCGCCGACGATGCGCATGGCCCCGAAGCCGAGGCGGTGCACCGTCCCGAGGTCCTGGAGGTCGATGGTGGCGGGCACTGCGGTGGTGCCGGTGTTCTCCGTCATGCGTGCCGCAACGGCCCCGCCCGGCCGCTTATTCCGCCGGAGCGGCGGGTCCGCCGCGGGCGCGCCGCTATCCTGGGCCCACGCCGTCTGTTCCGAGGAGGACCCGTGATGCAGCAGGACGACCCGCGCACGATCGTGATCACCGGTGCCAGCGACGGCATCGGCGCCGCCGCCGCGCGGCGGCTCTCCGCCGACGGGCACGAGGTGGTGGTCGTCGGCCGCTCGGCCGGGAAGACCGCCGCGGTGGCCCGTCCGCTCGGGGCCCGGCACTTCAGCGCCGACTTCGCGCGGCTGGCCGACGTGCGCCGCCTGGCCGCCGAGCTGCGGGAGGCCGTGCCGCGGATCGACGTGCTGGTCAACAACGCGGGCGGGATCTTCGACCGCCGGGAGCTCACCGAGGACGGGCACGAGATGACGTGGCAGGTCAACCACCTGGCACCGTTCCTGCTGACCCAGCTGCTGCTGGACGGGCTGCTGGTGGGCGGGGCGGCGGTGGTGAACACCTCGAGCGTGGCCGCCCGGCTGGGCCGGTTCCGCCCGGAGGACCTCGGCGACGAGCGGCGGTGGTCCCCGCAGCGGGCCTACGGGGACACCAAGCTCGCCAACATCCTCTTCGCCCGCGCGCTCGCCCGCCGCCACGGCGAGCAGGAGCTGGCCGCGGCGGCGTTCCACCCCGGGGGCGTGGCGACCAACTTCGCCTCGTCGACCAGCACTCCCCTGCGCTTCCTCTACGGCACCCGGCTGGGCCGCCGGCTGATGATCAGCCCCGAGCGTGGCGCGGAGACCCTGGTGTGGCTGGCCGAGGGCACCCCCGGGCAGGACTGGCACTCCGGGGGCTACTACGAGAAGAAGCGGCCGGCCCGCACGAACCCGCGAGCGCACGACGACGCGCTCGCCGAGGCCCTCTGGGTGCGCAGCGCCGAGCTGGTCGGCCTCAGCCCGGGTCCCTCGGCCCGCTGAGCACCAGGGCGTCGACCTTCGCCCACAGCTGCTTCAGGGTCCCGTCGTTGCGGACGGTGGCGCTGATCCAGTGCGGGTCGATGCCCGCCTCGGAGGGGTGGGGGTCCCCCGGCGCGGTGCTGCCCGGGCGGACCACGTGCACCACGCGGCCGCCGGCGCGGGTGATCGCGGCGGCCTCGACGTCGAAGCGCACGTCGGTGAACACGACCCGCCCGCCCAGCCGGCGGGCGGTCTCCAGGCCCCGGTCGGCCCAGACGGTCGGTCCGAAGACGGCCTTGCCGGCCTCGTTGCCGACCTTCTGCAGCAGGGTGCGGATCTCGCGGTGGACGGGGTCGTGGGTCTCGTCCTTGAGCCGGTCCCAGTCCCCGCCGGCCTCGGCGAGGACCGTGGTGAGGCGCAGTGGCTGCCCGTCCCGGGTGCCCACGAGCGGGTCCAGGTGGGTCAGGAACAGCCGCAGCGGATCGGCGAAGGCCACCCGGGAGTAGCCGTGGGCGGTCACGAGGCGGTCCCCGCAGCTGTCCTTGCCCGCCTGCTTGCGCCCGTGCAGGCCGATCAGCTGGGGTCCGGCGTCGTCGTGCGCGGCCATGGCGGTCCTCCTCCGGTGCGGGCGGGAGCTGTCCCTAGCCTAGGGAGCGGCGGGGGCGCCGCACCAGGGCGCCGTTCCACACAAATTGCACTATGCTTGCCAGAGTGCAATATGTAACGGACGGCAGGCGGGGCCCATGAGCGACGACGCGCGGGAGCGGCGGATGCGCCGCACCCGGGGGGCGCTGATCACCGGCGCCCGCCGGCTCACGGCCGCCCACGGCCTGGGCGGCTTCACCGTGGAGCAGCTGTGCGCGGAGGTCGGGATCTCCCGCCGGACGTTCTTCAACTACTTTGCCTCCAAGGACGACGCCGTGCTGGGCACCCCGGCGCGGGACCCGCTGGAGGCCTTCGGGGAGCAGTTCGTGGCCGGCGGCCGCGACCCGCACGGCCCGGGCCTGCTGGAGGCGCTCCAGGAGCTCGTCGTCCGGTCCTTCGCGCTGCTGGAGGGCCCGCACGACCGGGCGCTGATGCTCGAGGTGCTGCGGCGGGAGCCCGTGCTGCTGCAGCGGCTCACGGAGTCGATGGAGCGCCACGTCGCCCAGCTCGCGGCGCTGATCGCCCGCCGGCAGGGCTGCGCGGCCGGCGACCCGTTCCCCGGGGTGGCGGCGGCCGCCGTCTCGCACCTGGCCGGGCACACCGTGCACGAGCTCCTCGAGGGGCGTCCCGGCGGACCGGACCCGGAGCAGCCCCCGCCGCCGGCGGAGTTCGCCGACCGGCTGGCGCGCAACGTCCGCCTGGCCGGGGTCCTCTTCTGCCCGCCCGCCGCCGTGCCCGCGGCGGCGGAGGACCCGGGGGCCGCCTCCCCGGCCGCCTCCCCCATCACCGCACCCACCGCAGACCCGTCCTCGGACACCGAAGGAAGCCCATGACCACCACCCCGCCCGCGGTCGCGCCGGACGCTCCGCTGCTGGTGCTGACCCAGCGACGCATCTGGATCATCTTCTCCGCCCTCATCGCCGGGATGATGCTCGCCAGCCTGGACCAGACGATCGTCTCCACCGCCATGCCGACCATCGTGGGCGAGCTGGGCGGCGTGGAGCACCAGGCCTGGATCACCACGGCCTACCTGCTGGCCACCACCATCGTCATGCCCGTCTACGGCAAGTTCGGCGACGTCCTGGGGCGGCGGAACCTGTTCCTGGTCGCCATCGCCCTGTTCACCCTCGCCTCCGTCGGCTGCGCCGTGGCCACCGGGTTCTGGCAGTTCGTCACCTTCCGCGCCCTCCAGGGCCTGGGCGGCGGCGGGCTGATGATCCTCTCCCAGGCGATCATCGCCGACATCGTGCCGGCCTCCGAGCGCGGCAAGTACATGGGCCCGCTCGGCGGCATCTTCGGGCTCTCCGCCGTGGCGGGGCCGCTGCTCGGCGGCTACTTCGTGGACCACCTGAGCTGGCAGTGGGCCTTCTACATCAACATCCCGATCGGGATCGCGGCCTTCGCGATCGCCTGGTTCACCCTCACCCTGCCGCACAAGCGCGCGACCCGCAGGATCGACGTCAGCGGCGTCCTGCTGCTGTCCGCGGCGACGACCTGCCTGATCTTCTTCACCGAGTTCGGCGGGGACGCCGCGCACGGGTGGAGCGCGCCCGGCACCTGGGCCTGGGCCGGCGGCATGCTCGTGGCCGCGGGGCTGTTCGTGTGGAACGAGACCCGGGCCGAGGACCCGATCATCCCCCTGGGGCTGTTCCGCAACCCGGTGTTCGTCAACGCCACCGCCATCGGCCTGACCCTGGGCCTGGGCATGTTCGCCGCGATCGCGTTCGTCCCGACGTTCCTGCAGATGTCCTCGGGCACCTCGGCCGCGGAGTCGGGCCTGCTCATGGTCCCCATGATGGTGGGGCTGATGGGCACCTCGATCTGGTCCGGGCTGCGGATCTCCCGCACGGGCCGGTACAAGGCCTACCCGCCGGCGGGCACGCTCGTCACCGCCTCGGCCATGCTGGCCATGACCACGCTGACGGCCGCCACGCCGATCTGGCTGATCTGCGTGTTCCTGTTCGTGTTCGGCGCCGGCCTGGGCCTGATCATGCAGGTCGTCGTCCTGGTGGTGCAGAACGCTGTGGACCCCTCGCTGGTCGGCACGGCCACGAGCACCAACAACTACTTCCGCGAGGTCGGTGCGGCCCTCGGCGTGGCGATCTTCGGGGCGATCTTCACCACCAACCTCTCCGAGCAGCTCACGGCGGTCTTCACCGGCGCCGGCGCCTCCGCGGAGCAGGCCGGGCAGGCCACCGCGACCCTGGACCCGCGGACGCTGGCGCAGCTGCCCGAGCCCGTCCGCGAGGGCGTCGTCGCCGCGTACGCCGACTCCCTCGCCCCGGTGTTCTGGTACCTGATCCCGTTCATGCTCGTGGCCTTCCTCCTGGCCGTGCTCCTCCGGCAGATCCCCCTGTCGGACACCGCGGGCATGGTCGCCCGCGGGGAGGCGATCGGCGGGGAGGAGGCCCGGGCCCACGAACGGGCCGTGCGCTCGGCCGCCACCGCGCCCCCGGCCCGCCACGGGGACGCGCCGCAGAACTGACCGAAAGGCTATTCGCATCCGCGAACGACTCCGCTAGGTTGGGCGCGGGCGGCCCGTGCCCGCGGCCGCCCGGACCGATGCACCCCCCTCGGAAGGACCAGTCATGATCTCAGTCGACGGCGCGTTCGACGCCTTCTTCAACCCCAACGTCACGGCGATCCTGGGCATGTTCCTCGACTTCTTCCGCGCGGTGCTGGGCGTGGGCTGAGCCCCGCCGCGCACGGCACCGACTCGGCGCCGCCGGATTCCTCCGGCGGCGCCGAGCGCGTGTCCGGGCACCGGGTACCCCGACGGGGGCGGGGCCGCCGGGCCGGCCGGCCCCGCGTCGGGTGGGACGGCGGCACCGGGTGCCGTGCCCACGGTGGGCCGCACCGAGCGGGGCCACGACCGCCGGCGCCGCGCCGCCCCGGACCGCGCCTACCGGGGCCGCCGGGCCACGCTGCGCACGGCGAGCGTGGTGCACACCAGATAGGTGAGGGTGGCCGCCAGCACGACCAGCAGCGAGGCCGACCACGTGTGGGTGCACTCGTGCACGAACCCGAGGGCGGCCGGCGCCAGGGCGCCGAAGCCGTAGCCGACGCCCTGCACCACCGCCGAGATCCGCCCGGCCGAGGGGCCGTCGTGGGCCAGGCGCATGATCGCGACGAAGATCACCGTGATCCCCCCGCCCTGGGCCACGCCGCCGACGGCCGTCCAGGCCCACCACTGCTCCGGGACCAGCAGCAGGCCCACCGGCAGGAACAGCCAGGCCGCCCCCACGGCACCGGCCACGGCCGCCGTGCCGGCGCGGCGCGCCGCCAGCGGGACCCCGAGCGCGCCGGCGATCGCGAAGACGTGGAAGAAGGAGGACGCCGCCCCGGCCTCCACCGGGGACATCCCCACGTCGTCCACCAGCAGGGTCGGCAGCCAGGCCGTGACGCCGTAGAAAGCGAACGCCTGGCCGGAGAACCCCGCCGCGAGCCCGGCGGTGGCCCAGCGTCCGCTCGCGCGCCCGGCCGGCCGCGGCGCGGCGCGGGCCTGGGGCTGCGGCACGAGCGCCCGCCGCCGCCCCACGGCCGGCAGCCAGACGAGCAGCGCGAGGACCACGGCGAGGGCCGAGGACGCCAGCCCCGTCCGCCACCCCGTCGCCGCGGCGACCGGGGCGGTGAGCAGCGCCGCGAGGGTGGACCCGATGTTCAGGGCCGCGGTGTAGATGCCGGTGGCCGCGGCCTGCCGGTGCACCGGGAAGTCCCGACGGATGATCAGGGGCACGGCGATGTTGCCCACCGTGATGGCCACACCGATCAGCACCGTGCCCAGCAGCGTCGCGGTGGCGTCCCCGACCGAGCGCACCACCGTGCCGGCCAGCACGCCCAGCAGCGTCAGGGTGACGGCGAACTCCACCCCGACGCGGCGGATCGCCAATGAAGCCAGCGGGGAGGCCAGCGCGAAGCAGAGCACCGGGATGCTCGTGAGCAGCCCGGCCTGGGCGGCGGAGAGCCCCAGGCCCGCCCGCAGCTCCCCGAGGACCGGGCCGAGGGCGACGATGGGGCTGCGCAGCGTCAGGGCCAGCAGGCCGATGCAGACCATCAGCAGCCAGGCCCGCGGAGCGGCCCCCCGGTGGCCTCGGTCGGCGGGCGGCTCGGCACGGTGCATGGTCACGACTTTCGGCAGGGAGGCGGTGGGAGGGGGCGGCGGGCGCGGACGCACCCCGCTCGGGAGATCGGGCCGGCCCCGGTCCATCATCGCCCACCCGGACCCGGACCGCGCACCGGGCCCGTCCGGGACGGCTTTCCGGGGTCGGCCGGGACTGCTACCGTCGGCCCAGCACCCACCGGCGCCGGGTCCGGCCCGACGCCGGACGGGGACGCCCCGTCCCACCCGTCGTTCCCACCTGTCGTTCCCACCTCGCGGAGGATCCCGTGCCCGACCACCACACCATCGGCGGCGCGGGCGGCGTCGGCGCCCGCGCGGTGGTGATCCGCGGGGGCGCCGCGCTGCGCACCGAGCGGCGCACCGTCGTCGACGAGTCGGATCGCACCGTCACCGTCGACGACGGCACCCGCTTCTCCCGGGCCACCGGGCTCGTGTGGAGCCCCCCGAGCCTGGACACGGCCGACCTGGAGACCGCCCCCGCACGCCTGGTGACCGAAGGACATCCGGACTTCGAGGCGCTGTGGGCCGACGCCGGGCTGAGCGCGTTCACCGACACCGACCACACGGCCTACGTCGAGGGCCTGATCGCGGCCAACCGGCTCGCCCGCCGCGGGGACGTGCACGACCACTACGACGTCGCCGCGATCATCGACGAGCTGGCCGCCGTCCACCCCGACCTCGAGGCGGTCCCCGAGGACCTGTTCTGGGCCGTCGTCGACAAGCACACCCGCGACGAGGGCCGGGACCTCACCCCCTGATCGACCACCGCCGGGAGCAGGCGCCGTCTCGCTGGTCCTCGCGGACCGGGCCGATCCGGAACGGCCGGTGCGTCTGCTGGCAGCGGACGACCCCGGGCGCACATCCCGGAATCGGAAGGGGGCGCCTAGGATCGGGAGCACCACCGTCGAGGACAGGAGCGTCACCATGACCGCCCAGCAGCCCGAAGACCGCGGCGAGGCCTTCGCCGAGCAGCAGCAGGAGGACCTGCACGTCGTCGACGACGACGCGCTGACCGACTCGACCACCACCGACAACCGGCGCCTCGACGCCGATCCGGCCGAGAGCGGACCCGTCCCCACCGAGGACGTCCAGGCACGGACCGGGTCCCCCGCCGACGACCGGTGACCGCCGCGCCCGCGCGGACCGGAGCACCGCCGGCGCGGTGCGCGCCCACGAGCCCGATGCCAGGAGGCACCCGTGTCGCAGTCATCGTCCGCCCCGGACCGGGACGAGCCCGGAGGACGAGACCTGGACGATGAGATCCGGGCACTGATCGCCGGCTACCAGGAGCTGCACCAGCACGACGAGCGGGTGCGCCGCATCGGCCGGCGCACCTACACGGGCCGTCCCGCCGCCGGCGACGCGGGCGAGGACCGGATCCTCGAGGTCCGGGAGGAGGAGATCGCCCCGGCGCTGCAGCTCCAGGACCTGCGCGGGCTCTCCGCCGGGATGCTGCGCACGGAGGAGGACATGGCCGCCTACGCCGCCCGCTTCGCCCAGCGCAGCACGCCGCACGACCCGGCGGGCAAGGACCTCGACCGGCAGGCCCACGCGGTCGACGCCGCGGGCACGCACTGGCTCCTGATGGTCGGGCAGAACCGGGACCACGGCCTGGTGGCCTGCCGGTTCGTGCGCGAGAAGGGCATCCCGCACGCTCGCATCGTGTCCTTCACCGCCGCACGGCTGCCGCTGCCCGTCCTGGTGGTCGAACTGGACCCGCAGCAGCGGCCGTAGCGGCCCGGCGGGTCACGCGGAGCGGAACCGGCGCGTCGGCGGGGCCGGCCTCGCCCCGTGCGTGGGATGTCCCCGCAGGGAGGTCGCGCAGGCGACGCCCGCGGCGGTGCCCTTGCCGAGGGCGATCGGCACCAGCTGCAGGCCCGCGGTGACGTCCCCCGCCGCGTAGACCCCCTCGACGGTGGTGAGCTGGAAGCCGTTGACGACGATCCCGCCCTCGTGGTCGAGCTCGCAGCCCAGCTCGAGCGCGAGCTCGTGGGCCGGGTGGTGGGCGTAGGAGAAGAAGACCTTGTCCCCCTCCACCAGCTCCCCGCCGGCCAGCTGCACCCCCACCAGGGCCCCGGGCTCCCCGACCAGCGCCTCGGCCACCCCGTCCACGACCTCGGTCCCGTGGTCGGCCAGCGCCGCCCGCTGGTCCTCGCCGAAGCACGGATCGGCGGTGTCCGTGACGATCCGGACCGTGTCGGCCCAGTCGAGCAGCTCCGAGGCGTAGGCGGGGACCTGCTCGCCGGAGCCGAGCACGATCACCACCCGGTCCTGCGCCGTGGGCCCGTCGCAGGCCGGACAGTGGTGCACGTCCGTGCCGTAGTGGTCCTGGATGCCGGCGAGCTCCGGGAGCCGGTCACGGACCCCGGTGGCCAGCACGACGCGCAGCGCGGACACCTCCGCGCCGTCCACGACGGCACAGAACCGGCCGCTGTCCTCCTTCCGCAGGGAACGGACCGTTCCGTGGTGGAGCACCACGTCGGGGTACTGCGCCAGTCCGGCCCGCGCCTCGGCCAGCAGCTCCTGCGGGGTCGTCGGGTCCCGGCCCAGCAGGCCGTGGCCGCGGTCGGCGGGCAGGTTGCGCTGCTGCCCGGCGTCGACGACCAGGGTCGAGCGGCGGTAGCGGCCAAGCCAGGTGGCCGCCGACAGGCCGGCCGGCCCGCCGCCGACGACCAGCACGTCGACGGCGGAGGGCAGCCCGGGGGGGTTCTCAGGGGTCATGGTTCCTCTTTCCCGGCTCGCGACGGGCTCGGCGCCGCCCGTCCGGGTCCACCCTACGGAACCGTCCCGCGGTCGCCGGCATGCGCGTGCGGGATCGGGACAGCCCGGGGCCGGGCCGCCGGGGTGCGTCCGGGCCGGCTCAGCCGGCCGCGCCCCCGCCGGTCAGGCGCGGTGGCCGGGCCGGTGCCACTCGCGGGGCGCCACGAGCTCGAGGGCGGGTTCGAGGATCTCCACCTCACCGGCGGAGATCAGGGCGCCGGGGCTGTGCCCGTCGGCCTCGCAGCGCACCAGGACCACCATGCCCAGCTCGGCCGGCTCGTAGGGAGCGCACAGCACGGTCTCCCCGGCGCGCAGACCGAGGCCTGGGCGGTCGGCGAGCACCCGGCACCGCGACAGACCGGACAGGTCGACCACCGGGGTGAGCTCGACGACCACCCCGACCCCGATGCCCGGGGAGATCCGCGCGGGCTCGGCGTCGGAGGGCAGGAACGGCGCATCGGCAACACTCATCAGCTGGACCTCCAGATCGTCGAACGCACCGGGACGCACACCACGGGTCCCGGCGCCGGGCGGGGCGCTCGACGACGCTGTCCCCTCCAGGATAGAAGTCCGCGCGGCACACCGGAAGCAGGCTGTGGAACCTTTCACCCGATGTTCACCGGGCCGCCGGCGATCCTGCACCGCGTCCCCCTCGGCGCGTCCGCTTGTGCCCAGAAGTGGGGGCTGCCGCCGCGCCGGGCGCCCGCGTAGTCTCGGTGGTGTCGGCGAGCCGCTCGCACACCGTGGACGGAGTCCACGCGCAGCGGCCCGACGAGGCAGGCCGCGTCGGGGGGCGTGGGCCTGCCGGAACGCAGCGCCCTTCCAGCGGCGCGCGTCGCCCGTGGCGGCCCCGCCCTGCGGCCGGGCCGCCACGGAGCCGCCCGGCACAGCGCGGCGAGCCCGGATGCCGGTGAACGCCCAGCCGCGCCGGAGGCGCCGGCCAGGCGGGGATGCCACGATCGGCGTGCGCCGCAGATCGTGACGCACGCCACGCCCCAGGGAGGACCATGAGCGCCCCCGCACCGACCCCCGTTCCCGCCCGCCGCACCGGCTCCCGCCGGGCCGAGCTGCGCCGCACGGTCCGGCCCGCGCCGCCCGGCATCGGTGTCGGCACGGACCCGCAGATCCGGCCCGCCGCCCCGGCCACTCCTCTCTCGCGCTACCGGGTGCGCGCCGACCGGCCGGGGTTGAGCCTGCGCGCCGGTGAGACCGTGCTGTGCGCCGTCTACGAGCCGGCGTCCCTGGGCATGGTGGTCCTGGTGCGGTGCGAGTCCGACGGCCACGCCCCCGGCGCGCTGCTGCCGGTGCGCGAGCTCGAGCTGGTCGAGCACACCGGCACGCTCGCGGGCCCGGTCGCCTGGTCCGCCCCGGGGGTCCGCGGCTGAGCACCGCGCCGCCACCGGCGGTCGCCGACGCCGCGCCGGGGCGGCGGACGGCCAGGCCCCTGTCAGAGCCCGGCGATAGCCTCGGCACCATGAGGAACACCCCCACCTCTCCCCCGGACCTGCAGGGTCCGACCACCTCCACCCCCCGGTTCGAGACCGCCCGGCGCAACTTCCAGCTCGCCCGCTTCGAGCTCACCGCCGCGGCCCTGGACGAGCTGACGGTCCGGGTCCGGATCCGGTACCCGCAGGCCCGGGAGCTGCTGCTGCTCTGCGACGACGTCGAGGACGGCCTCTACCTGGCGGGCATCACCGACGGCACCGGCACGGCCCTCACCCCGAGCGGGCCGCTGCTCGACGACCGTGCCACCGCCCAGATGATCGGCAACCTGCGCGGGGCCTACCTCGCGCTGCTGCCCGGTGTCGTCCACGAACCGGCCGAGCAGTCCTTCCGGGTGCGCCTGGCCCCGCGCCCCACCGGTCTCGCCGGCTGAGGCCCGGGCCGGCGCGGCCCGCACGAGCGCCCCGGCGCCTCGGCCCGCTCAGGCCCCCGCCCGCTGACCCCGCTCCCGGCCGGGGGCCACCGCGGGACCGGGTGGCGGGGCGGCCGGCCGGTGGCGCACGGCCGGGACGACGGCGAGGACGCCGACGAGGCCGGCGACCACGAAGGCCGGGACGGGCGAGCCGGACCCCAGCAGGAGCCCCAGGAGGACCGAGCCGACCGCCTGGCCGACGGCCAGGGCGATGAACAGCGCCGCCGTGCCCGCGGAGGCGCGCCCCGGCAGCACGCGGGCGGCCCAGAGGATGAGCACGCCGCTCAGGGCGATGTAGTCGGCCCCGAACACGGCCACGGCGACGTACGCGGCCGGGGCGGTCCCGGGCGCCACCCCCAGGACGACGGTCGAGCCGGCCATGGCGGCGACGGTCAGGCACCAGGCCGTGCGCAGACTCCAGGCCTGCACGATCCTTCCCGCGGTCGCGCCCAGTGCGCCGGCGGCTCCCAGGACCAGCCACGCGCCGATCGAGTAGTGCTCCTCGCCCGGACGGGCCGCGGCCAGGACGGTGCGCCCGAAGGTCCAGACCGCGGCGCTCGAGGCGCCGGCCAGCGCGGCCGCGGCCACGGGGGCGGCCAGGGGCGCCAGGTCCCGGGCGCGCCACCGTGCCGGTGGCTGTGGAGCCCGGACCCGGTGGCCGGAGCGGTCGGCCCGGAGCGTGGCCACGGTGGCGAGGAGCACCAGGGCGGCCACGGCCGCCCAGGCCAGGCGCCACTGCTCGACCGTGAGGAGCAGGAGGACGCCCGCGGCGACGATGCCCACCCCGGTGCCGGCGTTGACGACCGTCTGCGCGCCCTCCCGGCGCGCCGGGGGGAGGTTGCGCTCGATGAGCGTGACCAGGCCCGGGGAGGCGAAGCCCGCGCCCGCGCCCGCCAGCACCACGCTTCCCGCGAGGACGACCGCGGTGGGGGCGAGCGCCACTCCCGCCGAGCCCAGCGCGGCCGCCTCCCCGGCGCACACCACGACCAGCCGCGGGCGGGCGGCCAGGCGCGAGGCCAGGACCGCGGCGAGGCAGAAGGAGAGGAAGCTGCCGGCCTGGACGAGCCCGGAGACGGCCGACCCCATCGGGAAGGCCTCCGTGAACCGCGGCAGGAAGAGCCCGTAGCCGAAGCGCGCCAACCCGTAGGTCGCCGCGATCAGCGCCGTTCCACTGAGCACCAGAGCTCGCATCGCATCTCCTGGTCACCTCGATACCAGAACGATCGTTACACTACACCATAACGACCGTTCTGGAAGGTGGTCCCTACACTGGAGGGGTGACCACCGATCGGAGACCTCCCGCGCGCGACCGGCTGCTCCGGGCGGCCGACCGGGTGCTGTTCGACCGCGGCATCCGGGCCACGCCCGTCGACGAGCTGCTGCGCGAGGCGGAGGTCTCCGCGGCCACCCTCTACGCGCACTTCGGCAGCAAGGACGCCTTGGTCGCCGAGGCCCTGCGGATCCGGCTGGCGGACTGGCGGGCCGTCTGGGACCAGCACGTCGTGGCGGCCGGGGACGACACGGCGCGGCTGCTGGCGGTGTTCGACGCGCTGGCCGCCTACCGGGGCGGGCGGCACCGGCCGGCACGCTGGTGCGCCTTCCTGGCCGCGGCGACCGAGCTCCCGGACGCCACCGACGAGATCGCCGAGGTCCTGGGCGCCGACACCGCCCTGCTGGCCGAGCGGCTCCTGCAGCTGTCCCGCCCCCTCGCCGGGGCGCGTGCCCAGGACCTGGCCGACGAGGTGCTGGTGGCCTACAGCGGCGCCCTGGCCGCCCTGCTGCGCGGCAGCCCCCGGGATCCCATCGAGGTCGGCCGCCGCCTGGCCCGTGAGGCGGCCGAGGCCCGCTCGCGCGGCTGATCCGTGCGGGCGCGGCCTCGGGTGCCGGACGGGACCGTCCGCGTTCGGCATCATGGGTCCATGAGCGCATCCCCGGCCCCCGTCCCCCGCACCGTCGAGCTGCTCCGGAGCTCCACCGGCCGCTACACCGCCCGCAACGCCGCGGGGGCCGAGGTCGCCTTCGGCCAGGGCGAGGACCTGCTGTCCCCCGTGGAGCTGCTCCTGGCCGCCCTCGCCGGGTGCTCGGCCGTCCCGGTGGACACCGCCACCACGCGCCGCGCCCAGCCCGCGCAGTTCCGGGTCGAGGCCTCGGGGCGGCAGGTCGTGGAGGACGGCGCGAACCGCCTGGAGGACCTGCGCCTGTCCTTCCACCTCGCGTTCCCCGACGACGCCGCCGGGCGCAAGGCCGCCGGCATGGTCGAGCGTCTCGTGCACCTCTCCCACGACAAGTACTGCACGGTCTCACGCACGGTGGAGCGCGGCACCCTCGTCCGCCACGACGTCAGCGTCGCCCTCACCGCCGAGGACGCCCCGTAGCCGGCCGGCGCGGCGGTCCCGCCCCGCCCCGGCCGGGAGAGCGGCGGGCTCGCGCTGAGCCGCGGCCGGTGCCGACCCCGAGGGCCGCCTCGCTCACCCGCCGCAGATCGCGGTGAGCTCGTAGACGACGGCCGAGCCCGTCGCCGCCCCCAGGCAGGTCAGCCGGCACGGCGGGGCGCGGTGGGCCTGCAGCTCGACGTCGACCCGGCCCGGGTGCGGGGGGCGGCCGGCGAGGCGGATCCGCCAGCGGTCGCCGTGGCGGGACGTCTCGGTCACCGTGTAGTCGGACCGGCCCGCCGGACCGAAGCGCCCGAGGGCCGCCGCGACCGCCGCCTGCTGGGGCGGCGTGAGATCGGTGTAGCCGCGCAGGTGCCCGGCGTGCACCCGGCCGGCCAGGTGCTCCCCCACCACGCCGAGGGCGGACTCGGCGTCGAGACCCCCGTAGTAGACGCCGTCGGGGGCGAGCACCACGTTGCCGGCGAACCTGTCCCCGCCGACGTGCGCGCACTCCCACACCAGCTCCGGCCAGCGCTCGCTCAGCGCCCGCGCCACGGGCCGTCCGTGCACGGCGCAGCAGGGGTCGTGCTGGCCGTGGGCGCAGACCAGCACGACCGGCGGGTGGCCCGGCTCCCCGGGGGCGTCGAGGGCTGCGGCGACGTCCGCCAGGTCCTCGTCCCGGTCCCACGTGCCCCACTGCTGGCGACCGGCGCCGTCGGGACCGTGGCGCAGCACGGCCCAGCGCCGGGGCTCCGCATCGCCGCGGCGGCCGTGCCGGCGGACCAGCAGCACGCGGGCCCGCGCCGCCTGCGCCGCGGCGACCACGCGGGACCTGGTCTCCGGCTCCAGGTCCAGGCCGTCGAATCCGTCGGCCGGCCACCCGCCCCGGTGCTCCACGAGGACCCAGGCGGCGCCGCGCGGCGCCGTGCCCGCCATCGGGTCCCCGCGGCCCCGGGCGGCCCCGGCGCAGGAGAAGCGCTCGGCGGCGGTCGCCGCGGCGGCGTCACCGGCCGGCATCGTCACCGGTCGGCGGGGACGACGACGCCCGCGCGCAGCAGCCGCGCGACGAGCTCGACGCCGAGGTTCTCCGCCGTGTGCGCCTCCCCGTCGAGCAGGCGCTCGACGGCGGGCAGATCGGCGCCCGGGAAGTCGAGCCAGCCCACCCGCGTGGTCAGGCGGGAGCCCTCCATCCGCGCCGCGAGCGCTCCCCGGAGCCGCACCGGGGTGTCCGGGCGCAGCTCCTCGACGGCCTTCAGCTGGGCCAGGGGGCCCAGTGGGGCGGGGCGGCCCTGGCTCCTTCGGGTGCGGTGGAACAGGGCGGCGGGGTCCGCGGCGGCGACGGCCGCGGCCAGCCGTTCACGGACGGCGTCCAGCTCCGGGTCGGGCCCGTCGATGCCCAGCGGCAGCGTGGCACGCATCCCGGGCTCGTCGGCCAGCAGCGCCAGGGCCGCCTGAGCCAGCTGCTCGGCCAGGGCGTGCCGGGTCCAGGTGTGGATCCCGAGCGTGAGGTGGATGGAGACCTGGTGCTGCGCCTGGGCGGCGTGCAGCCAGCCCCGCGGCAGATAGAGGGCGTCACCGGGCTCGAGCACGGTGTCGATCCGGGGAGCGCCCTGCGCGGCCTCGGCGACGGCGGCGCGGTGCGCGGTCCAGGGCTGGTCGCGCAGCGGGTCCGGGTGGACGGGCTCGCGGATGATCCAGCGCTTAGTGCCGGCGATCTGCAGCACGAAGACGTCGTGCACGTCGTAGTGGTCGTCGAAGCCACGGTTCTGCGGCGGGGTGACGTAGGCGTTGGCCTGGACCGGGTGACCGAGCTCGGTGCTCAGCCTGGTGCTGAAGTCGGCGACCGGCTCCCACGTGCGGTGCAGGGCCTGCAGGACGAGCGTGGCCCCGTCGGCGAAGCGGCGCCAGAGGGCGGTGTCGTCGAGCTGGTCGGGAACGGTGGCCCCGACACCGGCGGACGAGGTGAACGCGGCGTCGGGGACCGTGGAGCCGTCCTTGGCGACGCGCAGGAAGGGCGTGCGCAGTCCGCGGTGCGCGACGAGCTCGTCGACGGCCGCGGCGGAGAACAGATCGGAGAAGTCCCCGGCGCCGCGGGTGAGCAGCGCGGTGCGGCCCCAGACCTCACGGGCGAACTGCTCCCGGCCGATGTCGATCAGGCGGCCCTCCAGGACCCCGGCGTCCGTTCGGACGCCGGGGTCCTGTGAGTCGCTGCGGGTGTCGGGCATGCTCAGCCGCCCTGTGCCTCTGCTCCTCCGTCGGCACCACCGTCGGCACCACCGTCGGCACCACCGTCAGCGCCGCCGTCAGCGCCGCCGTCAGCGCCGCCGTCGTGGATGCCCGGGGCGCCGTCCGCGCCGCCGTCGGCCGGACCTTCCGCTCCGCCGTCGGCACCACCGTCGGCACCGCCGTCGGCGCCGCCGTCGTGGATGCCCGGGGCGCCGGCCGCACCGCCGTCGGCGGGACCTTCCGCTCCCCCGTCGGCTCCGCCGTCGGCGCCGCCGTCGTGGATGCCCGGGGCGCCGGCCGCACCGCCGTCGGCGGGGCCCTCCTGCTGGTTCGGATCCTGCTGCGAATCAGACATGCTTCCTCCCAGAATCGATCGACCTCGACCGGGCTCCGGTACCGGCCCCCCGATCGCCACGCCGGGCGTGCCGTCGTCGGCGTCGCCCGCGCCCACCCTACCGAGACGACCCCGGCGTGGGAACAGGCCGACCGCACCGACGCATCGGTGTCAATGAACATTGACACCGGTGTGGTGTCAGCGTACGTTGACACGTGGGAGGTGTGGCGACGATGGACGAGGTACCGATGAGCACACTGGTGGCCCGGGCGGAGGACGACGACCCGCTGCGGGCGCTGCGGGCCACGGCCGAACTGCAGCGGCAGCTCGCCCAGAAGGAGGCGGTGGCCGTGCGCCGGGCCCGCGCGCGCGGAGCGTCGTGGGCGCAGATCGCCGCGGCGCTGGGCGTGAGCCGCCAGGCGGTGCACCGCAGGTACGGCGGATCGAGGTTCGCGCGTGACTGACCCGACCGCCGCCGACGCACCGGCCCCCCGCGCCCGGCTGCGGGACCTGGTCGGCTACCTCACCGAGCACCGTGCCGTCCTGGGCGTGGTGCTGGTGCTGTCCGTCCTCGGGGCGGGACTGAGCCTCGCGCAGCCGGTGGCCGTCCACCGGGTCATCGGGTCCATCAGCGCCGACCGGTCGGCGACGCCGGTGGTGCTGGTGCTCGTCCTGCTGGTGCTGGGCGCCGGGGTGGTGGGCGCGGCGCAGCAGTACCTGCTCGAGCGCACCGCCGAGGGCGTCGTGCTCACCGCCCGGCGGCGCCTGGTGGACCAGCTCCTGCACCTGCCGGTGCGCGAGCACGACGCCCGCCGGACCGGCGACCTGGTCTCCCGGGTGGGCTCGGACACCACGGCGGTGCGGGCCGCGCTGACCGGCGGGCTCGTGGACGCCCTGGGCGGCGCGCTCGTCTTCACCGGCGCGCTGATCGGGATGGCCCTGCTGGACCCGCTGCTGCTCGGCCTCACCCTCGGGGTCGTCCTGGTCGCCGTGCTGGCCGTCGTGATCGCCTCGGCGCGGATCCAGGTCCTCACCCGCGCGGCCCAGGAGGCCGTGGGCCGCCTGGCCGCCGGCGTGGACCGCGCCGTGTCCGGGGTGCGGACCATCCGCGCCAGCGGCGCCACCGACCGGGAGGTGGCCCGGCTCGACACGGAGGCCGTCTCGGCCTACGCCTACGGGGTGCGCGTCGCCGGGGTCGGCGCGGTGCTCTGGCCGATCAGCGGGCTGGCCGTCCAGGGGTCCTTCCTGGCCGTCCTGGGCGTGGGCGGCTACCGCGTGGCCTCCGGGGCGCTCGCCGTCGCCGATCTGGTGAGCTTCATCCTCTTCCTGTTCATGATGGTCATGCCCCTGGGGCAGTTCTTCTCCGCCGTCACCACCGTCCGCGCCGCCCTGGGCGCCCTGGGCCGGATCCAGGAGATCCTCGTGCTCCCGCGCGAGGACGCGCTGGACCGGGCCGTGGAACCGGCGGGAGGCGCCCCCGGCGCCGGGGACGCCGCCGTGCGCACGGCACGGCGGGGGCGCCCGGTGGAGGTGTCCTTCGACCGGGTCACCTTCTCCTACCGCGTGGGCCGGCCGGTGCTCGACCAGCTCAGCTTCACGGTCCCGGCGGGATCGACCACCGCGATCGTCGGACCGTCCGGGGGCGGCAAGTCCACGCTGCTCGCCCTCATCGAACGCTTCCACGATCCCGACCACGGCGCGATCCGCCTCGACGGCACCGATCTGCGCGCCCTGTCCCGGGCCGGTCTGCGGGCCCGGATCGGCTACGTCGAGCAGGACGCCCCCGTGCTGGCCGGCACCGTCCGGGAGAACCTGCTGCTCGCCGCTCCGGCGGCCGACGAGGCCGCCTGCCGCGCGGTCCTGGAGGCGGTCAATCTCCTGGCGCGGCTGCAGGAGCACCCCGAGGGCCTGGACGCACCCGTCGGCGACGACGGCGCCGGGCTCTCCGGCGGCGAGCGCCAGCGCCTGGCCATCGCCCGCTCGCTGCTCGCGGACACGCCGCTGCTGCTGCTCGACGAGCCCACCGCGAGCCTGGACTCCCGCAACGAGCAGGCCCTCCACGCCGCCATCCGCTCCGCCGCGGCCGGTCGCACCGTCCTCATCGTGGCCCACCGCCTCTCGACCGTGGTGGGCGCCGACCAGATCCTCGTGCTCGACCGCGGCCGGCTGGCCGCCACCGGCACCCACGAGGAGCTGCTGGGCACCTCCGAGCTCTACCGCGAGCTCGCCCGTCACCAGCTGCTGGTCTGAGGGTGTTCCGCCGCGTCTGCGTCACGGCGTCCCGGTCCCCGGCCCTCCGGTCGGCGCCGGGGATACTGGTCCCGACACCCAGCGGAGCAGGTGGGCCCCGGGAGGCGGCGGCCCCGGAAGGAGACGGACCGTGGACGGAACGCAGCTTCAACAGGTCGCCATGGAGGCGGCCGCCGCGCTGCCGGCGGTGTCCCGCACGTACCCCTTCGGCCCCGAGCACGACGTCTTCAAGGTCGCGGGCAAGATCTTCCTGATGGCCACCGAGGCCCCCGGCGAGCCGATCGTGACCCTCAAGTGCGAACCCCCGCACGGGGCCGCCCTGCGCCAGGAGTTCCCCACGATCACGCCCGGCCACCACATGAACAAGCAGCACTGGATCTCCCTCGCCGCCGGCCCCGGGATCACCCGCGAGCTCGTGGCGGAACTGGTGCTGAACGCCTACGAGCTCGTCGTCGACGGCCTCCCCCGGGCCCGGCGCCCGCCGCTGCGCCACACCGGCACCGGGCCGGTGACGGGGACCGGCTGAGCCCCGGGCGCACCCGGCTCGGCGGGCGCGCGCCGCGCCCCGGTCCCCGCGCGGGCGAGGGCCGACGGGATCACCGCCCGCGGCGGGCCCCGCCCGCACCCCGCCCCTTGCGCCGGGGTGCCCTCGTCGGGTTGAGTGCGGCCATGGGGAACGTGATCTACTCCGTGGCCTGCTCGCTGGACGGCTACAACTCCGACGCCCGGGGCGACTTCTCCTGGGCGATGCCCGACGAGGCGGTCGTCGCCGCCCTGACCGACGACCTGGCTCCGGTGAGCACGTATCTCTACGGGCGCCGCATGTACGAGACCATGGCCGTGTGGGAGACGGACCCCACCGCCCGGACGTGGTCGCCCGAATCGGCGCGGTTCGCGGACACGTGGGCGCGGGCCGACAAGGTCGTGTTCTCCAGGACCCTCGAGCGGACGTGGACCGAGCGCACCCGGCTCGAGCCCGAGCTCACCGCCGAGGCGGTCGAGCGTGCGAGGTCCGCGGCGTCCGGGGACCTCACGATCGAGGGCCCGACCCTGGCCGGGAGCGCCCTGCGGCTGGGCGTGGTCGACGTGGTGGAGCTGCTGCTGTGCCCGGTCACCGTCGGAGGCGGCACCCCGGTCTTCCCGGACGGGCTGTCACTGGGCCTGCGTCTCGTGCGGGAGCGCCGCTTCGACAACGGCATGGTGCAGATCACCTACGACGTCGACCGGCCCCGGGGCACCGGATAGCGGCGTCCTCGACGTGCTGACCGCGGCTACCCGGCGCCGGCCCACGCCTGCGCGTAGAACCGGGAGGACCGCGACTCCAGCAGCTCGGTGTACTGCTCCGGCGCCAGGGTCCGCGCCGAGCCCTCGGGCAGCTGGGCGCTGAAGGCGGACACGCCCAGTCCCGCCGCACGGTCCCGCAGCTCCAGGCCGGCGGCCTCCAGGATCGTGGGGTACATGCTCAGCTGGTCCACGCGGGGGCGCAGCCCGCCGGTCCCGTCCGCGCCGGGCACCCAGACCCGGTTGAAGATGGTGCGGTCGCCGTGGTGGTCCAGCTGCTCGTGGAAGGCATCGCCGGCGCTCATGTGCTTGAGGTGGTCGCCCATGATCACCACGGCGGTGTCCTCGAGATAGCCCCGCTCCTCGAGGTGGGCCACGAAGCCGGCCACCTGGGTCATGGAGCAGAAGAACGCGGAGGTCACCACGCTCTCCGTGTCCACGGTGCAGTAGTCGTAGATGTGCACCGGCTCGTGGGTGTCCAGCGTCAGCACGGAGAGGTTGAACGGCCGGCCGGTCCGCTCCGCCTCGGCGTGCAGCGCGTCGACCTCGTCCTTGGCGTGGGCCATGAGGCGCCCGTCGCTCAGGCCCCAGTCGCCGCGGAAGCTCTCCTCCGGTTCGCCGGCGGCCCGCCAGTCGGAGAGGTCCTTCACCTCGGAGTAGCCGTGGGTGCCCAGGAAGGCGTCCTTGGCGGCGAAGGAGGCGTTGGCCCCGCCCAGGAAGACGCTGGTGTAGCCGTGCTCGCCGAGGACGTCGCCCAGGCAGGTGGTCCCGCCCAGGTAGGTGCCGGCGTCGCCCCCGAGGTCGTTGAGGGCGCCGCTGTCCGCGGCGGCGCCGAGGCCCTTCAGGGGCACGCCGCACTGCGTGGCCGTGAGCCCGGCCATCGTCCAGCCTCCGCCCTCGTACTGCCGGAGGCCCTCCACGCTGCGCCATCCGTCCGAGGCCCGGGTGACCTCCTGCAGCGGGGCGAACGCGTTCTTCTCGAAGAGCTCCTCGTCCGCCAGCGTGGCCTCGCCGGACTCGAGGTAGATCAGCACCAGGTTGCGCTGGTGCTCGTCGCCGGTGACGGTCGGCTCCACGTAGTAGTCACCGAGGTCGTACGCGGAGTTCCCCGCCCTGAGGTAGTCCCCCACGCCCACCGTCGTGGCGAACGCCGTGCTGCCGCCGACGACCACCCCGGCCACGGCGACGGTGGAGATCACGCGCACGATCCACCGCGGCCGGCCCGGCCGCACGTCGCCGCCGCGGCGGTGCCGGCGGCGCCTGGCGTGCTGCCACAGGGCGATCCCGGCGGTGAGGAGCAGGGGGACGACGCCGATCCCGAGGATGCCCATCCACACGAGGGGGCCGCCCCCGCCGTCGAACTGCACGGAGACGAGGTTGAGGAGCATCTGGCCCACGCTGATCTCGCCCCAGAAGAGCCGGATCCCGGCGGCGGCGATGAGCAGGGCGAGGCCGGCCCAGATCAGGACGTAGACCAGCAGGCGTCCCGCGACGGCGCCGCCCCGTCGGACCACGGGAGGAATCCGGACAGTCATCGCAACACCTCGCGTTCCAGATGCGCGTGCGTGCACCGGACATCTCTGACGTCGAGCCCGTTCTCGGGCCCGTCACAACGTAGTACCGATACGTTACCCGTTCAACACCCGTTCATGTGCCGGATGCGCCCCGGTCACCCGGGCCGGACCCCTCCGTCCGTGGCCCCGCACGGGAACCCGCGGGCGGAGGGGCGCGTGCCCCGGCGGGCCCGGGAACCGACGGTCCCCCGAAGTGTGGCGCCGCGCGGGGCGGCGATCGGGTGCCTGCCGCCCCCCGGTGTGCCAGTGTTTACCACTGTGAACAGCCGTGCCCCTCGGGTGCGGCACCGGCACTCTGCGAGATCGGGGACAACCCAGCATGTTCTTCATCGTCACGGCCGCCGTCCTGGCCCTCGTCCTCGTGCTCTCGATCGTCGCCTGGTGGACCGTGCCGAAGACCACGGTGCAGCAGGACGCCGCCGGGGAGCACCCCCGCCCCAGCGCCACGCGCAAGGCGGTCGGGATCACGGCCGTCAGCGCGGCGGTGCTGCTGCTGCTCGTCACCGCGGGCACCACGCTGGCCCGGGTCGGGGCCCGGGAGGTGGGCATCGAGACCAGCCTGGGCCGGTACTCCCGCACCCTCCAGGCCGGATGGCAGGTCAAGGCTTCCTGGGCCGAGGTCGAGACCTTCTCCACCCAGCTGCAGCGCTCGGAGCTGGACGCCCCGATCGCCTTCGCCGGCGGGGGCTCGGGCACCCAGCACATGACCGTGCAGTGGACCATCACCGGTGAGCAGGCCCAGGAGCTGTGGTCCCGGTACCGGCAGTTCGAGAACGTCGACGGCATGCTCGTCCAGCCGGCGGCCCGGGAGGCGGTGGCCACCGTCCTGGCCTCCTACACCCCCGCGGAGGCTCGCGCGGAGGGCAAGGTCGAGGAGGTGCGCGAGGCCGTGGAGACGGCGCTGACCGAGCGGTTGTCCCCGTACGGGGTGCAGCTGGACTCCGTGGCGCTGCCGCCGGCGGCGCTGGACCAGACCGCCCAGGACGCGCTGAACCGGGTGGTGGAGGCCGAGGCGAACGTGGACCGCGCCCAGTCGCGTCTCGAGCAGGCCAGGATCGACGCCGAGGCCGACCGGGAACGCAACAAGAACGTCACGGCGGAGAATCTCGTGCTCGAGTGCCTCACCATCACCAACAATTGGAACGTCGACGAGAACGGGCCGCTGCCGGCCACCTGGAGCTGCTTCGGGGCGGACGCCGCGGACGTCCTGGTCAACGCCGACCGGTAGCCCGCTGGCCCCGCGGCACCCGCCGCCGGGCCCACGCGGCGAAGAGACGGAGCGAGCAGATGACACGGACCCGCATCCACAACTTCTCCCTCTCCCTGGACGGTTTCGCGACCGGTGCGGGCCAGGCGCCGGAGGCGCCCATGGGCCACGCCGGGCAGCGGCTGCACGAGTGGCTGATCGACACCCGCTTCGGCGCCCCGATCCTGGGACGCCGGGGCGGCACCGCCGGCGTCGACGACGCGTTCGCCCAGCAGCACGAGCCGGGCATCGGCGCCGAGATCATGGGCGCGGGCAAGTTCGGTCCCCCGGACTGGCAGGACGACGCCGGCTGGACGGGATGGTGGGGCCCGAACCCGCCGTTCCACACGCCGGTCCTCGTGCTGACCCACCGCCCGCGGCCCTCGATCGCGATGGAGGGCGGCACCACGTTCCACTTCCTCGACGCCGCGCCGGCCGAGGCGCTCCGGGCCGCCCGTGCGGCGGCCGGCGGAGGGGACGTGCGCATCGGAGGCGGCCCCACCGTCGTGCGCGACTTCCTCGCCGCCGGCCTGGTCGACCACATGCACCTGGTCCAGGTGCCGATCGTGCTCGGCCGCGGCGTCCGGGTGTGGGACGGGCTGGAGGCCCTGGAGGAGGACTACGACATCGAGGTCGTCTCGGCGCCCAGCGGGGTCATCCACCTGACCTTCGACCGCAGGACCTCCTGAGGGGCACGACCCCGGTGCGCCGGCCGCCACGACGGGCCGCGGCACCACGACGCAGGCGGAGGAGCGAGGAGCACGGCATGACGAAGCAGGGGGGCAGGAACGAAGGCGTCGTCCCCGACCTCGGGGCCGCCGTCGCGGGCGGCACCGGACCCGGCACGGAGCCGGCGCGCGGGCACCGCTCCCGCGGCAGGGGGTGGACCCGGTGGCCGGGCCCGACGGCGTGCGCGCCCACCACGTCCCGGGGCGCCCCCGGGTCGTGCAGCCCTTCCGCGGCAAGGGGGTGCTGACCATGTCGCTGCACCCCGGGGTCCGGCTCGTCCCCGCGACCGTGGCGCTGCTGGAGGCGCTCAGCACGGACCGCGCCCTGTTCGGCACGCTGATCGGCTCGCCCGTCCCGGACGGCTGGCCCGAGTTCCCGGAGGCCGTCGCCTTCACCCTGCAGCACCTGCGGGACTCCCCGGCGGCGGAGCACGCGTGGTCGATGCAGTTCTTCGTGGACGCCGCGACCGGGCGCCTGCTCGGCTCGGGCGGCTTCGCGGCGCCGCCGGTCGACCGCGCGGTCGAGATCGGCTACGAGGTCGCCCCGGCGTTCCGGGGCCGGGGATACGGGGCGGCCGCGGCCCGGGCCCTCGTCGAGCGCGCCGTGGCCGGCGACGAGGTCGACCACGTGATCGCGCACACGCTGCCCGGTCCCAACCCGTCGACGGGTGTGCTCGTGGCGCTGGGCTTCGAGCACGTCGCCGACCGGGAGGACCCGGAGGTGGGCCCCGTGTGGGAATGGCGGTGGACCCGCGCGCCGGTCGGATAGCCCGGCACCGGACTCAGCGGTAGGCGCGCTCGTACTGGGCGGGCAGGTAGGGCATCGAGTAGCGCAGCGCCCGGGCGGCCCGGATGGGGAAGTTCGGGTCGCGCAGGGACTCGCGTCCGACGAGCACGACGTCGGCCTGGCCCAGGGCGACGATCTGCTCGGCCTGGAAGGGCTCGTCGATCATCCCGACGGCGGCCACCGGGAGACCGGTGCGCTCCCTGACGGCGGTGGCGAAGGCGAGCTGGTAGCCGGGACCGACCGGGATCTGCGCTTCGGCGACGTTGCCGCCGGAGGAGACGGAGATGAGGTCGACGCCGTGCTCCCCCAGCCAGGCCGAGACCTGCTCGGTCTCCTCCGGGGTCCAGCCGCCCTCCGTCCAGTCCGTGGCCGACAGGCGCACGACCAGCGGCACGTCCTCGCCGACCTCGGCGCGCACCGCGTCGGTGACCTCCAGCAGCAGGCGTGCGCGGTTGCCCAGGACGCCGCCGTACGCGTCGGTGCGGCGGTTCGACAGGGGCGAGAGGAACTCGTGCAGCAGGTAGCCGTGGGCGCCGTGGAGCTCCAGCACGTCGAATCCGGCCTCGACGGCCCGGCGCGCGGCCGCGGCGAAGGCCTCGACGACGCCGCGGATGCCGGCGGAGTCGAGCTCGGTCGGGGTGGCCAGGCCGGGGAAGGCGACCGGGGACGGGCCCACCGGCTGCCAGCCGCCGTGCTCGGGCGGAACGCTGCCCTCGGGGTGGTCGCCCCAGGCGCGCCAGGTCGACGCCTTGCGCCCGGCGTGGGCGAGCTGGATGCCCGCCTTCGCCCCCTGGGAGTGGATCAGGTCGGTGATCCGGCGGAACGCGTCACGCTGGGCGTCGTTCCACAGGCCGAGGTCCTGCGGGCTGATGCGACCCTCGGGCACCACACCGGTGGCCTCGACGAAGACCGCACCGGCGCCTCCCCGGGCCAACGACCCCAGGTGCATGAGGTGCCAGTCGGTGGGCACACCGTCCTGGGCGTCCACGGAGTACTGGCACATCGGCGGGATCCAGATGCGGTTGCGGATCTCCACGCCGCGGAGGGTGATCGGGTCGAACAGGGCGCGGGACATGGGTGCTCCTCCAGGGGTGCCGGCGGGCGGGCGCGTCGTCACCGACGTGCCCGGCTGTGTACGGAAACCATCGTAGTACGATGGTCACCGTACTAAGCGCGTCCCGGGGAGGATGAGGTCATGCGCACACTGGAGCACCCGGACCGGGACGACATCCGCCTCGACGCCGTCCTCTCCGCCCTGGCCGACCCCGTGCGCCGGACCATCGTCAAGCAGCTGGCCGGCGGGCACACCGAGCAGGCCTGCATGGCGTTCGCCCTGCCGGTCAGCAAGTCCACCTCCACGCACCACTTCCGCGTGCTGCGCGACGCCGGAGTGATCGGCCAGCGCTACCGAGGAACAGCGATCCACAGCACCCTGCGCCGGGAGGACCTGGACGCCCGCTTCCCCGGCCTCCTCGCCGCCGTCCTGGCCGCGGACTGAGCCGACCCGGGCACGCGCCGGCACGGACCGCGCTGCTGCCGGTCCGGGTTCACAGCAGGGACACAGGCTGCCGCTAACCCGGCCACACGTCGTCCTGATGGGCTGGAGTTCTCGGCGGGCCGTCGGCCCGCCGGAACGACTCGCGGGGGGACGACCAGCCATGACCGATGCCCACAGCCGCCCGGCGCCGGCACGGCGCGCCACCGCTCCAGCGCCGGTCCGTGGAAGCGCCGCCCCGGCGCCGGCCGCGGTGGACGGCCCGCCGACCGGCGCCCCGGCCGGCCGCACGCGGCGCCTGGTCGGCGTCGATGCCGCCCGTGGTCTGGCCCTGCTGGGGATGGCCTCCATCCACATCCTGCCGGCCTGGGACCCGCAGACCTTCGAGCCCACCGCCCAGTGGACGGTCTTCGCCGGCCGCTCCGCCGCGCTGTTCGCGTTCCTGGCCGGGGTGAGCCTGGCCTTCTCCTCCGGTGGGCGCACCCCGCACACCGGGCCGGCGCTGACGGCCACCCGGGCCGGGCTGGCGGTGCGGGCCGTGCTGATCACCGGGCTGGGGCTGGCGGTGAACCCGCTGATCCCGGGCACCACCGTGGAGGAGATCCCGGCGGTGGACATCCTCATCTACTACGGGGCGCTGTTCCTGCTGGCGCTCCCGTTCCTGCGCGTGCCCGCCCGGGGTCTCTTCGCCTGGGCGGGGGTCTTCGCCGTGGCCGGCCCGGTCCTGACGCACCTGCTGCGCGAGAGCCTGCCGGTCGCGGCCGATCTGAACCCGGGGTTCGCGGACCTGGCCGCCGCCCCGGCGGCCGGTGCGGCCCAGCTGCTGCTGACCGGCACCTATCCCGCCCTGCCCTATCTGGCCTATCTGCTGGCCGGGCTGGCGGTCGGGCGGCTGAACCTGGCCGGTCTGCGCACCCAGGTGCTGCTGGTGGTCACCGGTATCGGGCTGGCCGTGGCGGCGTGGTCCGCCTACTGGGTGCTGATCCTGCAGGCCGGGGGCTACGACCGGCTGATGACCCACACCCCGGCGCTGAGCGAGGAGATGATCGACGACATCATCGTCTGGGGCCCGGACCCGGTGCTGCCCACCACCACCTGGTGGTGGCTGGCGATCGCCGGCCCGCACACCAACACCCCGCTGGCCCTGGCCCTGGGGCTGGGCTCGGCGATGGCCGCCCTGGGCGCCTGCCTGCTGCTCGCCCGCCGCTTCGGGACCTGGTTGCTGCCGCTCTCGGCGATGGGGGCGATGAGCCTGACCCTGTACACGGCCCATCTGCTGGCCCTGTCCACCGAGGTGCACTACGACCGGCCCGCTCTCTGGTTCGGCGTCCAGGCCGGGCTCGCCGCGCTCTTCGCCCTCGCCTGGCAGCGGGCCCTGGGACAGGGACCCCTCGAACGCGTCGTGGCCCGCAGCGTGAAGCTCACCCGCCGTGCCGTCCTCGGCCGCCGCCGACCCTGAACCCCGGCCCGCACACCACCCACCACGACCGCGCCGACGACGGACACCGCAGCCGTCCGCCCACCGGCGACCGACCGACCGGGACGGTGCGGCCGGCCCCCGGCAGCCGTACCTTAGCGGCACGACCACCGACCAGCGAAAGGTGACGACCCCATGATCGTGGATCTGAACAACGGCATGACCTGCATCCGGTGCCGGACGGTGTTCGACGTCGTCCTCCTGAGCACCGCCGTCCAGCCCGGGTGGCCGGCCGGGACCACGCTGGTGCCCGCCGGCGTGCTTCCGGTGACGGAGCGCCACCGCGACGTGCTCTGGACCGAGGACTTCTGGCCGACGACCTGCGCCCGCTGCGACCCCGCGGGCTGGGTGAGATGCCGGTTCGCCGCGGGAGCCGCGTCAGCCCCCGACTGAGCCTGCTCGCCCGTCGCGGGCCCCGGGGGACGCAGGCGCCGGCACTCCTCGCGCCGGACAGCGCCCGGCGGCCACCGGGGGGCGCTCGCCGGCGAGCGCTCGTCGTCCGGGCGACGGGCGCAGCCGGAGCGGCCGCCGGACGCAGCCGTCACGACATCCGTCCTCGAGCCCGAGGCCCCTGCGGCCGACACGGGAAAACACCTGCGGTTCACGATTGCCAACGGCACGGACCGGCCCCCACCGTGAGCTCACAGCGGCTCGCCACCGGCGGCCCGGGCTCCCCCACGCCCGGGCCCACCCGGCGGAGAGCCAGCGGCTCCGCCTGCCCGCCGCCGCACCGCGGCCGGGTCCGGGCGCGGGCCCGCGCCGGTGCACCCCGGGGACCGTCCCCGGGTCACCTCGGGGACCGTCCCCGGGTCACCTCGGGAGAGCAGGAGAGACAGGGCATGACCACGATGAGCACGACCCTCAAGGGATGGATCGCCGCAGGCTCCTCGGCCACGCTGCTGGTGGGCGGGCTGGTGCTCGGCGCCCCGGCGGCCGTGGCCGCCCCCGACGACGCCGCCTGCCTGCTGGCCTCGGGCCGCTTCACCACCGCCCTGGCCGCGGCCGGGATCACCACCGTCTCGGTCGGCCAGCTCGAACAGGCCGCCGAGGCCGTGGTCGTGGCCGAGGAGCGGTACGTCGCCCTGACCGATGCCGCCGCCGGGGACCTCGAGCTCCAGCTCGAGGCCGCCTGGGCCGAGCTGGACGCGGCCGAGGCCGCCGAGGACCCGGAGGCCGTCGCCGCCGCCGAGACCCGCATCGGGGACCTGGAGACCGCCGTCGAGCTGGCCCTGGGCACCCCGGAGATCGCCGCCCCCGAACAGGCCCTCTTCGACGCCACCGACGCCCTGGACGTGCAGCTGAGCATGCTGGCCCTGGACGACGCGACGGCCGAGCAGATCCTGGCGCTGTTCCAGCAGCTCCTCGCCGCCTGCGACGGGGCCGGCACCGGCGCCCCGGACGTCACCCCGGTCGTGGTCCCCGCTCCGGTCCCGGCCACGACTCCCCCACCGGCCCCGTCACCGGCCCCGGCCCCGTCACCGGCCCCGGCACCCGCGACGCCCAGGACCGTCGGGGTGGCCGCACCGGAGCGGGCCGCCCCGGCGGGCATGAACCCGGGCCTGAACATGCAGACCGCCGCCGCCCGGCACGAACACCCCGGCGCCGCCCCGGTCGCGGGTCTGCTGGCCGCCGGGATCGCGGTGCCGGCCGCCGTGGCCGTGCGGACGCACCGGCTGCGGCGCCGCCGTTCCTGAGCGGGCCGTCGCCCCCCCCCGCGCGGCCCCGGGACGACCGCGCCGGACGTCACCGGTGGACGTCCGGGCACCGCGCGCGGACGGCGAGCGCCCGCTCCGGGGG